>JAQUNP010000001.1 GCA_028717565.1 Patescibacteria group bacterium
TGTTGGAACATAATATGCCCATCTTATCCTGCAGGGGGCTCCAGGGAGCTCCTTGACAGAAAGGAGTATCGAATGTCCCCAAACCGATGGGCCATGTGGGATCGTGTCTGGCCAGGTATCCTCGTGTTGGTTACGATGGTAACAGCCTGGCGTTACATGGCTCTCTTTACAGACCTTAAAGAAGCCCATTCTTCGCACCCCATTGTCAATGGCGACAACTGGGTCAGCATCGCGCCGGACTCAATAGTTTTCTCTAGCGGGGGGGATGTGGAAAGTGTTACCCTCCCGATCCCTCGCGCGCCCGATGTGAGGATAGACACCGATGAGGTGTTGTCGTCAGAAATAGGGTGCCTAGAGGCCGGTGTCCCAGTTGGTTGGTATTGGCACCGACTGGGAGACGGGGCAGAGCCGCGGGTCTGGCAAGTCGTCCCATCCTACCCCCAGACAGGAGGGATACTTTCAGACGACAACGGTAAATCCATGGTGCACGAAACCGTTGTGCGGGCAAGTAATAAGATCTGGAAGGTCATACCATCTCATCCCGAGATAGGCCGACCAGCCGATCTATACTGCCAATGGCGATGGCAAGTTACCAATGGTGTATGCCCCACTGATGGTAAGTGGGTGGTAACTGCGCCGTGGGTGGTCATCGACCAATCTTTCAACAGTACCTGACACTGCAACCCTAACAACTTGAGCAGGCTCTGGAGCCCAACTCCATCCTGCTTTTTCTTTACCCAAACCACATCTATTTTCTCTCAACCAAGTTCCCACCGCAGTAGTAGATTCTGCTGGACAGCAGAATCACTACACGGCAGGCTTCATCCAGAATGCACCATCCTGCGTCGCCAAAGCTATGCAGGACTTCGCCAGTAAAATCTCCTTTGTGGGACTGCTTTTTTTATTTGACACTAAAGTGCTGTTGGAACATAATATGCCCATCTTATCCTGCAGGGGGCTCCAGGGAGCTCCTTGCGAAGCGAGGTTGCAATGATAGATTACTGGTTCGGCGGCATCACTGCCTTCGGCGGGATGTCAGTCGGAATTGAATTGTCAGAAGAGGCGTTATCGCACGCCGTCCATCTGGCATTTTTGTGCGAATGTTCAGGGGGGAAGCCCAGGACATTTACACACTACGAGGTCATCCCAGGATGTGGGCTCTGCCTTTACGACTGGGTCGATGACAAGGCTGACCACAAGCCATCGGCTCTGCCCAATCCCTACACTGCAGACCAGGCGGTTACGTTCATTCGCCAGTGGCTTGAGAACATTACCGCCAAAGATGATGAAGAGTTCCGTCAGTTCGCCGGTCCAGAACCGGATACGGATGGTTCGACATCTCACACAGCATTCATTTTGGGAACCTCTCCCAAAGATGTGCTGCGCGATGACCAGAACATCCGACTCAACGGTCAACTCATCCTCGTTGTCCGTCCTGCTTGGATGGTCTACGGTAAGTGAACCATCCCACCGTGAGACAAAATCTCTAAACCGCTCCGATTGGTACCGGAGCAATTTTTATTTCCCACCTATTTTCCCTTAACCAAGTTCCAACCGCAGTAGTAGGGCCAATCGCGGCACTAAAGCAAAGCTTAGTACACGACAGGATTCATCCAGAATGCACCACCAAAGAAATCCTTTACAGGAACAGCTTTTAAATATACGGTGCAGATATCACAAGGTCTAAGGCCTCTTGTTTGGAGAGTAACTATATGTTGACAGTTTTGATTGCGATTGCTCCTCCGGGTCGGGCGCCCTACTGGGTGCGCCAGGCTTGGGTGGGGTTAGAGATACCTTTGGGTGCTTCAGGTAGCTTGTCTTCCAGTGCAGGTGACTACAAAGTGTCTACCGCGGAGGCCATGCAAGCTCTTCGCAAAGAGCACCCCAAAGCAGCACGGTGGTGGGAGGAAAATGTTTTGCACTCTACACCGCCCGACTTTCTCATCTTCTCCCGCAGTTGTTGCATTCTGAATGATCCCTCTTCGCAAGAAGATGCCGATGACGATATGGACTTTGATGGGTGGCCTGTACTGGATGCGTGACTGTAGGATGATGAAGTTGTTAACTGGCCAGCCCCAGCCATGACTATATGTCGAAATGGGGTTTTTTCTAAATTCTCTCTCAGAGCAGTTTTCTGTTTGACTGGTCGATTATTTTGTACTACAGTGTAGCCAGCAAAAAGTGTCTGCAAGGGGAATCTTACCTTGCCAATTAGGTGATTTGTATGCCATTGCAAGAACTCCAGTCCATTATGGATCAGGAGAAATGTGGTATTGGTTCTGCCGTCATCCTGTTGTATAACAAAAATGGCAAAGTGCTACGACGGGCTCTGGATGAACTGACCTATAGCGAGTGGCGGGATCTTTTTTGCGATTTCGCGAACCATGAGCACAATTACTCCAAGAGGTTGCTGACGTTGTTGCGTCGGCGACTCAAAAAATTGGTCGATCCCAAATGTTCAAAGTGTTGGGGAACGGGTGGAATAATGCCTTCCGGCTCGGATTTTGATTGGAGCCTGTTCGCCGGCGGCTATGGCGGTGGTTGGAGTATTTGCGACTGTGTTAAACGGAGACTCGAAAGATCGCAAAACTGATTCGGAAGCGGATGGTCAAGGAGGTGTGACGTGTGGGCTTTTTCCGACAAGGTAGATGAATGGCACCACTTATGGCCTCTGGTTCTTACCAGCCAGTTTGTGCTTAGGAGGATACAAGCCTGCTAGCTAGGTCGTCTTTTTCTCAAATCGGTGTGTAGCTCAATCGGCAGAGCGACTGGCTTGGTAAGTCAGTAGATATGAGTTCGAATCTCATCACACTGATTTCTTCTACGGTTCATTTTATTCCAATCTGCGGTTGGTTTTTTCTTAGGGGGAGATGTACGTCCTAGTTCTTACCCATCTGGAATCTATAGTTTTTTTGGGATATGATATGAATATGAGGAGTATTGGTATTGTAGCGGGGGTGATCCTGGTTGTCGGCGTTTTGATCGTCGGGAGCCAGTACTTGCGGAATGCAACCGGGGGTGTGAGCGCGGATGCTCCCACTGCTGAGCTAATTCCAGCCGAAGTGTCTATGACCAAATCCCAGTATCAAGATTTCATTGGCAAGTTTGAGGAATATTCTCAAGCTACCGACTTAGCGACCAGAAATGAGATAATGACGGAGATTCGAGAGTCGTTTTATAATCTGGTGGTTCAGTAACAGGTGGCTCGAAGAGAGTGGCCGGCTAAAGTGGCCGGTTTTTTAGTTTGCAGAAAAAGTCAATGATTGACAAAAACATTTTAATATGATATAATTCACTTAGTAATAAAAAGCCATGAATCTGGAAGAAGAAAACCAAGACTTCGAATCGGGGGAGACCGCCGAGGGTTCTGGCGTGATTAGGTCTATCCTAGTTGAACAGGAAGAAAAAACCCGCACCGCTCACGATCCGTTAATGGTGGTCAGTGGGGCTTTGAATAGTTTGAAAGACCGCGATAGAGACGTGTTGGTGGCTAGATATGGCATAGATAGACCCAAGCCAGTCACCTTGGAGGAAGTCGGTCGGAGATTGGGCGTAACTAGGGAACGGGTTCGTCAGATTGAGGCGGCAGCGTTAAAACGGCTGGTAAGCAAACCCGGCAAGGATTTGATGGGGCTTTTGAAGGTGATCAACAGCTTTGTCGCTAACAATGGTGGCTTGGTAGGTCTGGATGCGTTGACGAAGTATTTGAAGGTGGATAAAGACGAGCGCAGGGAGATGGAGAGCAACGCGCTGGTTTTGGTTATGGATATTAATACAGAGGTGAAACCCCTAAAGAAATCTAAGGATTTACGGATGGGTTGGATGAAGCGGGACTTCAAGACCGACTTGATTTTTCCGGTGATGAAGGTGGCCGAAGAAGTGCTTTCCGATGCCAATAAAACTTTAGACAATGAGGCCCTCTGGACAAAATTTGGTGATGCTGACAGTGTGTTGCAAGGCAAGATAAATTCATTACAGATGCTGGGGATACTCTCGGCTTCTACGAAGTTTGCGTTGGACGGTAAGGGCAAATGGGGGCTGACAACCTGGCCGACGGTGAGTCCTAGGCGAATTCGGGATAAGGTTTTCTTGGTGTTAGAGGCCAAGGGCAGTCCGATGCACTTTAAAGACATTACTGACGAGATTAATGTGGCTTATCCGGAAAAGAAAGTTTTGAATCGAACGGTTCATAACGAGTTAATTGGCGACAAACGCTTTGTGCTGGTGGGTCGGGGAATTTATGCACTAAAAAGTTGGGGCTACAAGCCGGGCGTAGTGGCAGATGTAATCAAAGAAGTACTGACAGAGGCAAAGACGCCCTTATCCGTTAGCGAGATTACCGATCGGGTGCTGAAAAAAAGAAAGGTCAAGCCAAATACGGTAGTGGCAAATTTGCAAGATAAGGCCAAATTTAAAAAAGCCAGCAAGGGAATGTATACTCTGGCATAAGTTTAAAGTTGCTCCTAGGTGCTGCCTGGGGGAGAGTTAATAGATTAATTTCATATGGTACTGGGCGGAATTGGTTATGTTTTTTTAGGTCTGCTAGTCGTGGGATGGCTGGTACTTTTATACTTGGTTTTTTTATGGATGAAGGGCTTACAAAAAAGTGCACCGGTACATCGAGACGAGTTTGATTTTTTGCCAAGCGAAGTTCCTCAGGCCAAAAATGCGGAAAAAAGTGTCGGGGTTGTAGCTCAAACGACTGCACTAAAGTCCGATGCGGTTTTGTTGTCGATAGAAGTTCCCAAAGAAAATGAGACCACCGCTCTGGCGGCTGAACTGATGTTTGCTTCTTTGCATGGAGTATATCGGCCAGAGCTGGATAAAAAACGTGGTGGTGGCCAAGAGCATATCTCTTTTGAGCTGCAGGCCAAGGAAAAGTCAATTAGGTTTTTTGTGTGGGTCCCTCGACAGTTGCAGGGCTATGTAGAAGGCCAGATTTATGCACAGTATCCCGGTGTCAACGTTACCGAAGTACGTGATTACGCTAGTGCCGATAAGCTGGACGCACAGTTGGCTGTGGCTGGCACGGAGCTGAACCTAACCAAGCCAGACATTTTTCCGATTAAAAGTTTTGAGAGCTTTGACGTGGATCCACTAGCTGGAATCACAGCGACTTTGAGTAAGCTAGAAAATCTAGATCAAATTTGGATACAGCTTCTGATTAGTCCGGTAAATGACAGCTGGAGAAACCGCGCGATCGATTATATTACTGCCATTAAAACTGGTCGCAAAAGTTTTCGCGATACGCTAGTCAAAGGGCTAAAGGGATTTGCTTCAGACGTGATGGCGACTGCTGTAACTGGCGAGGTGCCTAAAATAGAGGAAAAGAAAGTAGAGTTGGCGCCAGGGGTGGAGGAAGCTTTAAAAAGAATTGAAGAGAAAAGTACCAAGCTGGGCTTTCGAACCAAGATTCGGTTGGTAGCAGTGGCCGAGGACGATATTAGAGCTCGACAGCGTTTAGATTCGGTGGTGGGCTCTTTCAAGCAGTTCAATACCACTAACCTAAACGGTTTTACTGCAGCCCCTTTGGAGGGGACGAAAGACGATTTGTTGCAGTACTACGCTAGTCGGTATTTCCGGCCAGATCGAGCCAGTATTATGAATGTGACAGAGTTGGCGAGTATTTATCATTTGCCGAACCAATCGGTCACGACGCCTCACATTGCTTGGGCGGGATCCAAAAAAGGTGAGCCGCCGGCGAATCTGCCTTTGGCCGATGAAGTGGCTCCGGCTGAATTAACAAATCTGGGAGTGACGGACTTTCGGGGGAGTCAGGAAAAGTTTGGTATTAAAATCAAAGATCGCCGTCGCCATGTTTATGTTATTGGTAAGTCCGGTGTGGGAAAATCTACTTTGTTAGAGAATATGACGTTGGATGACATTCGAGAGAAGCGAGGCGTGGCAGTAGTTGATCCACACGGAGAGTATGTTGATTATATCTTGGAACAAATCCCCTCTTATCGAGTTAATGATGTAATTGTTTTTAATCCTGGGGACAGAGAATTCCCCATCGGTTTTAATATTTTGGAAGTTGAAAACCCAAAGTATAAAGTGGTGGTGGCGTCGGGTGTGGTGGGTGTCTTCAAAAAGATTTTTGGAGATAGCTGGGGTCCGAGGTTGGAGTATTGGTTAAGCTCTGCCATTTTGGCCCTGCTGGATTATCCTAATGCCACACTCATGATGGTGCCTCGGCTCTTTACCGATCCCATATTTAGAGAGCAGGTGATTGAAAAGATTCAGGATCCAGTAATCAAGGCCCGGTGGATAAACGAGTACAACAAGCTTGATCAGCGTCAGCAAAATGAAACTATCTCACCAATTTTGAATAAGGTGGGCCAGTTCCTATCCTCGTCATTAGTGCGCAATATTGTGGGTCAGCCCAAAAGTGCTATCTCAATGCGCAAGGTGATGGATGAGGGGAAGGTGCTTTTGATTAAGCTATCTAAAGGTCTGATTGGTGAAGACAACGCCGCTCTTTTGGGTGCACTGCTTATTACTCAAATCCAGATGGCGGCTATGAGTCGAGCGGACACAACCGATCAGGAGCAGCGCAAGGACTTTTTCTTGTACGTAGACGAGTTTCAAAACTTTGCGACAGATTCGTTTGCAGCAATTTTGTCCGAGGCACGCAAGTATCGACTGAGTTTAACTTTGGCTCACCAGTATGTAAATCAGCTGTCAGAGACGGTAGCTAAGGCCATTTTTGGTAATGTCGGTACGTTGGTTTCGTTTAGAGTGGGTGGGGAGGATGCGGAGTTTTTGCAGAAGGAGTTCTCACCAGTGTTTGACGCACAGGATTTGGTGAATTTGGACGTATTTAAGATTTATTTGAAACTGTCTATTGACGGTCTGACGGCTGGAGCTTTCTCGGCGACTACTTTGCCGCCAATTGGCGAAGTCACCGGTAATGCGCAAAAGATTGTGACGTTATCGCGAGAGCGCTACAGTAAGCCAGTGGACTTTGTTGAAGACAAACTGAATGACTTGTACAAAGAACAAGAAGAATTTATGGCGCAAGTGAAAAAACCGGCAGGTAGGAGCGGTGGGTTCGGTAGTGGACAGTCAAGACCGGCCTTCTCAAAACCTACGGGCGAAAAAAAGAAGCCTGATACTGACGGTTTGAGTAAACTAATTTCTAATATTGAACGCAAAAAAGGAACCCAATTGCCCCCAGGCGCCAAACAAGATTTAAGTAAACAGATGATGCAGGATCTGCAGGACGAGACGGGTTCGATGAAAGATGCCTTAGAACAGGCCAGAAAAAAGAAAGAGGAGGGGCAAAGTCAGTCGGGTGATATCAAGCTGGATGAGTTTACGGATTTAGAGTAGGGCTTTCGTAGGGAGTTTGTTTGACTGAGAGCCAGTTTTTGTTTACAGTGTAAGCGACAAATGAGGGGTGTACCCCAAAGGAGAGTAATAGATATGACCGGTCAAAGATGGGTCTTCTACGTGATTGTAGGGATTCTGTGCATACTGTCGAGTGGGCTTGGCGGAGCTTGGCTTGCTAGCCCCGACGTAGAGTCCTCGTTGACAGTCGGCGGAACTGTCGTGGCCAAGCTGGTAATCAACTTTTGCTGCGGCGGGGTATTAGTCGCCGCGGTGCTGGCTATGGCCGCCTACTATGATGTCGACAAAGGACTTGATGTCGGGTTGGCGCTTGCAGGGGTTCTGCTGACGGTTCCTGTCAGTTACGCGATGGTTGCAGCCTCGGCGGCAGGGGGCCTAGCGTCCGCCTGGGGGTTCCTGGTTGGAGTGACTGTGGTGGCTCTGATTGGTGCAGCAGTTTTTAGAAGAGATGCGCTTTTAGGGAATTCTAAATGAAACTTCTTTGCAAAAATATACCTTAAGACCGGCTCTCGGTGTGGTCTCAGCCGCCCCTCAAGGGGGGCGGTTTTCATATACAATGAATACATGGAAAAAAGTCAGGCCAAACAAGAGATAGCCAAACTCGTGAAGGAGTTAAATCGTCATGCCTATCTTTACTATGTTTTAGATAAGCCAGAGATATCTGATGCCGAGTACGATCGGCTTTACCACAAACTAAAGGCGCTAGAGAATGATTTCCCAAGCTTGGTTTTGCCTGACTCACCGACCAAACGAGTGGGAGATGCGGTCAGCGGCGATTTTGCGGAGGTTCAACACAGGCGCCCCCGCATGTCTTTGGATGACGCTTTTAGTTTAAGTGAGCTGGATGACTTTGAAGCTCGTTTAAAAAAATTGACCGCTAGTCCACTTGAGTATGTTTGCGAACAAAAGATAGACGGCTTGCAGGTAGTTTTAACTTATAAAAAGGGATTGTTAGTAACAGGGGCGACGCGAGGTGACGGACGAGTGGGCGAGGACGTCACACATACGGTCAAAACCATTCGAGATTTGCCCTTGCAGTTAGCCGAGCCGGTTGACGCAGTAGTTGGAGGGGAGATTTACATTTCCAAGCAAGATTTTGAAAAGATAAATCAAGCACAGAAAAAAATGGGCAAACCGCTATACGCTAATCCCCGCAACCTCGCCGCTGGGACCGTACGGCAGTTGGACCCCAAAATAGCAGCTGCTCGGGGCTTGAAGACATTTGTGTATGACTTAGAGGGCGATATAGCACCCCAAACCCAACTGGCTATTTTGGAGGAGTTGAAACGGCTAGGTTTCGCAGTAAATATGGAGTACCGGTTGTGTCGCAGTTTAGAAGAGGTGAAACAATACATTGGCGAAATAGGCGAAAAACGAGAGCAGCTACCGTACGAAGTTGATGGGATTGTTATCAAGCTCAATGATTTGTCCACTAGGCAGAAACTAGGGGCAACGGCTAAAGCGCCTCGGTGGGCGATTGCGTATAAATTCCCTGCTGAACAAAAGGAAACTAAGGTGCTGGATATCGTAGTCCAGGTTGGGCGTACGGGAAAGTTAACTCCAGTGGCAGTTTTGGAACCCGTGCGGTTGGCGGGTACAACTGTGAGTCGGGCTACGTTGCATAATGAAGATGAAATTGAAAAAAAAGATGTTCGGGTAGGAGACGTAGTCCTAGTGCAAAAGGCTGGGGATATTATTCCAGAAATTTTAAGCGTAATTATATCTCGGCGTCCCCACGACACTAAGCCTTTTGTAATGCCTAAAACTTGTCCAGTATGTGGGGGAAGGGTGGAAAGAGTAGCGGGGGAAGCGGCACATCGATGTACGGCAAAAGATTGCTATGTGGTGCAGTTAAAAAAGCTGGAGCACTTTGTTTCGCGCAAGGCGTTTGATATGGAGGGTTTGGGGACCAAAATCATTGAGCAGCTTTATCAAGTGGGGTTGGTAAGAAGCCCAGCGGATTTCTTTACATTGCAGGAGGGTGATGTGGAGCCCTTGGAAAGATTTGCGGAAAAAAGTGCAAGGAATTTGGTTGAGTCAATTCAGGCGTCAAGGGAGATTTCTTTAGATAGATTTCTTTATGCGCTGGGTATTTTGCATGTGGGGGATCAGATTGCTAGGGACATGGCGAGTGCGTTTGGTTCGTTGACAAGAGTGCTGGATGCACATGAAGACGAATTTGTCGCCATTGAAGGGGTGGGCGAAGTGGTGGCTAGAAGTATTTATGATTTTTTGCAAGACGAAAAAAACCGCGCATTGATTAAGCGATTACTAAAGCTGGGTGTATCTGTGACCCCCGTGTCTACAAAACAGGGTGGCAAACTAAACGATAAGACCTTTGTTTTCACGGGTACACTAACCATGTCTCGAGAGGAGGCCGAGGCAAAAGTGCAAGCCCGGGGGGGCAGGACTAGTGCGTCAGTTTCCAAGGAAACAGATTTTGTAGTCGCTGGAGAGGATCCTGGCAGTAAATATGAGAAGGCCAAAAGACTGGGGGTAAGAATTCTGACGGAGAGCGAGTTTTTAAATCTGCTATAATCTAGTAGCAATACTTAGCAGCTAAAGATTAGGTTGTGGCAGGGTTAGAATTCGGCTTACGTCCAGAGGGGGGCCATGCGGAGAACGTCTCACCGAGTTTTGAGGTTTCTGAAATTCGTGCGCGTGAAACGGAAGCGAACGAAAATGGGGATGTTATCGTTCAGGATGTATCAGGATTTTTAAGAGAAAGCGGCCACTTAGACAGACCGGAGCTTTTAGATGAACGGTTTGCACTCAGACGTCGGTATACAACCTCGATGGTTCTCCAACTGCAAGAAAGAGCCTATCCGACTCTAGTACATCGACAAGAATACGCGGCGGCCCAAGCAAGGTTTGCCCAACTGAAAGCCGACGGCGGACCGATTGATGATGCAGACGTGTATCAGGCTTTTTCTACGGACGTGCACGGAGTAGATCGTATGCGAACGTGGCTACAAGATGACAGGATCCAGTTGGATTTTTGGACTTTGCGGATGCAAGGTACAGAAACGCAGACCACGTATGATAACGAACTTTCATTTGCGATTGATAACCTGTCTCCTAGTCAGTTGGCAAAATTCGAAGAGGCCTACCATCAGGGTGAGCCGATTCATCTACATTTGTTTTGGGGAACAAAGACCAAGTTTACAAAGTTTCCCTTGACTAATGAGGTGCTAAGGCATGACTTTGACGATTATCAGGAAACGAAGGGGGGCAATGGTAAGGGCGAGAAAATGGACTTTCGGTTCCATGGTTCGGATTTCATTCTTTTTACTAAGATGCATTTGATTCGAGATGAAAAAACCAAAGAGCTACATTTGGTAGAGGAGCTTTTGACTGAAGTGAATCTGGGTAACAAGGTCACCAACCGACGAGTTAAAAAAGGACTGAGCTGGAGAGACCGGACTCTCAAGGGCCTGGGGCAAATGCAAGAAACAGGCGATGTAGTCGACAGGCAAGAACTGCTGTATAACCAGTTTCGTTTGCTGACCGATCATCTGAGTGAGCAGGATGCACCTTGGGTAACAGCCGCTCTCCTAGATTACCTAGAGAGGGAATTAGAGCATCGTGGGTATGTCCCACAAAAGCCATTTGTGCCATCTTTTGATGTAAACGCCAAGGGCGAGTTAATCGGAGAGCAACGCATCCCTCTCGATCCAGATGAGTCTGCTCTGGATGGCAATGGTAACGGTTTTCATGTGGATTTTGAGCCGATTCGGATTAATGCAACTGGGGTCTTGGCGGATAAATTAATGAAAATTTCGAATCTGATTCATCAGAGGAACCGGGTTGAAAAATTACACCGAAGTCGGGCGACGATTTACCCCGCCTTCAATAAAGTGATGGAAAATGCGGTTGATGGTTTGCCTGATGAGACAGAGGATCTTATGGTAAAGGCAACGGAAAATTGGGCAAAGGTTGTGATGGGTCGTGAAAGAACGATTAAATTACTGTTTACCAAAGAGGGCAACCACTTAAAATATTTACTTTTCTGCTTCGCTACTGATCCAAGATGGGACGGTCGCGCTGAAGCCCCCAATCTGCAGCTGGTTAGAACTATGTTGACCAGTTTGCATTTAGAAAATGGGAGAATCGGCAAACATTCGCAGTGGCAACGCAGACATGTTCGGTATTTCAATGAGAACTACCAAAACAAGATACTGGCAGACGTGGAGGCCATGTGCCAAGAAGAGTATTTTCAGTGTATTGACGAGGCGGAGATTCCAGAGCGACTAGTTGTTCGTGGGCCAAAAGAGGGGGGGCATCAACTAAGAGGGATAGTCAAGGGTTCTAAGACACGACTGGTCAGACCAAAAGATGAAAGCCAGTTGGCTAAAGGATTTGATGTGTCTCTCCATCCGGAAGGACTAGCGGTTCAACAAGCTCAAACTGCTGATATGTTGATTGAATACGCCCAGGCATTAGCTGAAACGGGCGTCGCGGCAACTAGTTATACGATGTATCGGGATAACACCCCCAGAATTTTGCGGGGGCGCAAAACCTCGGGCAGAGAACTTTATAATAATATCCGAACCAGGTTCAAACAGGGTCGCGCGGAGGACGTAGATAAGGGTATCAAACCGGGACGCTCGTCTGGTAGCGCTATGCGGGCTGGTTTTGACTTAGCCAAAGAGCGGCTTCGGGCTCAGATGGAACTAGAACCAACCCTAGAAGAAGTGCTACCATTACTTGATTACGAACAAAATACACAAGCGGCTCAGGAGATTGCTCACGTTAGTGGAGAGGCCGGTGAAATTTTTACGCACTTGGCCCTAAAAGAAGCTCCACAGGTACTCTTGGGTATCGATCCAACTACACCAGTCGAAGTTATCTATGTGGATCACCTGCGAGGCCAGTGTGGCGAGGGGCCTATCGGGCAAGAATTCAGACGGACCAACCAGGCCATTTTAGATCGCATTCATGGCGAATTTCCAGGTGCCGAGAGACGAATCCGCCCAGATTTTGTTTTACAGATTAATGGTACGAAGGAGGTGTTCGTAGAGGTAAAATCGGAACTGATGGGGGTAACCGAGCAGACCATTAAATCAATTTGGTCAAAATACGAACCCTACATGGCCGATCGGCAGCTGGTTGTAGTTATGCATGGAGACAGGGGGCTGGTTAGACCCGAGGCATGGAGATGGGCAAGTAGGCACAAAATACCGATTATCACGGAAGAGAGGATTCGGGAGGCCCTACGTTATGTTAGCGAGGAAAAGTACGGACTAAGCGCTAGAACTTTAGCGGAGACTTACAGACGGTTTGCGGCTCATCCGCCGTCATTTGCTCAACAGGTATCTGCACGAGAGTTAATGCACACACTCAAATCTTTAGCGGCTCGAGAGAAGTTAGACGAGTTTGCGCCTTTGTTTAAGTAAGTGGACATCGTTTTGGGCTTGGGATTTGGTATAATAGTAGAGGTCATGGCTACAAAACTTATCGTCGAAGGGGGACATAAACTCACAGGCGTTGTAAGGGTGAGCGGTTCGAAAAACGCGGCTTTGCCGATTTTGGCATCGACGCTTTTAACGGCTGAGCCAGTGGTGATTCATAACATGCCAGATATAAAAGACATTCGGGTGCTGGGAGAGATTATTGAGAGCATGGGTGGAAAAGTTGAGTGGTTGGGCGAAGGCATTGTCCGAGTAGATAATAGTGGGATCGATGGCGAAAAGGAGCCCGATTACAAGAAGATTAAACAGTTGCGGGCCTCGATTATGATTATGGGGCCACTTCTGACTAGGTTTGGGCAGGTCAGAATGTCCATGCCAGGCGGATGTCACATTGGTCCCAGACCGATTGATGTACATCTAGACGGCATGGAGGCGCTTGGAGCAAAGATTACAAATGATGGTGAATATTACATCCTAAATGCCAACCGTTTGCAGGGTACAAAGGTGGTTTTGGACGAGATGAGTGTGACGGGTACCAGCAATGTCTTGATGGCTGCCGTCATGGCTGGAGGTACAACCGAAATTCGTTTGGCAGCAGCCGAGCCGGAAAACAATAATCTGGTTGCCTGTTTAATTAAGATGGGGGCAAAGATATCTGGTGCAGGAACCCATACTTTAATAATTAATGGCGTAGACAAGCTGCACGGAGGCGAAGTAGAAGTGATACCGGACCGACTGGAAGCGGGTACCTTTGCAGTCATGGCGGCAGTAACGCAGGGCGAGGTAACGATTCAAGGATATGTTTGGGATCATCTTGACCTAGTTACTAATAAACTAAAGGAGGCCGGTGTCAGAATTGAGAAGGTGGACGCTAATACGGCCAAGATTCTAAAAACGGTTAGTTTGAAACCGGTGGAAATTAAAACCACCGTTTATCCTGGGTTCCCCACGGATTTGCAGGCTCCATTTGGGACCCTGCTCACACAGGCAGCTGGCACTAGCAAAATCCATGAAACCATGTATGACGGGCGTTTGAATTATTTTAAGGAATTGGCCAAGATGGGAGCAACCGCTGACATACTAGACCCCCACCGAGCAGTGGTGAGCGGCCCCACGGTTTTGTATGGCAAAGAGATAGACAGTTTGGATATTCGGGCGGGTGCAACGCTAGTAGTGGCGGCCTTGGCTGCGCATGGCAAAAGTATTATCAACCAAGCCGAACTAATCGATCGCGGATACGAACGGATGGATGAGAAGCTCCGAGGGTTGGGGGCTAAAATTGAGCGAGTGGAAGTAGAAGAACCCATCGCGGTATGACGACTAGCACACAATCAGATATCAAAATTGGAGAGCCGCTGGCTAAACATTGCCGATTTGGGGTTGGGGGTGCGGCAGATTTTTTTGTGGAAGTGCATTCGGCAGAAGAGATCAAAGAGGCGATAAATTACGCTTCTAAAAATCATCTCCGGTATTTTGTCTATGGTGGTGGCAGCAATATCTTTTTTGACGATAAGGGCTTCCGCGGGATGGTAATACAGATTGTGGGCGGAACTTTTCAATTAATTTCAGACACGTGTGTGCAGGTGGATGCGGGATATTCATTACCGAAATTGGTCCGAGATTTAGGAGTTGCAGGTTGGGGTGGATTAGAGTTTTTAGGGAATATCCCAGGGAGTTTAGGCGGAGCGATCGTAGGCAACGCGGGTTGCTATGGCAAGTGTATTGCAGATGTTTTGGTGTCAGCTCAGATCTTTTCTGTCTCGACACAACACACAGAAACTTGGCAGCCAGCGGATTTCGCATTTGACTATCGGCATTCTGGTATCAAGGAAGATCCAGACAAGATAGTTTTGAGTGCGACTTTAAAACTTTGTCAACGCCCGAGCGAGGAGATCTTAACGGGAGTGGAGGCGGAGTTGAATGAACGTCAAAGCAAACATCCACATACTGCAATGTGTGCAGGCAGTTTCTTTAAAAACCCGACCAATTTAGCGGCTTGGCAGGCAATTTCTGATGCCGGTTTAGCTCAGGCACGAATTGGAGATGCGGGTTTGTCGGACAAACATGCTAATTTTTTGATTAATTATCATCAGGCAACCAGCCAAGACATTTTGCAACTAGCTCGTTATATTCAAAAAACCGTTAAAGATAAATTGGGTGTTGAACTTAAGCCAGAGGTCAGGTACATAGGCGAAAATGGATTACAAAAGATTTAAAAATTCCTTTGCGTATGCCATGCGAGGCATTGGTGAGATTTGGCGGCGAGAGCAAAACTTTCGTGTGGAAGTTATTGTCGGAATCATTGTGATTGTAGCAGCTTACTATTTCCATTTGCGTCTGATTGAAAAGGCCATTTTGATATTAGTAATCATGTTGGTACTCGGCAGCGAAGGAGTCAACACGGTCCTGGAAAGTTTAATCGACGGCACAAGCCGAGCCATGAACGCATATTTTAGGTTGGCAAAAGATATTATGGCTGGGATTGTATTGGTGGCTGCCATTGGAGCGGTGCTGATTGGGTTTGTTATTTTTTATCCCTATCTGGTTGCCAATTTGGGCTAATTTGTGGAAGAATTGGGTATCACATGGTGGGAGGTGAAGAACCTTGGGCAGGAACGGAGACGAGGCCGGCCCGGACGTTAATGTATTTATAGTTCGTGAGTTGGCCGAAGGTACGCCATTTGATCCGGTTAAATTGGCTCGAGCTCGGGAAAGCTTAGCCGTATCTCATTACAGCTACGCACCCAGCGGGAGAACCCGAGGCAATCGGAAGGTCAGCGAGAGACCTAAGTGGGCGAAGCTATCTGACAGGGCTCAAGCATTGTTGTGTGCACCGATTGATGCTCGACGGCAAATCTGGGATGAGCTGAAGCCGGGTGATCTGCTAATCACAGATCTGCCGCTGCTAGCTACCAGAATTGGCAGTTGTGGTTGCCGGCTGGATGAACGAGTGGATGAGCTATATCTGAATGCTCTTCTCCTCGATCTGCAGAGGCAGCTATCAAAAATCGAGCAGGACTCGGGCAGAGCAGTGGCCCTGCGAAACAGGTGAGAAGGCGTGCCAGAAAAGATACTAGGCCATCGACTCACACTCGGTGGCCATTTTGCTTATCCCAAACCTGATTTTTAGGTATAATGGCGGTATGTCCGATAAGCAAACACTACCGGAGAAAGAAGTGGAGTGGGTGGCTCGATTGGCCTATATCTCTTTGACTCCCGATGAAACCAAGAACTATGCCGACGACCTGTCGCGTGTTTTGGACTACATCGGTGAGTTGCAGAAGGTAGATACTAGCCAGACGGAAGAAACCCGTCAGATTACGGGTCTCAAGGACATTATGGCCAAGGACAAGGTGGAGCCGACTGTGATTGATCGGGAAACATATTTGGAGCAAGCTCCTATGCAGGAGCAGGGGTTTATTAAAGTAAAAAGCGTATTCAACCGTGAGTAGCATTCAAGAAGCGTTAGATTTGGGAGTGGCGGCGGCTATTGAGATGAGCCGTACGTTGATGGATGAAAAGAAGGTCTTGAATGCGGTTTTGTCACAAGTTGATAACCCTAAGATAGTTACGGGTGAGCTGAATGTTCCATACATCTGTAAGGACAACATCGTGACTCTTGGCACCAAAACCACAGCCGCCTCTAAGATGTTGGAGAATTTTGAATCGCCCTATGAAGCCACTGTAGTCAAAAAACTACGTGAAGCTGGAGCGGTGATGGTAGCCAAGGCCAATTTGGACGAGTTCGCCATGGGTTCAAGCACGGAAAACTCGGCTTTCGGGCCAACTAAAAATCCCTGGGACGAGTCGAGAGTACCGGGCGGTAGCTCGGGCGGTTCTGCGGCAGCCGTAGCGGCTGGATTAGCCCCTTTTGCTTTGGGAAGTGATACTGGCGGCTCCATTCGTCAGCCAGCTAGTTTTTGTGGTGTGGTTGGCTTCATGCCAACGTATGGACGAGTGAGTCGCTATGGTTTGATTGCGATGGCAAGCTCACTAGATAGAATCGGACCGATTGCTAACAATGTTGAGGATGCGGCTAGAGTATTGCAGGTCATTGCTGGACATGATGAAAACGACTCCACTACCGTAGATATACCGGTACCCGATTATACTAAGGTCCTGACTGGCGATATTCGGGGATTGAAAATTGGCGTACCGAAAGAGTATTGGAGCGAAGGAGTGGATGAAAGGGTGGCTGCCACAGTCAAAAAGGCAATTGAGCAGCTTCAGAAATTGGGTGCTGTGGTCAAAGACGTTTCGTTGCCACATAGCCATTTTGCGCTATCAACTTATTACATCTTGCAACCAGCGGAAGTGTCCGCCAATTTGGCTAGGTACGATGGAGTGCGGTATGGTTTTTCTTTGGGTGCGGATAAAAAAATCGAGAACATCAAGGACATGTACTGTGAGACCCGAGCTCGGGGTTTCGGGGCAGAAGTAAAACGTCGTATCATGTTGGGAACTTATACTTTATCGGCAGGGTTTAGAGACGCATATTATGATAAAGCCCAACGCGTACGCACCCTGATCAATCAAGATTTTGAAAAGGTTTTTAAAGATGTAGATGTCCTGGTATCACCGACTACGCCAACGGTGGCTTTCAAGCTGGGCGAGCGGACTCAACATCCTTTGGAAATGTACAAGGCGGATCTACTGACCTGTCCGGCTAGCTTGGCGGGTATTCCTGGTATCTCTGTGCCGTGCGGGTTGGTTGATGGCATGCCAGTGGGTTTGCAGATAATGGGTAGGCAATTCGATGAAGAAACTATATTAAGGGTCGCGCATGCTTACGAGCAAAGCGTGGACTGGAGGGAGCAATAGATGGATTTCGTAATTTATCTTTTGGCAGGCGTATTACTGGTGGCGATTGTAGCACTATTTGGACTGGGCTTATCTAAAAAGCACGCACTAACAGAAACCGCAGTCGCCACAGTGCAGTCGAAGTGGAAAGAGATAGACGAAATGATGACTAGCGGAGATCAGCACTTGTGGGTAAGAGCTATTTTGGAGGCAGATAAATTAGTCGACTATGTTTTGCAAGAAAAACGCATTGCTGGCGAAACTTTTGGGGAACGGCTGAAAAATAGTGGCGCTTTGTTTAGAAATGTACAGTCGGTCTGGGAGGCGCATAAACTTCGTAATCAACTAGTACACGAGGTCAACGCTTCTATCAACCGAGGACAGGCCGAGCAAGCCATCACCAGATTTAGAGCGGCTTTAAGGGAATTGAAGGCACTATAAATGAACGAGAAATACGAAGCTGTTATCGGACTAGAAATACATGTGCAGTTGGACACAAAATCCAAAATGTTTTCACGTGCCGACAATGCTTCCGAAATGGCTGAACCAAATACTAATGTTTTGCCGTTGTGTATGGGCTATCCCGGCACTTTACCGGTCATTAATGGACAGGCCATAGAATTCGGTATTCAGGGCGCTTTGGCATTGGGTTGCAAGATTAACCCAATGCCAAGATTTGATAGAAAGAATTATTTTTATCCCGATCTGCCGAAAGGTTATCAAATTTCGCAGTTTTTTCATCCAGTGGGTGAACACGGCAAGGTAAAAGTAGATTATTTGGCAGGGGATAGAAAAACCAAAAAAGAATTCGAAGTGGGTATTACTCGACTGCATTTGGAAGAAGATGCTGGCAAGTTGGTGCACACCAAGGATGCCACGTTGGTTGATCTTAACCGCTGTGGCACACCGTTAGCTGAGATTGTCACCGAACCAGATATTAAATCACCCGAGGAGGCGCGGGCTTTTCTGCAAGAGCTGCAAAGAATCGTGCGCGTCATCGGTATTTCCAAAGCTGATATGGAAAAAGGCCATATGCGCTGCGACGCCAATGTATCGGTTAGACCAAAGGGCCAAACAGAGTTTGGTACCAAGATTGAGGTCAAAAATATCAACTCGTTTAAATTTGTGGAAAAGGCCTTAGCTTATGAGATTGGGCGTCAGATTGAAGTTCTAGAAGGCGGAGGCGCCTTAGAACAGTCCACACGTGGCTGGGATGAAAAAAGCGGTACCACAGTGGAACAAAGGGGCAAAGAGGGCTCGATTGACTACCGCTATTTTCCCGAGCCAGATTTGCCACCAATTTATGTGGACCAAAAAGACATCGAAGCTGCTCAGAAAAAAATGCCTGAAATGCCTAGTCAGCTACGGGCTCGGGCGGAGCAAGCGGGATTGTCCTACAATCGGATTGCTGAACTCCAGGATGGGAACAAGCTTGCGTTGGCGGTAGCGGTGCTTGATACTAATTCCAAGCTGGAGGCCAAACTGGTAGCCAACTGGGTAGACAAATTCGACAAGGAAGGTGATTTAATCAAGTTTTTAGAGACAGTCGTAGAAAATAACTTGTCTGCAACTGCGGCACAAAAATATTTTGAAACTGGAGAGATACAAACCGGCACTGGAGATATTGAGATAAAAAAGATAGTTGGTGATGTTTTAATAAGTGAAAAGGACACAGTTGAAAGGTATAAAAACGGTGAAGAAAAACTTTTTGGCTATCTGGTGGGGCAGGTGATGGCTAAAACGCAGGGCAGGGCAGAACCCGCTCTGGTGGCCAGGATTTTGAGGGAGAGGTTGACAAAGTAAAAAATCTATGGTATACTTGAAAGATAGGGTAAACTTTTTAAGATGAACAAAGAAAAAGGTCCACAATTCGAGGGGGATTACATTTTTCCTGAAACTGAAAATCAGGAACCGTCGGCAGCGCGTCCACGTAAAGTGGCGGGATTGGGCGGCAATGAAGTAGAAGTGGATGTGGAAAATTTTGATGACGTCATGCCCCCATTAAGTGTTGAGCCGTTAGTCGCTCCAGTAAATCAAGGGGTTTCAATACAGACAGCAGGGTCTCATGAAATGTCGGCTAGGACTGTGGAGCTAATCGAACAGGTGATAGCGACTCAAGACCTAGGTAGCTCCGGTGTAAATCATACACTGGTAGACGCCATGAATAATGGCGAAGAATAAGTTAAAATAAAATTGTTCAAATAAAAACTATTTAGATGCTTTATTTTTGGTTGTTTGTACTGCTTGTGGTAATAGCCGGAGCGATCTGGCTAGTTTTTGTAATGTCTCGCAGCCGGAGCCGAGTAGGTACAGGAGGGGGAAATAAGAGCGATGATATCCGCTCCCGAGTCAATCTATACATAGCTGTTCCGCGAATCAAGAAGGACAAGACTCAAGAGTCCAAGGACTCTAGAAAAGAATACATTGCTCCGATGGAAACGGTTTTTAGCAACCTGACCGGTATTGCGGAAGCGGTTGGGGATAGACACCTTACCTTTGAGATAGCCACAGCGGGGGAGTTGATTACTTTTTATGCAACTGTGCCCAAAGAATTACAAGGTTTTGTAGAAAAACAAATTACTTCTCAATATCCTGATGCGATTATTGAAGTAGCTCCTTATCCCAATATTTTTCCCAAAGAGGGGAGAGCGGTAGCTGCTCAATTGGGCTTGAAAAAAGACGAGGCCTATCCAATTCGAATTTATGAAAAATTAGAGAGCGACGGATTAAATGCTCTGACCAATGCGCTAAGTGAGTTGGCAGAACAAAATGCCGGAGCGGCTATTCAAATTGCCTTGAAACCAACTAGAAAAAGTTGGCAAGACAGGGCGCACAAACTTGCTCGGGATATGCAACAAGGTAAGGAGGCCTTAGGCGACCTGGGCAAAGAGGTGGCTCGGGGTCTTATTGACGTAGTGCGAGTGAGTGGCGATAAGGAGACAACCAAGTCAGAAGATAGTCCCAAAAAACTGACTGCCTTGCAGGAAGAGGTGGTTAGCGCTATTGAACAAAAAGCTAATAATACTGGATTTGATGTAGTCATCCGGTTGGTTTCAGCTGGTCCGGACGAGACACAAGCTCGACTGCACTTAAGAACCTTGATTGATAGCTTTTTGCAGTTTGGTGCGCCGGAGCTCAATCAATTTGTACTGGAAAGTGTACCGGAAACAGAAGTGATAAAAAACTATGTTTTGCGTCAGTTCGGTAGTTCAAAAAGCTCGTTTGTACTCAACGCTGAAGAGTTGGCTACTATTTTCCATTTGCCTACGCCCTATACTGAAACCCCAAATATTAAATGGCTGTCAGCTAAGCGTTTGCCAGCTCCAGATAATTTGCCCAAAGAAGGAATTTTAATCGGTAAAAATACTTACCGAGGAATAGAAAAAATGATTCGGATTGAACGTGATGACCGGCGTCGACATATGTACGCTATCGGTAAGACCGGCACCGGTAAAAGCTACTGGATGCAAAATATGGCCCTGCAAGACATTGTGAACGGCGAAGGGGTGTGCGTGATTGACCCGCATGGTGAAATGATTGACTGGTTACTTCAACGTATCCCTAAAGATCGGATCGATGACGTCATTCATTTTTATCCGCCAGATATTGAACGGCCTATGGGTTTAAATTTGCTGGAAGCCAAAACCCCAGCCGACAAAGACATGGTGGTGGGGGAAATGATCTCTATATTTTATAAACTGTTTGATCCTCAAGGGTCGGGGATTGTAGGCCCTATTTTTGAGCACTATATGCGAAACGCGATGTTGTTGCTTTTGGCCGACAGCCAAGAAGGTGCAACCTTAATCGATATCCCGCGAGTGTTTACAGACAAAGCATATCGCACCAAAAAGCTAGCGTTTGTTACCGATCCCACGGTTTTGCGTTTCTGGCAGGAAGAGTTTGAACGGGCAGAAAAAAGTAATCAGGTAGGGGAGTTGTTTAGCTACATCATTTCTAAAATCGGCCGGTTTATTAGCAACGAGATGATGAGAAACATTATCGGTCAGACAAAGAGCGCCTTTGATTTTAGAGACATTATGGACAACAAAAAGATACTGCTAGTCAATCTGTCCAAAGGCCTGACAGGGGATTTAAACAGCAACATGTTGGGCTTTATTATCGTCAGCAAGTTGCAGATGGCGGCTTTAAGCCGAGCTGACAGCCCCGGCAAGGAGTATGCTGACTTCTATCTGTATATTGATGAGTTCCAGAATGTTACCACCGATTCGATTGCTACTATCTTGTCTGAAGCGCGTAAATACCGCCTGAACCTAATTGTGGCGCACCAGTTCATGGCGCAGCTAGAAGATAATATCAGAGACGCTGTGCTGGGCAATGTGGGCTCCACAGTGGCCTTCAGAGTGGGGGCTCCGGACGCTGACACTATTGCTAAACAGTTTGAACCAGACGTTAGTGAGAACGATCTGATTAATATTGAGAACCGGAATGCGTACGTGAAATTGATGATCAATGGCACCTCGACTCGACCTTTCACCATGCAAACTCTGCCAGCCATGGGTCAGAACAACGAGAAAATCGGGCAGGCGATTCGGCAACTCTCCCGACTTAAATTTGGCCAAAACAAAAAGGTGATTGAGTACGATGTCGGTGAACGGATTAAATATGCTCGGAATATCCAAAAAGATTTGCCAAATAACGATAAATCTGTATAAAATACCCAGGAACACAAACCATCCAATATCAACAACTAAAGTAAAAGAAAGGAAACAAAATGGCTGATAAAAACAAAATCGAGGTCGTTAAGCAGCTCTTGGAAACTGCGACAGCTAACCTAGCTTCTGCCAAACAGATACTAGGGGATTTATTGGGCACTTCATTTGATGATGTGGGCTTAAAGGTAGTCGGCAGCGATTTGAAAAGCGAGGGGAATGTGATCGAAGGAATTTTCGACGGTCAGAACATGCTGGACAAGGACGGTAAGAAATACCCGGTGCCGGCCAACTATGCCTCAAAGTCGAAGCTGGTAACGGGAGACGTCCTCAAACTCACCATTCAAGACGATGGTTCGTTTGTCTACAAACAGATTGGTCCAGTAGAGCGTAAGAAGCTAATTGGCACCCTAGTGCATGAGAATGATGAGTACAAGGTGGTCGCTGGCGGCCGGTCATTTAAGGTCCTGATGGCGTCGGTGACGTATTTCAAACTTCACCCTGGTGACCAAGTCACGATCATGATTCCTGAATCGCCTGAAAATGTTGAATGGGCCGCAATTGAGAGTGCCGTGATCGCGCCATCGGATATCTAGACACCTTCCAGATCTGATAATTAGTGTCGTACAAGATACATTGTGCGACGTTTTCTCTATAGGCAGATCCCACTATATTTAGCTATTTTGGGATGGCCCCCACCTGCACTACTCCGTAAATACTTCCGTGAATATTATTGTATTTGTATTTGAGTTGGTTCTGTTTGAGATCTAGATTTTTATTCGTATCTGCCGTTTGTCCCAGATTATACCTATAGATACGGAATTATCCGCTATGGAAGCGTATTTCTCCCCTCTTTCCCCCTATATATAGAAAGAAGGGCCCGAGTGGAGTACTCGAGCCCGAATAAAGGCGTGCACACCCTCTTCAGGGCTCTTGCGATACCCCGTATAAGGGCCTGACGGCCTTTACAAGCCGCCTTCCTCCGGAAAAACGGAGGATTGGTTCTTAAAATCAGTCATTACCCCTCTGCCTTGAGCCAACTTGCTATCCAGCCGGTTGTAGCTGCTGCGTGTTGATGGTCTGGCGGACTCTGGCGAGTGTCGCCGCTGCGACAGGGCTGGGTAGCTCTTCTTGCAGCAGCGTGCGTAGCGTCTCGCAGTTGGCCAGGTTGGACTCAATGTAACTGAGCCCCGCGATGGCGCAAAAGGCGCTACGACTCCCGAACCAGATCCTTACAGCTGATCCATCAAACACGACTTCCAGGCGACGTTCTTCCCGACAACTCGAGTCGGTAAGCACCTGGTAAGTTCCCACTACTACCATCAACCCGTCGTGGCTGGTCAGCCACCGCCGGGCGATGGCATTGTGAATCAGGCGAAGGGCCTGACTCCTGTCTGTGATGGGAACCGCAAATGAATCATCTAACACAGCAGGTTTTTCCATCCGTTGCACCCTCCAAATTAAATAGATTGGACTATGCCGTGAGGGGTCTTGGGTGAATTCCCACTACTGCTACCTCCTAGTGGTTGGCTAGTCGGCAGGTTTGTGACTGACAAAGAACCACCTTCATCTTAGGTGATTTTATTGTCTGGGTCAACAAAAATAGGGTATAAATCAGGCCCCTCTCCCCTATTGGCTAACATTTTTACAAATTTCTTTTTAACTTTTTTTAATTCTTAATACAAACTCTTCCAGCTTATCCATCCAATTATCCCCCAGCTCCTTGGCTTTAATCTTGAGCTCTCTCTCCCCTATCTGGAGATTTTGCACCATGCTAAGTAGCGGTTTGAGAGTGTGGGGCTCGGGGGTTTCGGTGAGATGGATACTGATAGTGTAGTCGGGTTCGAGGTTAGACGGATTGACATTTTTCGCCACAATAGAGGTCACCACCTGGGTAGACAAGGCGCTAATTTTTAACTCTAAAAGTTTTTTTAGATTTTGAACCTCTGCGGGAAGTTTACCGTAGTTGGCTATAATTTGTTCGAATTCCTTTTCGAGTTCTTTCTTGTCTTCTAGTACGCCTAGGGTCTGGTAGATTTTTAAGCGCTGACTCTCGGCTTCAACATATTTGACTGGGAGGAAGGCGCTGACAGGTAAATCAATCGTAACGTCGGACACGTCTATCTTTTGGCCACTCTTCATTTCCTCGATAGCTTTATTCAAAAGTTTAGTGTACAAACTTAAGCCGATGGCTGTAATGTGGCCATGCTGTTCGCGAGACAGCACTCCGCCCGCGCCTCTGATTTGCAGGTCACGCATGGCAATATTATAGCCACTGCCCAGTTCGGTGTTGTCTTGAATCGTTTTTAATCGTTCCAAGGCCTTGGGTGAGAGTTTGCCTTTGTTGTATAAAAAGTACGCATAGGCCTGAACTTGACCGCGGCCGATGCGGCCACGGAGCTGATGCAGCTGACTTAAACCAAACTTGCCCGCGTCATCTACAATTAAGGTGTTGACGTTGGGATTGTCGATGCCGTTTTCTATGATCGTCGAGGCAATTAAAACATCGTATTTGTTTTGATTGAAGTCCTGCATAATTTTGGCTAGCATCCTCTCCCCCATTTGTCCGTGAGCATGAACGAACCGAACTTCTGGCATAAGTGTCTCGAGCTTGTGCTGGACAGTATCAATAGTTTGGACTCGATTATGCACAAAATAGACCTGTCCTCCCCGCTTAATCTCCTTTTCGACGGCCTCTTGAATCACCCTGGTGCTGTCTGGGGTCACGGTAGTAATGATTGGTAACCGATTGGTTGGCGGAGTTTCGATAACGGAAATGTCTCGAATTCCGGACAGGGCTAAGTTGAGTGTCCGCGGAATGGGTGTGGCAGTTAAACTTAGCACATCCACCTCGCTTCTAAGCATTTTTAGTTTTTCCTTATGCGTAACGCCAAACCTCTGTTCTTCGTCGATAATCACTAACCCTAAATTTTTGAACTTAATATCCTTTGACAGCAGTCGGTGGGTACCGATCACCACATCAACTTCTCCGAGCTTGAGCTCTTTGACAATCTGATCCTGTTCGGCTTTTGATTTAAAGCGACTCAAGGCTGCTATCCGCACTTTAAAAGGTGTTAGACGCTCGATAAAGGTTTTGTAGTGTTGCTCTACTAAAATGGTGGTGGGGGCTAAATAGGCCACTTGGTAGCCCGAGGTGACTGCCTGAAAAGCAGCCCGTACAGCAACCTCTGTTTTGCCAAACCCCACATCAGCCACTAGTAACCGATCCATAGATTTTTCCTGTTGCATATCTTTTAAAATTTCATTGATGACCGTTTCTTGGTCAGGGGTTTCTTGATGACGGAAACTATCAGAAATGGCCTTTTGCCAAAACTCCTCTGAGTTGAATGCAATACCCTGAGCCAGTTGGCGTTTAGCGTAAAGATCCAAAAGTTCCTTAGCAAATTTGTGAGATTCTTTTTTTATCTTCGCGACTGCTTTTTTCCAAGAGCCGGACGAGAGGCGTGTCAGCTGTGGCGCTCGGCCGTCGACTGAAACATATTTCGAAATCTTGTCGATTTGATCAACCGGAGTGTAGAGTTTGTCACCTTTGGCATATTCTAAAATTAAATATTCTCGCTCGACTCCATTAAGTTGAATTTTTTGAATGTCAATCAGTCGGCCTATACCATGGTCACTATGTACGATGTAGTCACCACGTTCAATGTCGGCCAAAAACAGCCGTTGACGTTTGGCACTGGTCTTGGTTTCAACTTTCGCGGAGATTGAAAAGATTTCATTATCCGAAACAATCAAAAGTTTTAAACTAGGGCTGTTGACGCTACAACCCGCTAGCCGCGGTAGCAGCTGGGGGTTGCCATTGACTGCAATATCTGCCTCGCTAAAAATTTGCTTAATAGCTACATCTTTGTCAGTAGCGACACCAACCTGCCAGTTGTTTTTGAGATGTTTTTTCACATCGCTAACCAGCCGTTCCATTTGTGAGACATAGAGAGACGGTTCAAAAAAGTCGAAAGCGATACTGCTGACTTCCTCGGGGACAATGGCTTCGACTTTCACTAAAGGCAAAGCGTCTAAGCTTTGGTTAATAGCGGCTAAGCGGGCACTTTCACTGGCCACGAACATTTCGTATAGCGATTGGGTAATCTCTTCGGTATGATCCAAAATCACCACGAAATTGTCTTTGTGGTCTTCCAAATACTCGGCTAGATTTGGGCCAAAACTTTTGCTGCTGATCGCTCCGATAGTAAGTTTATCAACATGAGCTTGCTTTTTGCCCTTGACCGGTTCGAATGTGTAAATTTCTTCAATCTTTTTATCATTAAACACAATCCGGTATGGATACTCTTCGTTATAAGGGAAGACGTCCACCACTCCGCCCCGGACTGCCATTTCACCAATTTGAAACACTTTGTCCTGTCGATCGAAGCCGGCTCCGCTTAGATCGCTGACTAACTCGGACAAGCCATACTCTTGGGCAACCCGAACTTCCACGCTGCCGGAGGGTGCACTTAAGGGCTCAATGAGGTTGCTACCAGTAAAAAATGTCAGGGAATGCGGCTGGCTAAGTGTGCTGGTTAGCTGAATCCGCTTAGAAAAATTTTGGATAAATTCTTGCCGATTAAGATTGCTAGAACGCAGCGCTGGATAAATCTTGGCCGGTTTACCCCAAAGTGTCTCTAAAAGAGTTTGGATGCGTAGCTGTTCGTGCTCACTTTTTGTGATATAGATGACTGGTTTGTCTTGAGCACTAGCGAGATACGCCAAAATTAACGATCGCCCGAAGTCGTTTAGTCCAGTAAGTGTTGTTTTTTCTTTCCCAGCTTTACTTTTCAGGGATTTCGCCATTTGGCTCTGGGCAAATTCCTGAGCTACCCGCTGGTAGAACTCGGTGTGCGACACTATTGACTTAGATTAATATATGTGTTATAATAGGGGTGTAGTGGTGGTACCTCATATATAAGCAGAAGAATCTTGCTCATAAAGATTACTCTCTCTAGGAGCTACGATTCAAAAATTTATGCCCAAGATTCTCCTTGCTTATTCCACTTCCTTTCGTACCACTCCCAAGAATTCATTCTTAAGCGGAGTTCTGGTAAAAGGCCTTACGGCTGACAAAAGGATACTAGCAATGGGGAAACGACAAGGGGAAGGATTTATTCCTTCCTTTTGTCATGCAATTTTTGCTTTTAGAAGTTGCACCGCTTCGGCAATGGCGGTTTTAATTACCTTGGTTTCTAGAGGTTTAAATTTTGACAGAACGTAATCACTCGTATCGGTTCGATCATCTCGACCGATACCGAGCCTGAGTCGAGCGATAGCTTGTGTGCCGAGAGCGTCCAAGATCGACTGCATCCCGTTGTGCCCAGCGCTACTGCCCGCCTCTCTTTCCCGAAACTCTCCCAACGGCAGGTCAACATCGTCATAAACCACTACTACATCCTCGTAGGCAATGCCAAAATAGTCCACCAGCCGTTTGACAGCTCTTCCGGAATTATTCATGAAAGTTTGTGGCTTGGCAAGAATTATTTTAGGGGTTTGGGCAATTTCACTCTCAGTTTTTTTGTGTTGCGTGAAATTCAAACCCAGCTCATGAGCTAACGTGTCAAGAACCTCAAAGCCAACATTGTGGCGAGTGTTTGCATACTCTTTCCCGGGGTTGCCTAACCCCACGACTAGTACTTTCATTGGTCTATTGATTCGTCCGTATCGTCTGTCTCTTCATTATCCTGGTTTTCGGCCTGTTCGTAAAGCCGAGCGAGTGCCTGCCTGGCCGCTTCTGAAATCTCCACGGTATCCACCGGGGGCTTATCGGCAGTCGGCGGAGGAGTTTGATCGACGCGTTCCACCTTTCGTCGACGGGTCACCGGCTCGTGAACAGGAGGCGTCTGTTCGATTTTTTGGCTTCTGTCTGGGTTGATTTCATCCATCATATGCACGTGTATTACAAAACTTGGGCACGGCTTTCCTACAAGAAGACAAGCTGCTTGAGAAATCTTTACTTATAAATTTCGGTACCTTCTCTAATCGGATCCTCCACTTGCAAACCGATGACGTCGCCCTTTTTGGCTTTATCAACGGCTGCCTTTTCTATCTGCATGGAGTCCACGACTTGGCCGCCTACTTCTTCCCCACCCCGCTTGAAGGTAATCTGATCACCCAGCGCGAGGTCGGATTCCAAACCCACAATCGCCACCCCGATTTTGTCGTAATAGTGGGTGACTTTGCCTATCTTTTTATCCGCCATCGTTCCCTCCTGTGTTTAGGACTATGACTTCTTGATTATACCACCTGTTTCAACTACACTTCAGATGCAATCCGAAAGTTCCTCTTGAATTGGTGTCCCCTGGTCTGGGTACTGCCATAGCCCGCTCCAAACAGGGGGCGAGGAAACGAGATGGGCCGTGCCCCACCGACAACTAGGCGACGTCGTCTGGTTGCGGACGTGTGCACCTCAAGTACCGTCCTGGAACTTGGGCATCCTGGTTTGTTGGAGTCACACGTGGTAGGATTGCTGCTTTCACCCCCGCTGGTTCATTTTTGAGGCCTACGAGGCCTTAAGAATTCCAACGGGGGTCCTTTCTTATAGCAGGTGCGCTTTTAGCAAACGCTCAACATCTTGAGCTGATACGGTCTGCATGAGCTTAAGACGCAGTTCTTTAGCACCCTTAAATCCGCTGATATATGCTTTAAAATGTTTCTTCATCAAATCAAAGGGCTTGAATCTTCCCGTAGTTTTTTCGTAAAGCTTGGCATGAATAACTAGAGTGCAAAAAAGTTCTCGTTGGGAAATGGGTTTGGGCTGAAAAAACCAGGGGTTGCCAAAAGTGGCTCGTCCGACCATAACACCGTCCAGTGCATACTGTTTGGCTTTGGCCTCGGCTTCGACTACAGTTTGGACGTCGCCATTACCCAAAATGAGTGGCAACTGACGCGTGGAATATTTCTTACGCAACTTTTTTACCACCCGGCCCAGCATGGCCCAGTCGGCCGGAACCTTACTCATCTCTCTTTTAGTCCGCGCATGTACGATAATGGCTACGGGCTTGGCCTTAATCAGCGTATTTATCCACGGCTCTAGATCGGCTTGTGTATAGCCAGTACGTATTTTCACGCTGACTGGTAACTCCCCTGCTCCCCGTTTGGTCTGAGCAACAATCTCTTGGGCCAGAGCGGGCTGGTTGAAAAGTGCTGCGCCACTACCAGCTTGGCAAATAGATTTTTCCGGACAACCCATGTTGATGTCGATACCATCGAACCCAAGCTTACGAATAAGTTGGGCGGCTGTGAAAAAGGTATCCGGATTAGACCCAAAGAGCTGTGCCACGATGGGTCGCTGGATTTGAGAAAAGCGCAAGTTTTTGACTAGAGCTTTGCGACCTTGTGAATTAGCCAAACCATCGCAAGAAACAAACTCTGTCCACATGACATCTGGTTTACCAAGCTTGGCAAAAAGTTCTCGATACGCGAAATCGGTGACATCCGCCATGGGAGCTAGTGCCAGTATTGGTTTTTTTAGTTTGCCCCAAAAACCTCTTTGCATACCTATTTGTTGCTACTGTGACGCAGAATAATTTTTATGGGAGTTCCCTCTAAGGGCCAAATCTCGCGAATCTTATTTTCCAGATACCTAACATACGAAAAGTGGATGGCTTCCGGCCGACTCACTTTGAGTTCGATGGTGGGAGGGTTGGTATCAATCTGGTGTGAAAAATAGATTTTGGGCGATATGCGACGACCAACTGGTGGACGTTCGGCTACCGCTTTGGCCACCAAGCGATTGAGATCTTTGGTGGGAATTTTGAAATTTCGTGTAGTCCAAATACTTATAATTTGGTCTAAAACTTTATTGGCTCGCTGACCAGTCAGACCCGAGATATAAACTCGTGGCATCCAAGAAGCAAAACTATATTTTGTATCTAAATATGCGTCAAACTCAGCCGTGATCTTGTGAGTTTTCTCAATTAGATCCCACTTGTTCACAACCAGTAGCGCACCTTTTAAACTTTCTGTAATCATCTGCAAAATATGCATATCCTGTGCAATCACACCCTCGTGGGCTTCGGTAACCAGTAGACAGATGTCCGCTTCTTGAATAGATTTTAAAACCCGAAGTGAACTAAATTTTTCTATGCCCCGTTCAATTTTACCGCGACGACGGAGACCAGCTGTATCGACAAATTCGATAGTGTGTCCGGCGTATTCGATGGATTCATTAATGGCGTCTCGAGTTGTGCCAGCTTCGGCGCTAACCACACTCCGCTGTTTGCCAATCAACCTGTTAAAAAGCGTGGATTTGCCTACATTGGGGCGACCCAAAATAGCAACTCGGATAGTTACTGCTGTACTCGTAGGCGCTAGGGCAGATGGTTGGCGAGCTGGTAGGCGATCGAGAGCCGTCACCACTTCGTCTAGCACATCCCCAATCCCCTTGCCAGTCAGTCCAGAGGTGAGATGAATATTTTTAAATCCCAGTTTGTGAAATTCGGTTAGATCCTGATTGCTTTTTTGTTTGTCGGTTTTATTGATGAGTAAAATTACTGGCTTGTTGAGTTTGCGGATTAATTCGGCAGCTTTGATATCCTCACCATTTAAGCCCTCGCGCGCATTGACCATAAATAAAATGACATCCGCGGCTTTCACCGCCAATTTGGTTTGTACTAAAACGTCCGAAGCAATTTGGCTTTTGTCGCCCAGCTCTATCCCCGCTGTGTCCGCTACCATGAACGTGTGACGTTGCCACGTTACGGTACCGAACAAAACATCTCGGGTGGTACCAGGAGTTTCTGACAAAATTGCCCGCCTCTCTCCGACCAAGCGATTGAAGAGAGTAGATTTGCCCACATTGGGGCGACCAACGATGGCGACTAAGTGATGTGTCATAAATGTATTGTATCAGCGCAGCATAAGAAAAGGGGCCGCCCCGAGGGGCGGCCCTGTTGGTACCTGACGGTACCGAGGGGCGAGGCTAGAGAACCTGGACCTTTCGGTCGAGATAACCTAGTCCTCGCAAAGCAAACGAGAGAAGGGGGCAAGATGGGGACACCATCATCCGTTGCCTTTTGACAGTTCCACCCTGGGAACGGTCTATTCTCTCAGCCAATACGGTGGCTACCTGGAACTTTGAGGGCGAGGTCTGGAGAGATCTCTCTTTTTAGGGAGAGGGTTCTCTGACCAAACACTGGCCAACCAAGTTGCAGACAGCGATCTCCTGCGGATCCTGGCCAGACGCAGTAGACCCGAGGGCCGCTTGGCGACCCAGGTGAGCAAAAATTGCTCCCAAGGCCGTTAATCCTCTTGCTAGTGCTCCGACCGGCAAGGCGGGGATTCTTTGGCAATCTTGACGATCACCGCCCCTCCGAGTACCGGCGCGGAAAGTCATACGTAAGACCTTGATTCAGATCTTTAGCGTCCCGTACAACTGGAACCTTACTAGCTTTCGGCTCCGTAGAGAGCCCATTTTGAGCAAGCCCAAAACAAGCTCACTACGAAACCGAAACAAACCATTTTTTGAAGGTAAGTCCATTAATAGCAAACCGGCGGGACGTGTGTCAACAGGTTTTTTTAAAAAAGTCCCTAAAAGTATAAAAAAGCCGCTTTGGGAGCGGAAAGATTTTTTGAGTTGTCAATAATGGGTCCGTGCTATAAAATGTAACCATGTTTACAATCAGTAACATCGTGGTTTAGGAGCGCGAGGCAAGCTCTGCCAAAGTCCGAAGGGACAAGCTCAAAGCCCGGTTCTCAGAGCCGGCCACGTAAAATAAGTGCTTTGAGCGAACACTGAACCTTCCCCATCTTTGATGAGGATGCCAGGAGGGCGGCCCACACCGCCCTTTCCTTTGTCTATAACGTTTCGACCCAGGTGAAACTCTTCAGTGCCCAGTCCAAGGCCTTGCTAGCTTCACTGAAGCGGTCTGGACTATCCAACAAAACGACTATCACCTTCTGGCCGGCACTGCCAACGGCAGCTGCTACGAGCGACTCCCCGGCCTCCTCGGTGGTACCGGTTTTCACCCCCACCACATTATCGTATTGCTTGAGCAGCTGGTTCGTGGTAGTAAGGTTGTGTTTAAACTTGCCCGTCACATCCCAAACCGTTGCCCCAGGAGTGGCTACGATCTCTGCGAATACCGGGTTGCTCATCGCCACTTGAGTAAGTTTGGCAATGTCTAGGGCTGTGGAGTAATGATTCTCGTGATCAAACCCATCGGCATTAGCGAAATGAGTGTCGGTCAAACCCAGAGCGGTGGCTTTGGCATTCATGAGTTGAACAAATTGATTGGGGTCCCCAGTGGTGACGTAAGAGAACGTACGCGCGGCATCGTTAGCGGATTGGATCAAGAGACCTTTTAGCAAATTTAGTACAGCAATTTTTTCATCGGCATATAAATACATCTTTGACCCGTTTTTTCCTTCCAAGGCCTTGGCTGGCACCGTGACAACCGTATCTAGGCGGTCACCATAAACTTCCAGCGCGACCACCGCTGTCATGATTTTGGTAATCGATGCCATGGGTAGTTTAGCGGTGGCATTTTTGCTAAGCAGGATCTTGCCGCTATCGTAGTCGGAAATAATAGCCGACTGAGCCGAAATTTTGATGTCTTCGGCTGACGGATTTTTTATGGGACCAATGAGTTGGTTTAGGTTTTTAGCTAGATTTTCTACCGAATAATGCGGATCTAAGATATTGAAGGTATGAAAAATCTTGGCGTTTACGTCCGTAAACGACCCCGTTAAAAACTGCAAGATAGCTAGCAAAACAGCAAGAGCGTTCATAAGATTACGGCTTAGGTTTGTCTAGCTTCAGGCCTAGTTCTTTGAGCGTAGCGCTATCTACTTCGCGAGGCGACTCCATCATGGGGTCACGACCTTTATCCGTTTTGGGGAAGGCAATCACTTCGCGGATATTGGGCTCGTTTTGTAAAATCATTACCAGCCGATCGATGCCTGGTGCCATCCCCCCGTGTGGTGGAGCCCCATAGGTAAAGGCCTCGAGCATATGACCAAATTTTGATTTGGCTTCCGCCTGGCTAATGCCGATTAAATCAAAAATCTTTTGTTGAATCTTGGGATCGTGAATCCTAATTGATCCGCTGCTGATTTCATAACCATTGAGAACCATATCATACGCGGTGCTAACCGCTGCTTCAGGATTGGTATCTAACAGCTCTAATTGATCCGGCTTGGGCGCAGTGAACATATGATGGGAAGGAGCCAACCGACCCTCTTCCTTCTCAAACAGCGGGAAGTCAGTCACAAAACAAAACGCCAATTCATCCGCGTCATTTTTATCCTTGCGTAAATCCGGCTTGTCGGTGCCAAATTGTTTCATGGCCTCAGCATAAGTTAAACGGGGCCAAGGTGTTTGGCTAATTTTTTTATTGGGATACAAAGTTTGGACTAGCGTTGTGAAAAGCTCTTCGGTCAAAGATAAGATTTCGTCTTCGGTAACAAAAGACATCTCAAAGTCGAGCTGGGTAAATTCCGGCTGCCTGTCACCACGCGAATCCTCGTCGCGCATACACCTGGCAATCTGGTAATATCTTTCCATGCCGGCCACCATCAGCAGCTGTTTATACTGCTGTGGACTTTGCGGCAGAGCATAAAATTGTCCCGGATATTTCCGGCTTGGTACCAGATAATCTCTGGCGCCCTCTGGCGTGGGGGAACTAATTACTGGAGTTTCAATTTCAACGAATCTGTGTTCGTCCAAAAAATTGCGAATAAACCGAACTACTTGATGACGCATAAGCAGGTTATGATGCAAACGCTCGTGACGAATATCGAGGTATCGATATTTCAGGCGGAGTTCTTCGTCTTCAACGTTTTCGCGATCTATTTCGAATGGTGGGGTTTGAGACTCATTTAGTACCTCCAAACTTTTTGCTTGGATTTCAATCTTGCCAGTCGGAATTTTGTCGTTAACTTGCTTAGCTCCTCTCTCAACCACTTGGCCAACAATTTTGACTACGTATTCTGGTCTTAATCCTTCGGCTTGGGCCTGCAGCTTAGCGTCATCAGCAAAAACCACTTGTGCCATGCCAAAGCCGTCACGCAAATCAATGAAAACAATCTGCCCCATATTTCGTTTACTTTGTACCCAGCCAAAAAGTGTAACCTCCTGGCCGATTTTTTCAGGCGTGTCGCTAATTAGTGTTCTTTTATCCATGCACTTATCTTAGCACAAGAAATCCGAGGATACGTGAAGCCGCCTACGATGACTCGTAGGCGGCTGGCGTGGTAGACGACAAGGAGGCGGGGTTTCCAATCAGGTTTTCGACCAGTGCAAGGAGCGCACTGGGTCCTTCTGATTTGTGGAAGGAGGCAGCAGCTCCCAACTGCTCCGCCACGTGACTTAAGTCCGTGACCCCGTCGGCTCCGGTCATGCTGATGACCTGGATTTCCGGGTGATTATGGCGCAGTGCCATGATCAGCTCCAGACCATCCATGTCCGGCATGTAGATGTCGGTGATGGCCAGCGCGACTTCGACGTTACGGAAGTTGCGCCCCAGGTCCTGGACCTGACCCAACGCATCCTGGCCGTTCTTGGCCCCGATGGCGCAATAGCCGCGCCGGTTCAGGGCCTCCACGGTCGATCGCAGGGCCTGGTCATCATCGTCCACCACTAAGATACAACGTACGGTTCCGATAGAGCTCACAAAATCACCTCCCGTGAGCGTAATTACGTTGATGCCTTTGTATCAAAAAACCGCCCCCATGTCAAGAAAATATAGTGTGGATGCTATAAATTTACGTGTTGGACTGACCGGTGAACATCACTGTAAGCGAATCAAACACATTTTTGAGTACTGGTAGAATGCCTGGGAAAAGCACGATAACCAACACGATCCACAGCCAGTTCTTTTTGACTAAGCTCCACAAAAAAGCCGCCACTGCCAGTACCAAAATGATTGAAACCACCCACTGATATGCTTCCGGAAAGATGCCGATAAAGCCATTGTAAGCATCAAAGATGCGTTGCATAAAACCAGCCGTAGCGGTTTCGGCCGCCTGCTGGGCTTGTCCGGCAACTTGATTAACAACAGCTTCCCCTATCGTGTTTTCCATAAATAAATTTTAACACAAAAAGAATCCGCCGGTGGTGACGACGGATTCTAGTATGAAGGCAGGGAAACGCTCATTTGAGCTTCTCACGAATTAGCTTCTCCGCATCTGCATGAGTTTTCCCCAGCAGCGAGAAACCAAAAACGAGCAGGTGGATGATGGGTGCCGATGTTGCGTTAAACCTCATTTCCTCGACAAATGTTTCGACCTCTTCGATCGATGGCATAGAGAAGTCGGAAACACCTTGGCGACGAATGAATGCGGTTTTGACCTTGACGATGAAATCGTCCAATCGAGGATGAACGATGTTACGGATGCACGGCATCCGTAAGGTCAGAGCCATCTTCAGCTCAAAACGTCGCTGCAGCGCGGCAGCCTGATCCTGAATCGCACTGATTGTCTCCTCGCCTTCGAGAGCGCCCTTGCCTACACGCAGCTTATTCTTGCAAATCAGAATAGCATTACAAATGCTATTCAGATCGTCCAAGAAGCTGAGTAGGATTTCGACGTCAACCGAGGGCATACTTTTGCCTCCTTTGGGGTACACCCCACGATATGCCCTAAAGATAGCATGCCATCTTAATTAGTCAATAAATAAAGTGCCTCTGGAAGCGGATTTTATTTAATTGCGGATTTAAAATCTTCCACTAGTTTAACTGGCGTTGGGTCGATGTTTAACTGCATCGCTAAATAATAGGATGCCCAGTCCAGCAGCATGAGAGTCGCAAAAATTTTATAGAGTTTATTCCCTGCCGGCATATCCCAAATAGTTGCTTTTAGTCCGATGGGGCGTTCACGCAGCAGGTGAGCTGTGGCTAACATAGCTCTAGCTATTGCCGGATGCGTATCGGGGTCTTTTAGGATAACTATGCGGTAATTGTCCCGGGTTTGGCTGAAACCAACCATTTCGTTATGGTTGAGCTCTGGAAATACATTCCAAAAAGCTGGGATTTTGGCGTTTTCATTGAATTTTATTTTGCCGATTCTAGCGACCGGCCAAAAATCATCACTGGTATAAAATAGCGGAATAGTACCGACCAAACTCTCGCCTAGCTGCTTACCCAAAACTTCGGTTTTAGCTTGTGAGAGAGCTTGAGCCATTTGCCGGACTTGCTTTTCGGCGGAAAAGTTGAGCCACTGGGCTTTAATCAACAGTGCGGTGAGTATGGCAAAGATGTATCCCGTGGACATCCGAGGTTGAAAATCCTTGGACTCTTTTTTTAGGATTATATACTCTACTCCGTCTTTCACGGCACGCCGGATAAGTTCCCCACCGCTGGCGATGGCTATCACCTGCGCACCGGCCTGGACGGCCTGAGTGTAAGCCGAAAGGGTTTCGGCCGTGTTGCCAGAAAAAGAATTAACTATTACCAACACTTCACTATCTAAACTTTCGCGAATAACATAGTCGCGAGACAAGGTGATGGGGTATTTGAGCTCTTCAGCAAAAGCACAGTTGATTAGGTCACCAGCCAGCGCAGAACCGCCCATACCAGCCAAAATAGCTTTTGTGATTGGTCGTTTAATATTAACTGGCACCGATAGATCAAAGCCCTTGCCGAATTGCGCAGGATAATCGGCAATCATTTGCCACATATTAGAGGGATCGGATGAATTACGCATTACTTTTTGACTAGACGTCTTAAATGTTTAATGTCAGTAATATCTCGCTTCACGTCCCCCGTACGTGGTGTTTCTAGTATAAACGGAATATTTTTTAAACGTGGGTGATTCACTAGATTTTTAAAACCGGCTTCGCCGATAAAACCTTCGCCGATTTTAGCATGGCGATCTTTTTTCGAACCAAGCTCAAACCTAGCGTCATTGGCGTGAATAAACTCCAAGTGTTTCAAGCCGATCAGCCGATCAAACTTTTTTAAAAGGTCATTGATATCAACTTTGGTTCTAACATCAACACCAGACACAAACAAATGACACGTGTCCAAACAAAAGCCAAACCGCTGCTTGTGTTTCAGGCCTTTCCAAATTGCCCCCAGCTCCTCGATGGTATCGCCAATTCGGTTACCAGCTCCAGCATCGTTTTCAATAATCAATTTCACAGGCCACTTGTCACGCGTTAACTCCTCTAGTCGATTGAGCGTCTGGATAGTGTGGGTGATGCCTTCGGCGTTGCTGTTTTGATTGCTACCACAATGAAAGTTGTAGCCGTCTGCCCCAATCCCATAGGCGATTTTGGCCTCGTCTTTGAGCTTTTTTAAACTCATGTTGCGCAAAGAGGCCTTGTGACTAGCCGGGTTGGGCAGATAGGCCGCGTGCACTAACACTTTTTTTACTTTGGATTTTTTCCAGGCCTCCTTGAACCTCTGGGCCACTTTAACGTCAGGCAGGGGTGTAGTCCATATTTGCGGACTCCCGACAAAAATCTGAATAACATCGCACTGCAAGGCCTCGGCCTCAACAAAGGCCCTAGAAAGTCCGCCGCTGGCTGACACATGATAGCCAAATAGCATGAGACCATTATAACAATCAAAAAAGCGGGTTGGGCGTTGTGCAAAAAAACCTTTAGTTTATGATAGTGTGGATTTATAAGGAGGCCTCTGATCCGAAGAGTTCTATGCCTCAAAGGGCCCGTTCGTCTATCGGTTAGGACGCAAGCTTCTCAAGCTTGAAAGAGGAGTTCGACTCTCCTACGGGCTACCAGATGCGATTTACTACCATTGGAGTCTCTAATTATTGCGTATAGAGGGCTTAATTCAGGTGTTCGATAACTTTGATTGTCGCGAATTAGCCCATTGGGAAAAACTATTTTCTGTAGTGTGGCTTTTTGTGCAATAGAACTACGTTCCCATATTTTTGTTAAGTGTTCCAACATATAGGCTGAATAGTTTATCAATGCTTGTGCGTCATAGTCTTCAATAACAAGCTCTTTTAACTTAACTGTGGTTGCTACGATCTGATTATCAAGAGACGACAGGAGTTGCTTGCATGTATCGTTGTCTGTGGCACCCTGTGCATTTTTAAGTGCAACCGCTTCTTTATCACGATGGATCTGTTTTATTCTTTTGTTAAGTTGGATTGATTCTTGCATTATGCTATGCGTACGAATCTTCCATGTTTTTGTAATTACAGTCTTGAATGATTCCACATATTCTTTTTGTGGACTAATAGCATCTAGAAGTTGTATAAACTCTTTTTCAGCTTTTGTCTTAGGCAAACTCTTAAAAGCACAACCAGTACGGGTGCAATGATAATATGCATATTTCTTAGATTTGCCTTTTGACCAACTTCCCGTCAGTTTTCTACCGCAATAACCACACTGCAGAACCCCCCTCAGAGGAAAATCTGGATTCACCCTAGATCTTGATATTTTCTCTCCACGCTTTCCCGCCAGAACTCTTTGTACACTAACAAATAATTCAGGGCTTATTAAAGGTGAATGCTCCCCTCTTACGCCATCTGGTGCCATATTTTTAACGCGAACTATCCCCATATAAAATGGGTTTCTAAGCATTCGATTTACACGATGAGTTGATAATTTCGAACTAGTTGACAACAAAGGATTCACTTTATTTAGTACTTCGGTTTGAGTATAGGCACCCGTAGCAAAGAGTTCGAAGATCTGAGTTACTGTAGCCCCACGTTCAGGATCAATAAAAACTTTGCTTTTATTATCACCAGTGGATACCAACTTATATCCATATGGCACATTGAAGAGCCAGCGACCTTTTTGGGTTAATGCTTCCATAGACATCTTTGTGCGCCAACTTCTTAAAGCATTATCAAATTGAGCAGTACCAGCTAAAATATTTTCAATAAACTCCCCTGCTGGGTCATCACTAATTGGTTCTGTAGCTGATCTAAGTACTGTTCCCACCTTATTAATTGCGCCCTTAATGTAATAGTGATTTTCTGTATTGCGTGCTAATCTATCAACTTTATGTACTATCAATGCGTCAGGTTTATGTTTGGTACAGTAATCTAGCATCATAAGTAGTTGCGTCCGATCCATAAGCTTGGCACTCTCTCCTGCTTCTTTAAAAAGCTTCAAAACTTTATAGCCGTTGTTTTCAGCGTACTTTCTACAATCTCTAGCCTGAACCATTAGACTATATCCGTCAGTTGCCTGATCTACTGTAGAAACCCTTGTATAAATTATCGCTGTTTTCATTTTTTCTTTTCTTCCCACTTATAAAGACATTTTTCACAATGATACTTATTTTTTGATGTTGTTAGAGAAGTTAGCCATATAATTGGCCACGCCAAAAGAAACCATATCCCTATAATTGGTAACCAAAAAATGAATATCAGACCGATCCAGAAACTCATACTTGCTATCGATTTAAGGTTTCTATTCTCGGATACCGCCTTGTATTCTCCACAATGCGGACATTTGATATAGAACTTATTACTTTTTAAGATATTGCTCATAGTAGATTGTTTAAACTTCTATAAAGCCCCCGCGAGGCTATAGCTTGCAGGCAACAACCTCCACGAGGGCGTCATAAGCCTGCAAGCTTTTATTTGTTTAACAATGTTAGTTTATCACCTTCTATACCCATTTCGCCAAGTTTAATGAATTGATTAACCATATCCACTATCTGATTCAATAGCTCCTTGTCATTCATGCTTTCCGACGCCTCCAGCACATCGTTCTGGGCATTTTGGAGTGTTTCTGGAGGTATATCCTTATAATCTGGGTGGCGCTTATTCAGATAGAACCTAATTGCCGATGAATCGCCATCAAAAATTGCCATCATTAGCATGTCTTCTACAAAGTCATTCCGGTGGTTCTTAGCTTCTTCTACGCCTCTTTTAAACTCTGGATCATCATTCAGCCAGCGATAATAGGTAGATCTGTCGATTTTTAATTCACTACAAATTGCAGTAATGCGTAGCCTTTGAGGTATAAGTTCAATGATTCTAGATTTCAGATTATCTTGCCTAGAACTATGCTCTTTTTTGTCGTTTTTGTTGGATTTCATATAAGTATTGATCAATGATTATATTCGCCAGTTTTTTCATATTTAAAATCGCCTCTTGATTGATGCTGTTATCCATCAAGGGTTTTTTCTTGGTTGCCCTATTATTATTTCTATTTGAATCCATGTAGATGATAAAAAACCACGGCTTCGTGGCTTCCTAAGATCACATGAATTAAATTGTAAGATTATTGAATGCAAAAGGTAGCCCCGATGCCGTTCCGTTTAGCATTTGCCTTGGTTTCGCCCCTTGGCTCCAATAATCTTTAGTTTAAAAGTTACTTCAAGCTAGCCGATACTAACTGCATAGGCATTGTAACACATCCTCACCTAATTTATTTTTTTACTTCTGGTTCAGCAATACGTGAAAGATAAAATGCAAACCGTTGTGATAATGATTCACGAAATATCTCATTCATTGTTGCAATATAACAAGATTTTCTTTGACTGTATAAAAAACCTCTTGGAACAGTAAAGAAATGTTTAAAATCTATCACTAATTCTGGTATAGACAAACTCAGATCTTCATTCAGTAGATGATATCTTTTTAAGTCACCCTTTTTTAATTTCTTTAAGTCTACCGGAGACATAGTTCTGCCTTCAAGATGTTTGCCATTACATAAATCCGTCGACAAATATGCAGGACATATCAGTATTGTTTGCAAGTGTTTGTCATGTTGATCTGGTTTGTCTCGACGTAATTTGTAGTCTAAGTCTAAATCACACTCCTGTGTTAGTACTACGGCGTACTGCAAATCCACTGAAGCATACTTTTTAGGATTTTTTGCATTGTATATTAAAAAACTAAGACCGTTTAAAATATCCCCCTGACAGACTCTAGCTTTTCTTATTTTTCTGTATCGAGTCTTAACATTACTTGTTACTACCATCGTATTCTATAAACTTACTTTTTTGAGGCTCATATCTATCAGAAAATACATCCGCCGACTCAGCCCTCTTGGGTTGGCTTGAGGATACTTTTTCAAGTGAATGCCATAAATAAGTGTCTACAGAATGTTGAACTGTAGCCTGTGAAGCCTCTCCTGTATGATTCCCCTTAGATTGTGTTTTTGCTTTAGATTGATTCATTGGACTTACTTTATAAGAGAGCGGTAGCCACTAGTAATACTGCTTTCAAAAACGGACTTGGTTGCATCACTATACTTATTCACAATATCAAGTAGTTCTTGTTCAGAAATATCAGTGGGGAAAATAGAGTGGCAATCGTAATCCAAAAGAAAAGCTTTATCACTAATTATATTTGGATATTTCTGTTGATTGAGAATACCAAAATTGAATAAGATATTGAAATCATCTTCTCTGATAGCAAGTTGACCCATTGCTCTGGCTAACGCGTATTTATTGTCTTTAGCAAATGACAGGTAGCCAAGGATTTCCTTATTAATGTATTTATTCCAATCAAGATAATCCTTATCTTTAAACTCAATTTTATTGATATATCTTAAGCCAATACGTCGTAAGTAAGTTATATCAAATCTGTTAATAAACGGTACAACCACTTCTTTGACATGCTCTAATAATTCTTTAGAACTCTTATATTTTGTATATTCAATAAACAGATAGCTATTACCCACCTCAAGCAACGCGTCTTCAGATTTTGTTTTAAACACCCAAGATGTAAATGAATCTGATGCATGTTCAATCTTTTTTGTATTCAAATCAAGCTGAATCATACCTGATTCTCCTTGTTTTGACTGAGGTGCTCCAAAAAAACGACTAATTTCAGATGTATATTCCTTTACTGATCCTAGATTAATTTTTTCAAAATCTATTCTAAAAATGACTCGATCTAAAAAGTTTTTCTTATATGTAGGCATAATATTCCTCATTTATCTTAAAAAGCACCTAAAGTACAAACTACCATCATCATAGCATCTAGTGAATAGTGTTTAAATAATACTGGGGATATTAGGGTCAGACGTTACGAGGGGCTTTAATGTGTTGGAGATCTTTTCCAGATTAGATATCAGAGTGTTCCAATTTTCAGATAGAAGGGCTACCAGCGAAAAATCGGGCTTGTCCCGATTTTTTGATGGTTATTTTTAGAGTTGAACTCCTGCCGAAGGCTGGGGGGAGCCTGTCCCGTAGATGACGCTACTGAAATAACAGGGGGCACCCCGTTTTTCAGTAAGGAACTGTACGGGAACTCTCCTACGGGCTACCAAATCTAACGGCTCATTTTTTGAGCCGTTGAACTTTGGAGGCCATTTCATAGATAGCTACACCAAAGGCGACTGAAACGTTCAGGGATTTTCTTGGGCCTAACATGGGGATTTCAATAATGGCATCGGCTTGATCACGCAGAACTTTGGAAACCCCCCTCACCTCGTTGCCAATAATTAGCGCTATGGGCAAACGAAAACGAAAATTCTGATATGGGATTGAGCGCGGATCTTGTTCAAGGGCTACTACTTGATATCCCTGACTTTTGAGTTCGGTGATTGCCTCCCCTACTCTCTTTTTAAATTTCCAAGGCACCCGATTTTCAGAACCCAGCGCCACTTTGGCGATTTCCTTTCTGGGAGGCACGCCCGTATAGCCCGTAAGGTAGAGCAGATCCACTCCTGCCCCCTCGCTAGTACGAAAAATCGCTCCTACATTATGTAGGGAACGGATGTTGTGGGCGACGACAACTAACTTAGGAGTATTGCTTTTCATGTAAGTTTGTAATAATTTACTCGTGTCTTTTGTATGTATATCGTACCTCTTTCCAATCAAAAGGTGAGGTGAGGAAAAATGTATAAGGAAACGTTTGCCTGGTCTGGGAATTTATGGGTTTTGGTCGGCTTCCTGTTGGGCGGCCTGTTGCTGGGTTGGCTATGGCACCCACTGATGCCCGCACACTGGTCTCTGCCGAACTCAATGTTAGCAGGGGTCATTCTCACCATGGTTTTACTGGTCGGCTGCTGGGTTCTCTACGGCTGCCTGCGCTCAAAGGAAACTCCTGGCTAATCCATACTTCCCGGCACACCTTGGTTCAAGGCCACCCCATCTTAATAGGGGTGGCCTGTCTTGACAATTTTGCCCAAAAGTATTACGCTCTGGGGGCTGATTTTTCGGCGCATTATAGGTGAACGCCTTGCTCTCTTCCTATCTCGACCGAGTTGTCTGGAATAGGGGCTTGTGGGTCTTTAAGACCTGGAGGCCCTCCTGCCACGTAGTGGCTCCGGGCCGGAGGGGGTATGGGCGTTTTTGTGTATATGTAATAGATAATATGGGACCAAGAAACAAAGTTATCAGTTTTATCTTCAACAACATCCAGATTGTGGCACTGTTGTTCGTCTTTTTAGTGGTAGCAGGAGCTGCGGCCTTTTTCAATCTACGCAGAGAGGGCTTTCCAGATATTCCAGTTAATGTAGCCATTGTATCCGTAACCTACCCTGGAGCTAGCGCTTTGCAGGTAGAAGATCAGGTGTTAAAACCTTTAGAGAACGGTCTCGACGGGGTTGATAGCATTGAGGAATACGAGACAGTGGCTAATAACTCTTTTGCTGTAGGTATTGTAACCTTAGATGCAAAAGCCGATTTAGATAAGGCCATCGACGACATCAATATCGCCATGGATTCGGTGAAATTACCGGAAGACGCTGGAGATATCAACGTAAGCAAGATTTCCACTGGTAGTAGCGATTTCTTTATTGGTCTAACTGGTATTGAAAATGATTGGGAATTGTACCACCAAGGTAAAAAATTGGTAGAGCAAATCGAAACAACGGATGGTATAAAATCAGCCGTTATCACCAACCCCATTACGCCACGTGTAGTTATAGAGTTTGACCAAAACAAACTCCAACAAACTGGCATAACGCGTGACCAAGTAGAAAGTATTTTAAAAGCCGCTCAATTAGATGTGCCGGCCGGCTCGTTCTATGACGAAGATGAATCTAGAGTCAATGTGGGCTTGAGTAAACAGATTTCCTCGCCTTATGAAGTAGCTGGGATCAAAATCACTCCCGACCTGACCATCGACGACTTAGCCACGGTGTGGGTGGATTTGGATAACAATGATTACTTCAATCGCATTGGGTATCGCCCAGATGGCAACAATGATGAAGACATCTTGGTGGAGCGATCTTTGTTAATCTCGGTAACAGTTCAAGATGATGCCGACCTAATTAAAACTGCTGCCAATCTGGACGAAACCTATGATGAGTTCTTGAAGGATCTACCCAAAGAAGTTGAAATTATCAACTTATTTAGCCAGGCCGATTTCACCCAGCAACAGCTCGACCAAATCTATGCCGGAGTGTTCGGCCGATATATCGACTCGTTAGGCCCAGCCGGTGTGATTGGCTATCTGTTTGGTGGCGTAATCTTGGTGACATTGCTGCTCTTAATATTCATCAACTTCCGGGTGGCACTAATGGCAGCGCTCTCGATTCCACTCGCTTTGGGTGCCACGTCTATCTGGCTGGTCTTAAGCGGTGTGGCCTTAAACACTTTGGTACTTTTCTCGATGATACTGGTGATTGGTTTGGTCGTAGACCCAACCATTGTGTTCTTGGAGTCGGTCCAACGACACATTGAGCAGGGTTACAGCGGACGCGAAGCCGCAGCCAAAACTTTCAACACGGTTGGTTGGGGTGTGGCCTTGGCGGTAATTACCAACTTTTTGGTCTTTATCCCGTTTGGGATTATTTCCGGTTTCTTTGGAGAGATCATCAAGTTTATTCCGCTAACAGTTGTGCCGGCAATTATCTCGTCATTTATTATCCCGATGCTTTTCTTCTTGCCGATTGGTGCTAAGTTTTTCAAACGCAGTCGGCATTTGTCTAACACGAAGGTTTCGGAGCTAACTGGTACTTGGAATATCTCCAAATGGATCGGCAGACGTGTATACACTCTGCTGTCTCCCACCATGGGCATGAAGGTACTGCGAGTTTTTATTGTGGTCGTGGCTTCTATACTACCCTTGGTCGTCACGGCTGGCATTATGAGTTCAGGAGCGGTAAAGGTGGTTCAGTTCGCCAGCGATGAAGAACCTATGTATATTGATATCCTCGGTGAGATTGATAGCAGTTGGTCATTTGAGAAATCTGTTACCGAGGTAGCTATCCCGGTGCAAGATATTTTGCGTCAACAGCCAGAAATCTCTAACTTTGGCTACTTCTACGATGAATCTATGTTGTTACTGCAACAGGGCGGCAACTCCTTTACCATCTTCGCTAATCTTATCCCGGCGGAGGAACGCGACGAGGATATGCGCACGGGCCAAGAGCTGATTGATGATCTAAACAATTATTTCGCCAAGCTCAAGGGCGCCAAGATAGAAGCAATGGCCGAGGGGGCCGGACCACCAGAGGATAGATACCCAGTACGGGTACAGATTTTTGATAGCGATCAAACAAAGCTGGAAGAAATCGGTGCAGATGTAGCCGAATGGTTGAACGATCAGGACGATGTTAAAGAAGTGGTCAACAGCTTAGATAGCGAAGCTAAGAGTGGCAATATTTCTTTTGTTTTGGCACAGGATAACCTGGCCAATCAGAATCCGTTCATGGCTATGGCGGCCATTCAAAATCGCCTAAGCGAACGTGATATTACCGAAGTCACAATTGGCAGCGAAACATTTAGCATCCAATCGCGCCTGTTGCCAGAACTAACCAACCTAGACCAAGTTCAAGATATCCCAGTGATCGTGACACCTCGTGGTGAAGTTAAAATCCGTGATTTAGTAGAAAACACTATCGTGGCACAAGATCTGGCTGTCCAGCGTGTAAATGGCAGACGCTACGTAGATATCAAAGCACAAATCGAAGATGATGCCGACCCACTGGCTTTGCAGACCGAATTACTCGATTGGCTGAAGAACGAGAAACTGGATGAGTATGATCTAACCGAAGACGACTTAGCATCACGTGGAGATTTAGAATCTATCGACCAGTCCTTCACCGATTTGTTTGTTACCCTGATAGTCGCTATCTTTATGATCTACGTTTTGCTGGTGGCCTTCTTCCGCTCCCTGTTGGCGCCGATTATCATATTGTTTGCCATTCCGCTAGGCCTTATCGGTGTGATGCCAGCTATACTGCTGACCACTGCGCAGCTCGGATTTTTGGAGCTTTTGGGCGTGGTAGTAATGGCCGGCATTGTGGTGAATGTGACAATTCTTTTGATTGACTTTGCCAACCAGATGCGCAAAGAGGGCTACACCTTGAGAGAGGCCATGGCTACGGCCACAGCCGTAAGATTTAGACCCATCTTTTTGACGCAGGCCACCGCCTTTGGCAGCTTAATACCTTTGGCGGTCTATGCGCCTTTCTGGCGTGGCATGGCGAGCGTGATTGTGGCTGGTATTATCTTTTCAGCTCTGTTATCACTGGTAACAACTCCTATCCTCTATCTGTGGACTGAAAGCGTGTTGGCTTGGTTTTCACGTTGGGGCAAGCGACTAATGGGTAATGGATTCTAGACCAAACTCATCGCTCGGTTAATATTGATACAAAAACCCTCCTGTAATCAGGAGGGTTTTTAGTTCTCGAGTTAGGTGGGTTTACTTCTTCTTCAAAATTGGCAAACCTGTCCTGGCACTTTCAATAACCTTACGATCGGCTGGAAGCGCATCCAGGGCACCTGGTTTAATCTCCTTAGCAAAGTAATAAATCATCTGTTTGCGTCCACCCTTTAAGGTGACTTCTTTGCCGTGCAAGTAGTATGTATTCCCCTTGCTATTAGTGTGACTAAATGCCATAACACTCCTAAAGTTAAGCCAATATATTGATACTTCTATTTTATAGGAGAACCTAATCTGTTGTCCAGATATAAAAAGAGAAGGCCTCGGGGGGGAACCCCGAGGCCGGGACGAGTAAACAGGAACGAAGGTTGGTTAGACCCTCAAGAGATAATCCATATAGGCGCCTCCAGCTGAAAGAGCGATGGTGATGTCGTCTTTACGCTGACCAGCTCGAGATAGGGTGGATTTTCGTCTGTGTTGACGAACCTATCTTCAGGGGCGGTCGACCCTAGCCGCTGGACCACCCCCTAGGGGCTGGCTGCCCAAAGCAGCTGGATACATTTCTGGTCATGGTCATCACCTTACCTTTGCCCCAAGGGCTTGATGTTTACGTGCACTTCCCGTCTTGTCAGGAATGCACCTGTATTATAACAATTTTTAGGGCTCTCTAGTTCAGGGTTTTTTCGCCCGGAGCCCACTCGGCTGGACAGAGCTTTCCGGTCTGGAGAGCCGCCAGTGACCGCAGTATTTCGTCCACATTGCGGCCAACATCATCGGAGGACACATTCAACCAGCGGATTTTACCTTCCGGATCAATAATAAAAGTAGCGCGCATAGCAAAGCCACCCTCTTCGTCTAGCACACCAAACTGGTGAGAGATGCGCTTCTGAAAATCTGACAACAAAGGAAAATTCAACTCGCCCATCTCCTTTGACCAACTCCGGTGTGAATAGACACTATCTACTGAAATACCGAAAACTTCAGCGCCTAGACGCTTGAAATCATCATATTGTTTACTTAGAGCTTTGACTTCTGTCGGACAAACAAAGGTGAAGTCGAGCGGATAGAAGAAAAGTACCACCCATTTGTTTTTGTAGTTGGCAAGCTTGAAGGTTTTGATTTCGTCTTTGATGTAACCTTCTAGCACAAACTCCGGGGCCTTGTCATTGATCGATAACATATCTCCCTCCTTGAGATGGTTACTAGTAGATTGATTGGTATAAGGCATTATAACAGAGTTCCACCCCCGGCCCGAAGGCCGGGGGCTGTTTGAGGTTTGTGTTACCTGCCGATTCGTCCATTGCCGCCGTGCCGGTGACAGCGGATGGCCTTAGCCGGCCCATAGATCCGGTGAGGCGTTATCGTTTTCCGCCTCCGATCGCGGCGCGGCTGGTCCTCCGCCGTCGCATTGCCGTTAGGCAAGTTGAGGGCAAAAGTGCCATTAGTGGGCATCAGGATGGACGTCGCGGTTTCATCAGGTCTCATACTAACCTCCGATTAGTGTACACTGCTGAACCCCTACGAGTAGTTCAGTGATTTTAGTTTAGAGTGGCACCGCAAAAAAGTCAATGTGGCATTGACGTTTTCCGATTTTACACCTAGAATAAAACCCTCCCTATGGGAGATCCTTGTACCCATCATTATCGTGTATCGTTACTCCCTACTGCCAACAAGGAGACGAGATGAACATTTATGACAGAATCCGTGAGGAAGGTCGGAGCCCTGCTAAGAGTGTACCGGTTTCCCGGAGTCCGAAAACGGCTCGGCCTGTGGAATTTTACAGGGGACAGCAGTTTCAGCACATTCGGGATTGGCAGGACTATGTCCGCACCAACCCCGAACTGCAAGGGTTCGGATCTATCACCGCTGTGACCAGTAGTGATAATCCTCGGGTCCGGCAGTTCGGTGAGGCCTTGCGGGACTTCCTGCACAAGCGGGAAGGCCTTTCGGGGCGAACGGACCTGCGGAAGTACCGTGAAGCAGTCCGCTCCGTACTGGACGCCTGAACCCTCTACCCGGTACGACGCAATGATACCCCGCGCACAATGTGCGCGGGGGTTGTTTTGTAGTTTGGCTGGCCACCTCGAGCTCGAACTTTTGAAAAGACAAACCCAGATAGCTATATTTTAGCCAGTTTTATAATACCTTATAGACCCGTCTCGAGCATCATTCTATTTTCACTATCCACCATAATGTATACTCAATACATGGATTTACCACCAATGATTTCTTATGCACAAAATGCTGAAGATGTAATCTTACGTAGAGCATTTCCTCGAAAGAAGGGGTTTTATGTTGATATCGGAGCCGGAGATCCTATTAAAGATTCGGTAACGAAGCATTTTTACAATCTAGGGTGGCGGGGTATCAATATCGAACCTCAACCAAATCTATTTAAAAGTCTAATCGAAGACAGGCCAAAAGATACTAATCTCGACTGCGCTGTAACTAAAAAGCCAGGAAAAATAAATCTAGTACTTGTTCCAGATCAGTGGGGGTTAGCCACTATCGATAAAAATACTGAACGAACTCTGAAATCGAAAAAGTATAAAACTGAAATTTTAGCAGTTGATGGCTTTACTTTAACTGAAATACTGCAAACCTATGCCAAGCGAAGGACTATTGATTTTCTGAAGATAGATGTCGAGGGGGCGGAAAAGGATGTTCTGCAATCTCTAGATTTTAATCAATGGCGACCCACGGTAATTGTTATTGAGGCAACCTACCCAGAAACCCAAAAACCCAGTCATCACCAATGGGAATCAATCTTAACAACAGCGAACTATAAGTGTGCATTGTTTGATGGATTGAATAGATATTATTGTCTGGCAAACAACAAAAAGTTATTAAAACTATTATCAACCCCCGCCAATTCATTTGATCGATATGTACCTTATAGGTGGCTTACTTTAATCCCTAATAAGATTCAAGACAAAATCATAGCAGAACGGAAAGCTCGTGGCGATAATGTCGAAATCTTAGAGCAATACAAAAAACAAAGAGAGTCCATGTCTCGAGCAGAATAACCTATCACGATTTGGCTGGGACGGAAGCTAAGGTTTCCCACATCTACGATGCGGGTCCCTCCACTCGTCCCGGTTCCACCGGGACATCGTATACGAACACACTGGCTATAAGCCAGAGGTTCAAATCCATTATACTCCTACAAAAAGAAAAAGCAGGGACACATCCCTGTTTTTCTTTTGGCTGGGACGGAAGGATTCGAACCTTCGATCATAGGACCAGAACCTATTGCCTTGCCACTTGGCTACGTCCCATCGTGCGCGGAATCAATCAGCTCGCTTAAAATATACGAAAAATAGGGGAGTCGGCAAGAGGAAATAGGAAATATCCATACTCCACATGAGGCCACATCGGAATGTCTCATTTTTTAAATTCGGTGGGGGAGTGGGGGACTTCCCTGCCGGATTTTTAAAAAATGTAAATCATAATAGCACTCAAAAGACCCAACCAAACTAGGGTCAGGATAATCAGACCGATCGCTCTACCCCACTGATTATTAAAAACCAAGTAAATTGGATACCCTAGCACTGCACCGGCCGAAAGCACGGCCACAATCATAAAGATAATGGGCACAATAAGAAAGCCGTAAGCGCCATTATTGGCGCTGATATCTGCTAGCTTTTCCATATTGGTCATCAGTAACCCCCACAACCAGACAATGGCTCCTGCAACAGCGGCTTGGACCAATGAGATACCAATAAATTGTCCTATGCGCTTCATTCGTCCTCCTTATTTAAAAAGTTGAGTGTATATTTTTTCGGTAGCTCTTATCATTTTGTCAGCGGCAAACTGATTAACGGTCTTGTCATGGTTCTGGGTTAGCTTTTTCATCAATTTTTTATCGTTTAATAAGCGCATCATGGCTCCAGCCAGTCCTTTGGCGTCTTTAGGTTCTACCAAGATGCCATTGTGGTTGTGAGTAATGATTTCTGGAATTCCTCCTGCCTTAGTGGCGACAATCGGTATACCGGCCTTCATCGCTTCCAACAAGGTGATACCAAAGGCCTCTGACAGAGATGGTAAAACAAAGAGAGTAAAACTTTTTAGAGCTGGTAAAACGTTTTTTAAAACCCCAGTGAAAACTATTCTTTCTTCTATTCCCAATCGCTTGGCTTGTTTTTCCAAGCGACGGCGAAGATGTCCCCTGCCCACCAGCACTAGCTTGATAGTTGGCGATTTCTTAAGCATTTTAGCGATGGCCTCGATTAAGGTTTTGGTATCTTTTTGTTCATTAAAAGAGCCGATTGTGCCAATCACGATATCTTTTTTAGTCAGGCCATGCTCTTGTTTGAAAGCGTCAATCTCGTTCTCCCCCACTTTCTTTTTCAGGGGCACGATACCGTTATAGACCACCGAGGTTTTGGTCTCTTTGGACAGCCCATTTTTTACCAAAAATTCTTTGACCGCCTTGCTAACAGCAATGGTATGGTCAGTGAACTGGCTAAGCACTTTCATCGCCCGCAAATGGCCAACATGCAACAGCGGGTTATGCAAACGAAACTCCTTGGTGTAGGTATGTTCAGTATGAACAATCTTTATGGGCAAATCCCTAGCAGCTAGTCGACCAACTAAACCAGCTCTCTGTCCGTGAGTATGCACCACATCCGGATCATACTTTTTTAGCAGCTTTTTGATGGCGTTCACAGCCGGAATGTACGAGCGACCGGACATCGGTACTTGAAATACGGGAACTTTTCTTTTTTTCAGTTCATCCAGTAAGGGCCCTGGTGGAGCAATGACGGTGGGGATGAATTTCACCCGATCGATACCCGACATTAAGGTCAATAAATGCCGCGGCGCACCGGTTAAGGAGCTATCGGCGATTATTTCAAACACAGAAATTCGTGATTTGCTAGACATTTAATTTTTTGATAGCAGTTTTTATGCGCTTGATGGATTCTGCTTTGCCCAAGGCCTCCAGCAGCTCGGTCGGGCTGGGGCTCCCCTCTTCTCCACTCAAAGCCACTCGAATGGGCCAAAAGAGGTCACCAGGGTTTAGAGCTGAAGCGTCTAGCGTGTGATCCAAAATCTGTTGCAGGCTACCGATGTCCCACGCTTTATCATCAAGCCCCTCTAGTACTTCAAGAGCAACCTCTAGCCCTTTGGTAGTTTGTTCGGGACTAGATTTTTTGAAAACCAAGAGCTTGGCGTCATAATCTGGTTCGGCGAAAAAGTAATGGGTTAGCTCCGGAATTTCAGATAAAAACCTGGCCCTGTCTTGCACCAGCTTGAGAGCAAAGCCAACTAACTTTTTATCGGCCTTTGTATCCAAGTAGGGCTCGGCGATTTTGACATATTCTTTGAATGGCAATTCCATCAAATACTGGTGGTTGATATGGTTTAAAAGTTTAATATCAAAAACCGCTCCGGCTTTTTGCACCCTAGACAAAGTAAACATTTTGACGAGTTCGTCAAAAGTGAAAAAGTCCTGAGTATCAGGGGGCGACCAGCCCAGTTGAGCCAAAAAGTTAATCATCGCTTCCGGCAAATAACCAGCTTTGATGTACTGCTCGAAATTGGTTTCACCAGTACGCTTACTCATCTTGGTTTTATCGGGATTCAGAATCAAAGGAATGTGGGCAAACTGTGGCACAGGAGCACCAAGGGCTTCGTAGAGCAAAATGTGTTTAGGGGTATTGGAGAGATGGTCCTCGCCTCGAATAACATGCGTGATACCCATATCGATATCATCGACTACATTGGCAAAGTGGAAAGTGGGTGTGCCGTCTTTCTTGAAAAGCACCATGTCGTCAAAATCTTTGGATTCAAACTCTACTTGGCCACGAATTAAATCTTTGACCACGATTTTTTTGTTTTCAACTGGGGTTTTAAAATAGATACCGCCGTCTTGTTCGTAGGTGAGATCTTGGGCTTTCAGCTTGGTCAAATAGTTTTGATAGATCTCTGCACGCTTACTTTGGTAGTGCTCTTCATCCCATTTTATACCCATCCACTTGAGACCCTGGCGAATGGATTCTTCAAAAACCGCCTCGCTGCGATCCTTGTCCGTATCTTCAAATCGCAAAACAAATTTGCCCTTGTGCTGCAGGGCATAGACGTAGTTGAAAAGCGCGGTGCGAACACCGCCAATGTGTAGAGGCCCGGTTGGGCTCGGCGCAAATCTTACGCGAACTTTTTCCTCCATGTGTATATTTTATCATGAAAAAAATGGGCCAGCGGCATCGACCGCCAGCCCTGGTAAACGTGGTTAGAATCATTTCGGTTGGCTTTAGTTAGCGGAGTCAGGTAACCCGGAGCACCCAATGACCACTAGGACAAACCCGACCATGAGGTACACCGCCCCCATCACTGGGGTGATCTCCACGGCCTGTCCCAACCCAGAGAAGGGAATGGCAATATTGCCATCCGCTGTCAGGGTCGGAAAACATAGACGCAGCCAAACTACGCTAGACATCACCACCAGCCCAAGAATGATTACTACCCACGTTAAGGTATCGTACCCCTCGGTGCTATGTATCGGCACAGCGCACCTCCTCTGGCGCAGGGTTTATTTTTCGAGCTTATAGTGGCGCACCTTGAGCATAAAGTCAATCGTAGCCGTTTTGACTCGGTCTTTTCTCCACGGTTGAGTCAAAAAACGCCATAGCCATTCTAGTTCGATATCACGTACCCATTTGGGTGCCCGAATAGCTGGTGAGCGGTCTACTTTGGCATTCATGGCTGTACCTTGCACGATAAAGTCCAACGCCCCCCCGATACCGATAGCGATAACATTTTTGAGCTGGGGTAAGGTATCTTTCATCCATTTCATTTGTTTGTCAGCCGGATAAGCTAAAAAAATGATTTGGGGATTGGTCTGCTGAATACGTTGGATGACATCCACCTCATCTTCGTAGGGTGGGCCCACCATCACCTCCACTACATTGAGACGCGGGTAAAGTGTTTGCATGACTCGTGCGGCTTTCAAGGCCACCCCCGGACCAGCACCAAGCAAAAAGATGCGATAATTTCTTTCGCTGGCAAGTTTGGCGATTTCCCAGACCATATCAGAACCTCGCAGGTGCTCGGGGATGACATTGAGCTGGCGTGGTGCAAAAACCACCGCCGCCCCGGTAATTAACCATTGCAAAAACTCCTGGATCTGACGCAGGATGGGGACGCGGGTCATGGGCAAAACAAGATATTTGGCAGCCCAGATCAAACCCACTCCATCAACCAAAGAGAGAGAGGCATTGTTCAGTACACTTTTAAACCACTCGTGCTTTTGCGCATACATTACCATCTCCGGGTTAGGAGTGACGATGTAGTGGTTTTTGCGACTTCGCACCATATCCGTAATGGCTTGCAAGGCCTCCGGCAGACGCACCGCATGCACTTTTACGTCTAGGATTTCAACGATTTTGAGTGGTAGCATGAAGCTTTTCTTTTACGAGTTTCTCTATATTATCTTTAAACGCTGCCTTGGAGAAAGTCAAAGCATGCTCGTGGATAACTTGAGAATCAAAATTGTCCACATTTTTGTCGAAATCCTTGAGGGCTTCAGTAATAGAAGCAATGCTTTGTTCATCAAAGAAGGCACCGGTTCTGCCCTCTATCACACTCTCCAACAATCCCCCTTTTCGAAAAGCCAGGACAGGTTTACCAGCTGCCATGGCTTCCACCGGCACAATACCAAAATCTTCTTCGCCCGGGAAGATGAGCCCTTTACAATTTTGAAGATATTTAATCCGAGTAACATCATCGACAAAACCGAGAAACTTTGTGTGCGGCCCAGCCATTTTTTGCAATTGCGCCTCCATCTCACCAGCGCCAATTACTACCAAAGGTAGGTCTAGCTCTCGGCAAGCAGACACAGCCAAGTCGATTCGTTTATATCTGCTTAAGCGCGAGAGGACTAAATAGTAATCCCCCCGTATGTCACTATGTTGGATTAAATGCGTGTCGACGGGCGGATAGATAACGTGGGCGTCGCGGCGGTAGTATTTTTGAATACGTCGGCGTACGTTTTGGGCATTGGCTACAAATATATCTACTCGCGAGACGCCTAGACGATCCCAAACGCGCAGCTTACTGATAATGTCTCCGGCTATTAACTCTACTAAACCAAAGACCGACCCCAAGGGGGTACGATAGGCTTGGCCTTTGAGCTGAGTATGGGCCTCGTCCCAAGCATAGCGCATTGGTGAATGGACATAAGAAATGTGCAGTGTCTCTGGCTTGGTAATGATATTTTTGACAAAAGAATTAGAGCTAGAGATCACTACATCAAAGCTGGTGAAGTCAAAACTTTCCACCGCCTGAGGAGCGAGCCCGATGAAAAATCGAGAGGGAATCCGGCGCCACTTTTGCAGATACGACGTGTGAATCCTTTTGGGATCGAAAAAGGGTTTTAGCTTAGGATCAAAAACCAACGTATAAATGGGTGCGTCGGGGAAAAGTTCGGCTAGTGCCAAAAGAACGCGTTCTGCGCCACCCATATTGTGTAGGAAATCATGCACTAAAGCTACTTTCATATCGTTTGGTGGATGAATCTTTTGGTATATACGGTCTGGAGCGTATGGACTGTCCCATGGGTAGCTGGAGCGGTGGGCGGACAAGGGTTAGAGCGTATCTATGATGCTCTTTAGTTTAGCAGCTGAAGCCTCCCAAGAAAAATCTTTGAGCCGTTCATAGCCGGCCTGTACTAGTTTGGTTTTGAGCTCCTCGTCACCCACGAGATGGCTAACCGCCCGAACAATCGCATTAGTATCGTGGGGGTTGACCAAGAGTGCAGCGTGGTTGGCCACTTCGGCTGGTGCACCAAAATTAGTAGTGATGACAGGCGTCCCGGCTGCGAAACTTTCTAGAATGGGTAGGCCAAATCCTTCGTAGAGAGAAGGGAAGAGAAAGATCTCCGCCGCACGATAGAGCATGGGTAAATCTAGCTCTGCCACAAAACCGATAAAATGCACCCTATGTTCTAGCCCTGCGGCTTTTGCTTCTGCCTCTAACCGAACAGACAGCTGATTTTTGGGGCCAGCAAAAACCAGATGCAGCTGAGGGTGATTTTGAGCGATGACACAGAAACTTTCTAGAATTTTTGTTGAATTTTTACGTGGCTCTACTCGCCCTACCGTCAGTAAAAATTGTTCGGGTAGGTGATACTTCTCATGAATATCTTGGAGGTTGGGGCGTAGGTGATAGTGAGAGACAGCATTATAGACGACTTCGATACGCCTCTCCCCTATCCCAAAGATTTTTTTTAAATCTTGTTTAGTTTGTTGGCTAACAGCCAAGATTTTTGTAGCACCGACCTTGGCCTTTAAAACAGTGGAGAAGGAGAGGGCCCAATCCCTCACCTTGTAGGCCAACGGAAATTTCATAAAAGCCACATCGTGAATGGTGGCGATAGTTTTAATGCCGGTTAATCCCGGAGGCAACATGTAGGCCGGTGACCAAAAAATGTCGAGGTGATCTTCTCGAATAGCTACAGGCAAGGCCCGCTGTGTCCAGAAACGGTTGGCTACCACCACATGATTAGTAACGTTGGGTAAATCGCGCCACCGACTCGGAAGAGGTTTAGGAGTATAGATGATGTAGTGATTATCCCGATCCAGTTTTAAGAGATGATGGATAAGTTCTCGACTGGCAACCTCCACCCCTGTGGGGTGGGTTTTGATAAATACGTTGCCGTCGATGCCAATCTTATAATCCATTTACTTTTTATCCCCTTTTCTATTATATTGTAGAAGCTACGGCACGAGAGAGTATTGGGGTATTTTGCTGTCTCATAGCCGATTTGTCTATTATTGTCCTAAATCCATGTTAAAGCAAAAAAACTGGCCCACTACCCTGGCCTACATCCTGGCGATTATCGTCTTTTTGGCTGTGTCGGTCTATACGGTGATGTACGCTACCGGCTACCGAGTTGACTTTGGCACCTGGTCAATAGAAAAAACCGGAGTGCTGGCGGTCACCACCAAACCCAGCGGAGCCACAGTCAAAATCGACGATAAACCCTACAGTCGCAAAACACCGTTCACGCTGAGAAACATGCTGCCAGGCACTTATACCCTCACCCTCGAGCTAGAGGGTTATCGGCCGTATACAAAACCGATTGAGGTAGTCTCCAACCGCGTGACTGAAGAGCACAACATTGACTTGGTGCTCAACGATGTCGTGAGCGACCTAGTAGCTGACAATGTGGCAGCGCTCATTACTTTGACGAACGGCGGAGTATATTTTGGAACTGATAAAAAATTCTACGAAGTAGGTAAAACCGATCCGTTGAAATTCGATAACCTACCCGTAGCGATTCAAACGATTCTAAGTAGCACAACTAGTATCTTTTTAGCCAACAAACACGACCAGAGCAATAACTGGGTCTTGGGTGTAGTAGCCAACGGTCGTCGCTGGCTGGTGATAGTTGAGCCATCTGGCTATCGCGGCCAAGCCTTTCAAGCACCCCTAACATCGGTAAAACCGGAAGATATTTATTGGATAGATGCCGATCGGTTGGCATTTGTAGTGGGACGAGCGGTGTATGGACTGGATTTAACCTCAAATAAACTGATTACGTATCATCAAAATGCCACCGGCGTTACCTATACACAAAATGCCCTGTATTTTGTACAGCGCAGTGCGCAGGGCGTGTATGAACTCTGGCGTGATGCGAATATCTTTGATGCCAAACCAGCTGAACTGGCTATCACTAATTTGCCCGTAGGTCAGGACTACGAGGTTTTGATCACTCCAGAAAAAGATACTTTGGTCATGCCCATTAATCGCGGGGTGAAAGGCATTTGGATTATGCGAGACAAGGAAGAGACCTTTACCAAACTCGACAGCAATATTGGACAGGTCATTTACGATTATCTTAACGAGATTGTGTTTTACCGCATGGGGACAGAGCTGAAACAATACGTTTTAAAGGATCCAGCTCGCACTCTCAAGATCAGTGGTACCGTACATACATTTGACACTGCCCCTTTGCTTTTGGGTAAACGTAATGAGAGTTTGTTCTGGCAAATTGGTTCGGAGATTTTTATGTCTGATCTGACTGTGGACAATCTATACCTCATCGCCAATATTACCAACAAGACACTTTTCTTGGACGAGAGCTCCCAAATCGTATGGACACTCGGAGGCAACGTTTTGGAAAAAATTATTATTCGCAAAAACAGCACCAACCTGTTTGGCCGACTGCCGGGCATATGGTGGGGTGAGAACTACCAAGCGCCTAGTAAAGCGGCAGGATAATCGGCAGCTCAGGGATTGATACAAACTCGTCAAAGTCCGTAGTGTCCACTGGCGGACGACCCACCAACTCAGCTTGCACAATCAAGCGTTTTAAGTTTGTGCCGATGGGGGTACAAGTCATTAAGGTCATCACCGGCTTGTCGGTTTGGTTAAGGACTTCGGTTTCACTAGGACGAATCACAAATTTATCCGTAACTTCGTAAACAAACTTATCACCATCGTGGTAGGCATAGATTAGATCACCGGCCTGAAGTTTGTCGAGGTTAGCAAAAACCTGATTGTACTCTCCCCCACTCCACCAATAATAAGAGCTGTGTCCGGTCATAAACGAGTTACCCACTCGACCCGGCAAAGCGGTGCCATAGTAGTGACCTATGCCGTGTTTAATATCCTCCAAGATCTGACTATTGTCATATGACTGCATGTAAACGATGGGGGCATCTACGTTGATTTTGGGAATGACCAAGGTATCCTGATCTGGAACAAAGGTCGACTGCTCAATGAAGTTGTTGAGCTCATCAATACCAAATGAATCCGCACCGGTGCGAACTGGTAAATCATATTTATCAGAAAAGTCGTCATGAGGTGCCGAGAAATAATAGCCAAGGGATGTCAAAAGTGTTGGGCCCATAACTACAACCGACAAAAGAATGAAAAAACCCAAAAACAAACCCATGAATTTGGCTACCTCTACCCAGACGCGGGAACGAGGGCGTGGTGGGGGTGGCGAAAAATTGGATTGAAAATAAGGATTGAAATTATTCATCACTCAAATCTTTTGAGGTAATGGTTACCTCATCTAGATTATCGTTGGCCAAGATCTGGTTGGCAAGATTGGTTTCAATCCGCTCACGGATGACTCGCTCTAACGGACGAGCGCCAAAAGCCGGGTCATACCCCAACTCTGCCAATTTGGCTACCGCATCGTCGGTGACATGCAGAGTAATGTTCTTTTCGCGTTTAATGTGTTCGACTAAGCCCTTGATTTTGATCTTCGCCACTTCAGCTAACTCGGCTGGAGTAAGCGGTTTAAAGACCAGCACCCCATCGAAGCGGTTAATAAACTCTGGTGGGAAACTTTCAGCAATGAGCATCTCAATAAGTTTATCGCGCATCACATCGTAGGCCATTTGACTCCGGACCGCATCTTGGATGAAACGTGCCTGAGCGTTGCTAGTGGCAATGATAATAGTATTGGTAAAATCGATTGTGTTGCCAAGGTTGTCAGTCATTCTTCCCTCATCCAAAACTTGCAAAAAGACATTGAGGATATCCGGATGAGCTTTTTCCACTTCGTCTAAAAGCACAACGGCAAAAGGAGTTTTCCTAACCGCTTCAGTCAACACACCGCCGCCCAGAGCCACGTCTCCAGAAACAGCCGGCGCACCGAAAATGCGATAAGCTGATTCTCTAGTTTGGTATTCGCTCATGTCTAGGCGAATCATATCGGCCTCGTTACCAAAATAGTTCTCGGCCAAGCGTTTAGCCAACTCTGTCTTACCCACACCTGTGGGGCCCAAGAACAAAAATGTACCGATTGGTCGGTTGCCTTTGGCAACGCCTAGGCGGGCACGTTTTAAGGCATCTACCACACCAGTCACCGCCTCATCTTGACCAATGAATTTCTCTTGGATGGCCGCAGCCAGATTTTTGAGTTTGTCTTTTTCTGATGCAGTCAGGGCACCGACTGGTACGTTGGTTCGTGAGCTCATAACGGCTTCGACATGAGACGCCTGCACTCGCTTAGCCCCCTGTCTGGCAGCTTCCACCCCGGCCTCATCCAACAGATCAACCGCTTTATCCGGCAAGCGACTGTCGTGAATAAACTTCACCGAATTAGTAATGGCGGCTTTGATAGCAGACAGCGTGACTAAAACCCCATGACGTCCCTCAATCGATCGGGACTTGTCTTCTAGTACTAGTAGGGCTCTGGCCTCGTCTAATTCATCAATGTGTACGGCTGTAAAGAAACGTTTAAGTTCTTCCTTGTCTTCAACATACTTTTTGTAGTCCTTGGGACTGGCTGTCGCAATCATTTGCAGCCCACTTTCCTCTAAAGCACTTAGCAAAATGCCAGACAAATCAAAACCTTCGGAGGTTTTAGCCTTAGTTAGCTGGCCAATGTTGCCGATAAATAAGATGACATTGCCAGCGCCTGCCGCTTCACGAGTGGCTTGCGAGAACAACTTTTCAAAGCTGACCTGTGCTCCAAGCATGGCTCCAACGTTCAGAGCGACCAATTTGTAATCTTTTAAGGAAGGAATTTGATTATCCAAAATCTTTAGAGCAATATCGCCCACCACCGACGTCTTGCCTACACCCGGTTCACCAATGAGGATAGCACTGTTTTGCTCACCACGAGACAAGATACGAACCGCTTCATCGGCCTCTTGCTGGCGAACTCGCGCGGAGGCCAGAGTTCCGATACGAGCCAGCTCGGTTAAGTTTTGACTAAATCGGTCTAGCACCGGTGTGGGACGTGCACTCCAGGCCTTGTTGATGTTGCGCTTGGGGCTAAGTAATTCATACATCAAGCCAGAACGAACTGCGGCTGGCCGATAATACCAGTTTCTCTTGGACCACTCGACTACTGACAGGGCTTCGGCAACCGAGATTTTGTCTTTGGCTAAAAGCTGACTTAGGCCTGGTGAATGTTTAATAATACCGCGTAGCAAATCTTCCCATGAAATTCGCGAATGCTCAGCGACACCCAGAGCCAGGGCTGATGTCAGCACGTCATAAAAGATGTCGCCATCATTAGCCACCGCATTCACCACGTCGACTTCTTCAAGCTCCAGTCGGGCTAGTGTTAATCTGTAACCGAGATTAGAATGTAGCGCTGCTAACAAGTGGTGGCTGCCCAGATACGTAGCATGATTTTGTGTCGCCAGATTTAGTGCCCGCCAAAAAATGTGGCGTCCATGAAATGAAAAATACTTCAAGACATCAGTGTCGATGCGGGTATCTGACGTGGGCTTTTTACCTTTAATCCGATAGTTCCAGTATAGCCAGATAACAACCGTCAACATTGTCCAGCCAACTAAAGGAGTGTGCCAGCTGGTTTGCCAGTCGCCAGTTGTCAAATAATTCAGTCCGGCAGTACCCAAAGTTATTAGCACTAGCCCCAGCGTAATGAGTTTAAGACCAAGGTAAGACCCAGTCAGCCAAATCAACCAACCAGTAGCAGGCCATCTAAAACTGAACCCAGTATTTTGGAGAGGTTTTACCATATTTGCAAAATAAGTAGGATAGCTAATACCGGCCACACTAACCACACTACTGTGCAAAACAGGCCAACAATCAAGATACCGAAATAGATACCCAGCGATATCAACACCCGAAAGAATCTAAACAAAAAACCGATGATACGTCCTTGCCAACCGTAATCTCCAAAGAGTGGCTCAATGGCTATCCATAAGCGAAAAGTTTCCCCCAAAACCAAGACCTCGTCCATGGCTAGGATAGAATCATATACCCACCCAAATAGACGTCTGGGTACAAAAATAACCCACCAGTATAAAAACTGTGTGAGCTCCTGAAGCGGTGTAAGGAATATATTGATCATTTTTATTTTTGGTTTTCTAGATTAGATAATTCCCCATTACATTCTGTTATTATATCATAAAAATAGTTTTAAGTCAAGTTGTCGGCCCAACGAGCTGGGCTTGATAACCAGTTAACTGCTTAAGCTGTTCTAGCGTCAGGACTCCCTCGTGCCGAGAGCCATCACTAAATTCCCAGGTGGGATACCGTAAAATATGGGCCGTTAAACAGGGCTGTGTTTGGGCGGTTTTATCTGGAGATGAACACTCCACATAGGGCAGCTCATTGGCGGCTTTGCCAAAAAGCTCTTTCTGATAATTACAAGCCGAACACCAAAAAGATCCGTAGAGCTTGGCTCCGCTGTCAGTTAACCACTGTGCCAACACCATGACCTCAGAGTCGGTTTCGGTCGCTGCGGTGTGGTTGCGCAAACCAAACCACAGCAAAACCACAGCTGCAATCACCCCAATAGTAGTCCAAACAAGATATTTCATGAACTTCGGTCTCGTATAAATTTTGGTGGCTCGGGTGGGACTCGAACCCACATGTCTTGCGACACGCGATTTTGAGTCGCGCGCGTATACCAATTCCGCCACCGAGCCCTAAAATTTTATAAGATAACCGCGGTGTTTCGCTGACCAGTTTTACGGCACAGCGTTGGCTAAATAATTATATTTTAATGGGAAATTTTTTAGTCAGCTTGGCGATTTCCCTCTTCGCGTAAGATAATATCGCATTGCTGCCAGGTTTGTCTAATACCTTGGCGATAACAAAAGCGATTTGCTCCATTTCTTTCTCCCCCATCCCCCGAGCTGTAACTGATGCCACGCCAAAACGGATACCAGAGGGATCAAACGGACTTCTTAAGTCACCCGGAATCATGTTTTTGTTAGATGTAATGCCTACTTTGTTTAAGGCAGTTTCAGCTATTTGCCCAGTAATCTTTTTGCTGGTTAGGTCGACCAACAACAGATGAGTGTCTGTACCGCCGGTAACTAGCGTAAAGCCTAGTTTGCTAAGAGCTTGGGCAAAAGCCCTGGCGTTGAGGATAATTTGTTTGGCATACCTCTTAAATTCAGGCGTGGACGCTCGCTGGAGGGCAATTGCCTTAGCAGCAATAATGTTTTCATGAGGGCCGCCTTGAAATCCTGGGAAAACTGATTTGTCGATAGCAGATGCTAAATTTTGTTTACACATAATAATTGCGCCACGAGGACCTTGGAGGGTCTTGTGAGTAGTGGTCATCACCACGTCGGCATGCGGAAAAGGTTGGGGATGTACGCCGCCAGCGATCAATCCGGCGATGTGCGAAATATCGGCTAAAAGATACGCCCCCACTTTGTGAGCAATTTGAGCGAATCGCTTAAAATCAATGGCTCTGGGATAAGCCGTAGCTCCGCAAACTATTAGTTTTGGTTTGAAGATCTTGGCCATGGTTTCAATCTCGCTGTAGTTGAGCATTCCGGTTTCGGGATCCACGCCATAGTGGGTAAATTTGTAAAGCGCACCAGAAAAAGATACCTTGTGTCCATGGCTCAAATGCCCTCCGTGCGGTAAGCTCATGGCCATGACTGTATCCCCTGGCTCTAGCAAAGCAGCATAAACCGCCAGGTTAGCCGGAGTACCAGAATAGGGCTGCACATTGGCATGATCGGCCTTAAAGAGCTTACAGGCGGCTTTGATGGCCTCTTCCTCAATCAGATCCACCACCTCGTTGCCCCCGTAGTACCGTTTATGCGGATACCCCTCTGCATACTTGTTCATCAAAACCGAACCTACAGCTTCGCGGACCTCTTTAGGGGCGATGTTCTCGGAGGCGATCAAAGACAGGTTGGCCTGTTGTCTTTTTTCTTCATCCTTGATGAGTTGGGTGATGCTTTTTGCCATATAAGGTAATTCTACCTGATTTCCCTTTGATTAAGAACCACAATAAATATATACTAGGACTGATAATTTACTTGGGCTTGATATGAGAAAATACGCCTTCGTTTTGGGGTCTCATCCTTTGATTAGTTTTTTGGAGATCCTAAACATTTTAAACGTTGAAAAAATCCCCCACGAAAAGCCATTTCGCATCGGTGAGGAGATTTTGCTTATCAAGATGAAAATCCCCGAAGCCAAACTGAAAAAGTTACAAAATATTTTGGGTGGGACTATCAAGATTATTGAGATTATGGACGAGTTCTCGGGCACTATTTTCAACCTCGATAAACTCTTGGATGAACAGCATTTAACCAAAGATTATTTTGCACAAACAGATACCAAGATAAATTTTGGCTTTTCGGTCTACAGCCAAAAAAGTTTGGTTTACGCCGAGATTAACTGGCTCAGGAATTTTGCCTTTCAACTGAAACGTCGGTTGAAGACAAAATACAGCGTACGCTATGTAGACGAAAAGAACTTTGAGCTAAGCTCGGTGATGGTGGCTAATAACAAACTGGTAGAGACCGGCGCCGAGATTATTATCATAAAACAAGACAAAGATTTTATTGTAGGTCGGACACGTACAGTACAAGATTTCAGAAGCTACGTGCAGCGGGATATGGAAAAACCATCACCTAATCCCAAGTCCGGAATGCTACCGCCCAAACTAGCCCAAATGATAATCAACCTCTCGAGAAATGCTGGACAGACACAAGTGTTTGATCCTTTCTGTGGCAGCGGGGTGTTACTGCAGGAGGGGTTGCTATTGGGACTGGAGATTCTGGGTTCCGACATCGACGAAGAAGCTGTAGAAGCTACACAGGAGAATCTGAAGTGGCTGTTAAAAACTTTTAATACTGCTGCACCGAAGATCGGCCGAGACAAGATTAAAGCAACTTCAATCCAGGGACGCACTCGGGCGGCCGACGCAACTCGCAGTCGTTGGCAAAAAGCCAACCAAACTAACGTCTTCATTGCCACCGAGCCCTATCTGGGGCCGCCCCAAAGAAGCATCCCCTTGATCCATCATGCTAGAAAAACCGCCCAAGATTTGGAGAAACTATACCTAGGATTTTTTGAGAACCTGGCTAAGAATTACAGCAAGATTAAGAATGTGGGCATTGTATTCCCCGTGCTTAAAACTAATGAGGGTTTGCTGTATCTAAATATTTTAGATGAAGTAGAAAAAATGGGTTATAAACGCCGAGAATTCTTACCCAAAGAGGAGGCAAAAAAAGAGGCCCTCTCATCCCCCCGTGGCGGACTTTTATATTCCCGACCAGACCAGTATGTCTTGAGGGAGATATTTGTTTTTGACAAGAGATAGCAGATACTCTAGAATCCTAAGCGAGTAAGTACACACTTAGGGAGGTGACCTATGCCCATGCTTTCGCTAAAACGGTCGCTAGGTGCCCAGACAACCAGAAAAGGGATAGCTAGGATCCTATCCGAAGTCGGAATAGATGCAGCTCGAGAAGCTCTGCTAAGCACGAAATTCCGAGATATAACTGGTTTACAGGTCTTCCCGGTAGTACGCGGGGATCAGCCCCGCCGACCGCTTCGTCTGGTTTATCACCCGGTGTATATTGAAAAGTCGGTGTTGGATTCCAGTTTTTGCTTGGCGTTGACAACTCGAGCAAATGTCCTGGTGGCCGAATCTTCTGCCACACAACTTACCAAAAAGCCGGGCCCAGAAGTCCTAGGGTGGCAGGCCCTAGAGATACTCGAAATGATTCTGAGCATAGCCCAGTATCATTCTTGGCAACTTCCTGATATCTGGTATGGACGCCATGAACCCTAACCCTACCTCTCATTGGAGAGAACCCGTCCTGGGAAACCATGGCGGGTTTGCTTGACGAAATAAATAAAAACCAGTAGATTATCCCTTGTATAAGATAACTATTATTTACCGATATGTCCCACGTTAAAGCTGGTGGTACAGCTAAAAACTTGAGAGATTCCAAGCCCAAGATGCTGGGTGTGAAGGTCTATGGAGACCAGCACGTCAAGCAGGGCGGCATTATTGTGCGTCAACGTGGCCAGAAATACAGAGCCGGCGAAAATGCCGAGATGGGTAAAGATCATACTATCTTTGCGCTTAAGGCCGGAAAGGTAGAGTTTAAGATCAAACGAGTCAACAAACACGGTACGAAAGTTGCCCAAGCAACCTTTGTAAACGTGGTCTAAAAAATTTCATTAAGCAACAAAAATCAACGGCTCTCCGCCAGCTGGCGGATCTTGAGCCGTTGATTTGTAGCTAGACCAGGGTTTCGAGCCGAACTGACGTGACCCCATCGACGTCTAGCAAACTAGAACTTTTGATGACAGCCCCCACAAAGTCCCTGAAAAGTGGGTGGGGACGGTTGGGTCTGGATTTAAATTCTGGATGGTATTGCACAGCTACAAACCACGGGTGATCTTTTAGCTCAATGGCCTCGACTAGTTCGTTGCTAGGCGAAATACCAGCCAAAATCATACCGGCTTTTTCAAAATCTTTACGGTATTTGTTATTGAATTCAAATCGGTGACGATGCCGTTCGGAGATTTCATCTTCTCGGTAGGCCTCGTGCAATCTAGTACCTTTTTTCAAACGAGTTGGGTAGGCACCCAAACGCATGGTGCCACCTTTGTTAACAATGGTTTTTTGATATTCCATAATGTGGATGACGGGTTGCAGGGATTTTTCGTCAAATTCGGTACTGTGAGCTTTGCCCCAACCTAGGACATTGCGAGCAAACTCAATGACTGCCACCTGTAGACCTAGGCATAGACCCAGGTATGGAATTTCATGTTCACGAGCATATTGAGCCGCCTTGATCTTGCCCTCAATGCCTCGGATACCAAAACCGCCCGGAACCACATAGCCAGCGCAACCGCTCATAAGTTCAGTAACATTGGCAGTCGGACTGGAAAGTTCTTCTGCATCAATCCATTTAATATTGATATCTACATTGTGATGCCAACCCGCTGCCTTGAGGGCCTCAAAAACACAAATGTAAGTATCTTCCATCGTAGTGTACTTGGCGACTATACCAATATTTACCTTGCGTTTATCGGATTTGATTTTGCCTACCAAATCGCGCCACTCCAACAAATCTGGTTGTTGTGGGGTCAGATGTAACCGCTGTTCGATGATAGCCCCTAGGCCATAGTTTTCCAGAGTGAGTGGTACTTCGTAAACCGTACTGGCGGTTTGCAAAGGCACGATGCTGGTTACCGGCAGGTTAGCAGCTCGGGCAATCTTTTCTAATCCCCCTTTGGGGATGGCTTGATCGGAACGACAAAAGACCGCATCTGGAGTTATGCCAATCCCCTGCAGATCACGAATAGAAAATTGGGCTGGACGAGTTTTGACTTCTTTGGTCACTCCCAGATACGGTAAAAATACGGTGTGGCAATACATCACATTGTCTATGCCAATGTCATAACGCATTTCCCGAATCGCCTCTAAAAAATGAAACCCTTCATGATCACCGACTGTGCCACCGACTTCCACAATGGCAACATCGGCATTAGCTTTCTCCGCTCCTTTTAAAATGAACTCTTTGACCACGTTGGTCAGATGTGGAATAACCTGGACCGTTTTCCCCAAATAATCCCCCCGCCGCTCGCGTGCGATGATGTCGCTATAAATTCGTCCAGTCATAATAGAGGAATCCTGCGAGAGATTGATATCGACAAACCGCTCATAGTGACCTAAGTCCAAATCGGTTTCCGCACCATCCTCGGTCACAAACACCTCACCATGTTCGCCGGGATTGAGTGTGCCAGCATCATAGTTTAAATACTGGTCTAATTTCTGCATGAAAATTTTGTAACCGCGGGCCTTTAAGATGTTGCCGATACTGGCAGCGCAGATGCCTTTGCCAAGTCCTGACAGTACTCCCCCCGTTACGAAAATGAATTTGATTGGTTTCTCCATAAATTCCTTGTGACAGCGCCTCAGCTCTCCGGATCGGTGGCGATGCTATTTATAAACTCTTTCTAAGTGCTCTGGCAGACGGGTAACGATTTCATAGTTGATTGTACCAGCCCAGTCAGCTACATCTGTAGCGGTAATTTCTTTATTATGGCTCTTGCCAATCAGGACTATTTCATCACCCACTTTGGCTCGAGGACGCCGTGAAATATCTAACATGGTCATATTCATGCACACTCGGCCAACTATGGGTACAACCGCACCTTTCAGCAGGGCGAAACCCAAATTGCTTAAGGACCTGGGCAACCCTTCGTAATATCCTACTGGGATAACACCTATGGTCATTGCCTGTTGCGCCTGGAAACTGCATCCATATCCTACAAACTCACCAGCTTTGATACGCTTGATTTGAATCAAGCGCGTATGGAAAGTTAGGGCGGGTTTCAGCTTAAAGCCGCGGGTTTTTTTGGTTCGTTTAGTCCAAAGTGCTACCCCCCGACTGGGCCAAAGCCCATACATTTCTATTCCTATCCTAACACAATTAAATCGGCTCTCCGGCATCATGGTTGCTGCCGCTGAGGCAGCTAGCGAAATAATCGGAATGTTTATGCCGGTGTCCTCTATCTTTTTTACTACTTTTTCAAAGGTTAGAATCTGGTCATTGGTATAACTTTTATTGAGTTCTGCCACACAAGCTAAATCCGAGTATAGCCCGTGCAGCTCAAATATACGTGTATGTTCGGCAATACGTTTTATAACCGAGATGATAACCTTGCTATTATCATTAGCCAAAAAACCCAAACGATTAGCACCAGTATCCACTTTTACCCAAACGATTGCCTTTTTCTTTAAAACCTTGGCTAAATGCTGCAGCATTCTATAAGATTCTTCGCTGAAGATAGTCATGGCGACTTTTTCTTTAATAAGTCGCTTGGCCTCTTCTTTACTCACAGCGCCAAAAACCACAATTGGTTGCAGAACGCCTTGTTTGCGTAAGGTTAGCGCCTCAGCCGCGCTAGCGACGCCCAACATGCTAGCGCCACTTTTAAAAGCTTGTCTAGCCACCTCAAAAATACCATGGCCATAGGCGTTCCCTTTGACCACGGCTATGATTTTGGTGTCTGGCTTCAAGAGTCGCTGAATCTGCTTGATATTGTGATCAATCGCTTTCAGATCAATGGTTATCACGTTCAAAGATTCATTCACCCCGTAGAAGATTTTAGAAAATAATGCTTTCGTTTTTTATTCAATACACTAGAGTGGCTGTTACCCCATGAGTTTAGAATCCGTTAAACTAGAACTCGTTATCGCATTATTAAAAACGGTTCTAAAATTCTCTACAGGGTCATTACAACACACAAAAGTGTACTGGCTCCACCCCCTTTGAAGCACGCTCTTATCTTATCAAAAAACCACAATCCTCCAAATCTGCTAGATGTGTGAAAGAAGAAAAATAAAAAATCGGCCGCACCCTATATCGCAAGGGCACGGCCAGCAGGAATGCTTGGGGGGGCTTAGCTATCAGTCGGCTGGTTCAAAAGAGTCGTCTCCCGACAAAATCGTCAGGAAAAACCAGTTGCCCACGTGAGGGGCTGCGACCAACAGCACGGCGGCCGCAATCGCATGGAGCCAGAGTGTGGCCGCGATCGGCAACAGACTGGAAGTAACATGGCGATACATTCCTGCCACGAATAGGTCGGGGATCAGCCAGATAGCAAGTGTGCTGATCAGTCCATACACGATGGCCATAGCCACCGAAAGTATTATCCCGAACCAGTCGATCGGTCCCCACCACCCAGCAGGATGAACGGCGGTAAAGACAAGTGCGGCTACGATGGCAGCCGTGGCAATGGTGATGCCGGTCCCCCAGACACCAAACTGGAAATTCTGATGGACCAAGATGGTGACGGGGATAGATAGCAGACCCACGACCCACCACATCCAGTAGAGCTTAAAGTAATGCCCAAAGGTGCTCATCTTGAGCCCTCCCTTTCGAAGATGATTACGATACTGGACCTAGTATAGCAAATATTGGCTCTAGGTCAACAAAAATCAACGGCTCAGCAGACGCCAGGTCAGCTTTGACTGAGCGCACAGACGGCTTAGAGCCCCCGACGATACTTGCGCAGACGCTCGACGATGTAGTTGAACCAGTATTTAGCTGTGAGGGGCAGGTCTTGGGTGGGGATGTAGGCCTCGGCAGTGCCACCGAATCCTTGTTTGAAAAGCGACAGCCCAGCCCAAGGGTGCTTGACTCGATGCTGGGGTGCGATGCCCCAAAAGTTATAAAACCTGCAGCCCCTTCTCTTGGCCTCTTGGATGACATGCCACTGTAGTAGATAAGACGCTCCAACATCGTTTGGCAAACGCAAAGAACCGCTTTGATGATAAAAGGCAGAGTTACCATAAAAAATTATCATGGCGGCTGAAACTGGCTGGCCATCAATATCAGCGAAGAACATGAGCGCCTGGCCGTCTTTGGCAAAGGTCTGGAATTCATTTCGAAGGTATTCTAAAGAAAAGGGAGCAAACTGCTGCCGCTGATAAGTCGCTTTGTAAATTGGCCAAAACTCATCAACCGCACTGATGTCTGGGGTGGTTCTAATTTGAACTTGGCTTTTTTCCGCCTTACGAATCATGTACCGAGTAGTTTTACGCATGGCCTGTAACAAGTCACTTGCTGATGGCGTAATATCTAAAATCCACGACAGTTCGGGATGAATGTGAATAGGCGCCGGCCGAAAACCCAACTCCCTGAACCACTGCCGAATAGTCGCGGAGTCAACTAAGATAGGAGCCACTCTAACGAAGTCGCAGTGATGTTTGCGAGCAAACGCTTCTGCCGATTTTGTCAGCTGGCTTAAAACTCCTTGTGACACATCGGATGCCGCTAATATGGGGCCATGGGGGCAGAGCAAAAAATCACCTCGCTTGGCTCGCACTACAATCCAAAGCGCGACCCCAATTAGTTTTTGACCTTGGTCATATATCCCCACCCGCCAAATTGTGTGATCCGACTTATAATGCTCGCCCCAATTCCACGATTGCAGAAAAGTAGCCGGTGCAACATTTTGCACAAATTTTTCCCAGATCTTTTGGTCGAGAATTTCTTTGACGGTGTAACTATTCATTTGCATGGTGATTAACCAGAGTCACTAGTTTTTTGGCCTGTTCCACACTGATATTTTGGTGCGTAGGCAGGTTAAAGATATGCTCTGCCATGGCCTCGGCTTGCGGACATTGGCCGTTTCGATAGTCGGTCTTGGCCAAATATTTACGTGGGGCAATCGGAGCATCGTACCAGATATCGGATAAATAAAAACCATTTTTGCGAAGAGCATTCACCAAACGATCACGTCCATTTACCCAAATTGGGAATCTCAAGCAGGCCGCTTGCTCAATCTGATTCGTTGGCTGAGGTATAAGAAAATGCGGATCAAGACGTTGGGCATAGATTTTGGCTAATTTACGTCTGTGTTGCATAGTTTGTGCCAACATCTGAAATTGTCTGAGGATAAGCTGGCAGTGCCAACTGGGTAACTCATAATCAATATAACTACGCTGTCCCACTGGACGCGGCAACCAATTTAAAGCTTTTAGTAATTTGTGTATGACCTTACCCAGCCCTACTGGATAGGTCTTTCTGATGATAGTAGTAAAAAATGGATACAACCGGTCGCGCCAATAAAGACCAGGCGGCAAAGGCAGTCGAGACCGTGGAGATAATACCGAGTTGTCATAAACTTCGTTGCGAACGATGACAGCGCCTCCCGAAACTCCATCTACCACCTTGTCTTGGCTGAAAGAAAGAATGGTAAAGTCCCCCACCATGCCAGCTTCATGCCCAGCATCATAAACTGCGCCGATGCTATGCGCCAAATCTTCAATCAGTGCCACTTTGGCCTGTTGGCAAATACGAGAGATAGCGACCATATCCACCGGAAACCCAAGTGTATTTTGAATAATTACCGCTCCAACTTCATGATTTTTTGACAAACAGGACGCTAGGTCTTGAGAAGAAAAATTAAGATTGCCCGGAGCGATGTCTAGGTACACGGGTGTCAAACCAGCGGTGCGTATCGCCTGATATACAGTAAAGCAAGTAAAAGCGGTAACCACCACTTGCCGTTTCTGGCCGTGCTGCTTGATGGCTGTGAGCGCTAACGCCAGAGCGTCTCTGCCCTTGTAGGTCAAAGTTACCTTACCCGAGTAGCGAGTTTCGAGAAAAGCGACGAGCTGAGCCCGAGCATGGGGAGACGGCTGATTAAAACTAGCCATCGCAACATTTGCACCAAAGTTAGACCCTAATGAATTAAAGATTGTTCTCGTCATTTTAAGAATTTGGTTATAAATCTGGAAACTTCGTGGCTATGCGTAATATGTGGCGAGTGCTTAGCGCCAGTAATTATCTCTAAATGGGCGCCGGGGATTTGGGTCTTCATCGTCAGTGCATCAGCCAGTGGAGTAGTCGTATCACCTTGCCCCCAAATAATTAAAGTGGGGACTGCGATGTCAGGGAGTACTCGAGTGAGATCGTGTGCGATCAAATTAATCATTGTTTGGCGCATGTGAGGAGGAGCCTGATGATAGTCGCTCACTCTTGCTATCCGGTAGAGCCAAGAGCGAGCTCGCGGCGAAGCCGTGAAGAACTTACCCACTTTGGCTAACCCACGAAACACAAATCGTTTAATCCGTAACCCAAGTTCCCGATGATAAATCCCAGCGCTGTCGATAAGGATAAGTTTATGAACTAGTTCAGGATAACGCACAGTAAAAGCCAGAGCTATACGTCCACCATTAGAGTGCCCCACCAAAACCACCGGTCGGCCCGTCTGACTAATCTGACCATGCAACCAGTCAATATAGTCCTCTAGCGACCAGGGCTTGTTGAGCGAACCAGTCAGCCCAGGGATATCAAGCAGGCGAGGTTTGAGACCGGCTTGTCTTAGCATACCAATCAGCGGTTCCCACCGTTGGTGCGTATATGTCCAGCCATGCAAAACGATTAATGGGTGTTTCATAGTTCCCACCTCCGCCTAGTTGTTTGCCATAACGCCTCTCGTCGACAAAGCTTAGCAACATCTTTTGGATGCGCTAACAAATGCTCAATGATTCCTTCTAAGAAACGAGCCCCTTTAAAGATGAGGGTCTCCTCTCCTTGCAGATGCGCCTGGATATAGTCCAGGGCGTTGCGAGGATGCAAAAAAGATATTACATTGTCAGACCCAATTTGTTTGACTAACGGCGTGTACACCGTTCTCCTCAAACGTGGGCCAACTAAAATAATTTTCTGGGGGCTGTTCGCCAAAATGGGATCGATCAGACCTAAGTGATCTGCCGTTTCGCTCTGGCCTTGTTCTATTAAATCGCCAAGAATAATCCACTTTCGCCTTGTCTTCAATTTTGATGTCATTTCGAGAATGGCGCGTGTGGAGGCCAAGTTGGCATTGTAGCTACTATCAATAATGGTAGTTTTTTTAACTCCCTGTAAAATTGAGCTCCGACTCGGTGGCAGTTCAAATTTAGCCATACCTGGCGCTGCCAAACGAAGAATCTGTGCTGCATAAATTGTCGCCATGAGGCTATAACCAAATACCTTGGGCAACAGGTATGAAAAATTGTAACGTTTTCTAAGATACGAAAAGCTCGTACCAGTTGGGCTGATTGTGTAGTCAGAAATATCTTTTAGAGATAGTAAATGTGGCTGGGCTTGGGTGCGACTCAGCTGATTCATGATCTCGGGATTATCCCGATTGACAATGACATGGTTGGTGGTGGCTGCCAAAAAATGTCCAAATTCCCAGGCAATGGCGGATTCAACTTTCTGAAAACGCCGAGAGCGACCCACTAATCTATCAAAATTCTGCGTATGAGTGCGATCACTACTAAGCCAAATAGTCATCCACGGCTGTAAAAATCCTGCCAAGAACTGTCCTTCGTAAGGGCGATCGCAATCGGCCTCCACCACATATATTTTTTGCGGATAGGGCGATTTGAAGGCTCGGCCAGGAGTTTGGAAAAAAAGTTTTATCCATTCAGTTTTTTTGAAGGTAGTCCGCTTTAAGCCCAAGATATCGAATGGGATGCCAAAAGCACTATTAGCCCTATCCGAAAAATGTGCCTGATTACCCAAGACACTTTTGAGCAAATGTAGTGTGGAGGTTTTACCGTTAGAACCAGTAACTACAATAATCTGCGGGTGCCAACGTTGCAGCTGAATATTGGCAAAAAACCGGAAATAGCTGGCCACCCCGAAATACAAACGAGATTTAAGCTTACGGATGATTGAAATCATTAGCAGCTTGCAAAATTTAGTATCGTAACTCTATTGCTACAGCTTAGAGCGCCGCCCCGGTTAGCTTTTGCCTCCAGAATTATTTGGACCACGACTGGCTGACTTTTTGCCCATTGGGCATGACCATTTCGACATAGCCGGTCTCGCCATCTTCATTGAAGTAATAATCCATATCGGTGCCCATCCCATTGAACGTCACGTGGCACAAACCATCATATTTACCTCCGGACACTAGCTCCACAATCTTCCAAGATCCTTCTTGCCCATCATTGCCTTGATAGTTCCAGTCAGCACCAGTTTGACACCAGCTAGTCGTATTGCCGACATTGGTGGTAACAGTTCCCTCATCGGTAGTAATAGTTTTAGTGGCACCGCCGCAGGCAGTGAGCACAAAAGCCGCCATTACTACAGTCACTAACAACCATCCTTTTTTCATAACTTTCTCCTATAGAAATTAAATATCTAGATTTTTTACTGCCTTAGCATTGTCATGAATGAATTTTTTGCGTGGTGCTACATCGTCACCCATGAGTGTAGCAAAAACTTCATCGGCTTGGATTGCGTCTTCAATCGCCACTTGGTGCAGAATCCGATTTTTCGGATCCATGGTGGTTTCCCACAACTGGTTGGCGTTCATCTCTCCCAAACCTTTGTACCGCTGGATGTTAATGCCTTTAAGCTTATTATCGGCTTGGACTTCCTCTTCGGGAGTTTCACTTAATTCTTCCTCAGAGATTTCAACCGCTTCCTTTTTGGCCTCGGCTTTGGTTTTTTTCTCTTCTTTCATGGCCAGCATTTCCTCAATCGCTCGGTCTTTTTCCTCGTCGCTATAAACCCACCGCACATCTTTGCCTTTTTTAAGTTGGTAAAGCGGGGGTTGAGCAATGTAGAGATACCCTTTGTGAATGATCTCTGGCATGTAGCGGTAGAAGAAGGTTAAAAGCAGGGTGCGAATGTGAGCGCCGTCAACATCAGCATCGGTCATGATAATGACACGATGGTATCTGATTTTTTCAATATCAAATTGCTCCCCGATACCAGTGCCCAAAGCGATAATGAGCGATTTGACTTCGTTGTTGGATAACATTTTATCCAACCGAGCCTTTTCGACATTTAAAATTTTTCCCCGTAAAGGCAAAATAGCCTGGAACTCCCGATCGCGTCCGCTTTTTGCAGAACCGCCAGCGCTGTCTCCCTCTACAATGTAAACTTCGCAATGTTCGGCTTTTTTGCTGGAGCAATCTGCCAGTTTGCCCGGCAGAGTCATACCTTCCAAAGCACCTTTGCGGATAACTGTATCACGCGCTGCCCGAGCCGCCAATCTGGCTTTTGCTGCCAACAGGGTCTTTTGAATGATGCGTCTGGCCTCGCTAGGATGTTCTTCAAGATAATTGGCAAAGTAGTCACCAAATACCGACTCCACCGCTGTCCGAACTTCGGTATTGCCAAGTTTGGCCTTGGTCTGTCCTTCAAACTGCGGATTGGCTAATTTCACAGAGATAATAGCCGTTAAGCCCTCTCGCACATCGTCGCCAGTTAAGGCCTCGTTGCCATTTTTGATGATGCCGACTTTTTTGGCATAGTTGTTTAAAGTTCTCGTCAACGCCGCCCTAAAACCAATCACATGTGTGCCACCTTCAGCGTTTAAGATGTTATTGGCAAAAGCACGTAAAACCTCGTTGAACTCTTCGGTGTACTGCAGAGCAATTTCAACCTGCACGCCCTGTTTTTCCTTATCGACATAGAAAGGCGGAGCAAAGAGCGGAGTTTTATTAGCATTGATTTCCTCCACATAAGCCCTCACACCACCTTCGTAGTGAAACTCCAAAGATTCCCCAGTTTTTTCATTCGTAGCTTTTAGGTGTACGCCCTTTGTGAGATAGGCCTGCTGCTTGAGTCGTTCGATAATAGTTTTCCAGTTGTACTCAATGTCCACGTCAAAAATCTCTGGATCGGCATGGAAAGATACCCGTGTGCCACTGCCCTTTTCTTGAGTCGATACAGATTTTACGGCACCCTTGGCCTTACCTTTGCTGTACTCTTGCGAATAGAGCTTACCGTCGCGCAAGACCTCTACTTTCATCCAGTCGGATAGAGCGTTAACCACCGAAACACCCACCCCATGCAAACCGCCCGAAACTTTATATCCGCCACCGCCAAACTTACCACCAGCATGCAGGGTGGTGAGCACTGTTTCTAGGGTGGATTTTTTTGTTTGAGGGTGTTTCTCTACCGGGATACCACGACCGTCGTCAATAACTGTGACTTTATCGTCTTTATGCAAAACTACCTCAACAATTGTAGCGTAGCCAGCCATGGCTTCATCAATACCGTTGTCAACGACTTCCCAAATCAGATGGTGAATACCATCAACGCCGGTTGACCCAATATACATACCCGGGCGCTTACGAACAGGGTCGAGCCCCTCAAGCACCTGAATGTCTTTGGCACCGTAATTACTTTTTGAGGTTTCTTTTTTGGCCATACAAAAATCAATCGATATCTGTTAGCGCGGGCTCAAACCAACCCACTCGCTACTTGAATTATACCTGAAACACGAGATCAGAACAATTGTTTTTGTATAAGAAAAACCTTGACTAGAAGCTGCTTTTTGTGTATTCTTCCCGTGATGGTTGGGGGGGGAACCCTTGATCATTAAATCACCAAGCAGAGGAGTATGAACATGCTTCGGTTTTATGGTGGCCTCCTGATTGTTGCGACTGTGCTGACGATGGTTATGATCGCCAGTCCGGCTGTGGCCGACACAATCCTGTTTGAGGATCGTGCGTACATCGACACCGACACTGGTGGTGTCGATCATGGGTTCTTGCTGGTCATCCCCGATCACGAGGGAGCTTGGCAGTTTGCCTGCTCTCCGAACGTAAATGGGTTTGACTTCGGCCTTCGTTTGCCCCGGATAGATTGGGGCGAATTCAAGGTACAGCCCAGATCAGTTTTGCTATTCCGCGACGGGCAAGACCTTCCGAACTTGAAGCTGCAAACCATGACCGCTGGTGCGCCAGGGTACTGGCTCAACAGCGTGGTCTTGTCAGAGAGCCATCGGGCTCGGTATTACGAAGAGCTCGGATGGGATATCGTCTCCGGCAAACACACAACCTTTTCTGTTATTGGGTGTTTGGCTGGTGAGTTCTCTCAATACACCAAGCCCACTTTACAGGTTGGGCCGGCTCTGACCTGGCACCTTCGGGACAAGGCAGACCTCCAGGTCTACTACGGCTTCGGGGTAGCCAGTGCATCTGACGTATCGTGGCTTCAGGTGGATTTCTACATCCCTACATCGTAGGGGTCTGCACCATGAAGCAATACAAAACCCCCGGCGACCGTGTGTGGCTGGGGGCCTTTGTTGTGTGACAGTGTGAATAAGTGAAAACCAGCTACCCTTCGTCTAGATTAGCTTTATGATGCTCTTGGAGCTTGTTTTTGATGATGCCATAAACAACATCACGGTCATCCTTGGTTAGAGTTTTGGCGCTGGAGCGGAGCTCAATATGGAAGGTGAGTTTACGGTGGCCATCAGCGGTAGAGTAGAGGTCTTTGAGTTCGGCTCTATCCACCAAAATATCAGCGCTTAAAATGTCAGCTAACATCTCCCCCGCTTTAATATTGTGCGACACGATAAATGTCATATCGAATTTGATTGCAGGGAACCTGGAGGGCTCTTTGTATTCATACTCCCCTGCTGTATGCGGCAGAATCATTGGCAAAGATAATGCAAAATAGGCGTTATCTGCCTGGTGTAGAGCCACTTCCCCGATGAGCTCTTTGCCTAGTGATACTCTTAGGCCTTTAAGCCCTGCCACTTCACTATATTTTACATTGATCCCTAAACTGGTGAGTAGGGCCTCCCCTGCTCCGCGTACGTGGCGATAGGCATCTGGCCCCTGCACTCGTATAACCAGTTGCTGGGGTTGGTTGGGCAAGACGTTGGCTGTAGACTCAAAAATGGTATTAAGCTCAAACGCCTTTAACGCTTTGACCCGCTCACCCCTTTCCATAAAGGTGGCCTCAGCCAGTCCTATCACTAAATCGGTTTTCAAATGAGTCCAGTTCTGGTTGAGCGGATTTTCAAGAGCAATGGAGTTTTTATTTCCCTGATCAAAGGGATGGAGATAGACCTCAATGAAACCCAGATTTTGCAGTCGGGTTTTGATATTGTATATGAGCTCCGCCATAGGTGAGACGACCACCGGAGCAATAGTAATTTGTGGCATAACATTGGCCACCTTGTCAGTACCATAGATACGGATAATTTCCTCGGCAATGTCTGGCATGCCAACAATGTCTTCGCGATAATGTGGGATGAGAACAGTTAAGTCGCTGCCTGAAAGTGTAGCCGACAGGTCTAGGCGATTTAGGATATCAAGCATGATGTCGGGCTCTATTTCAATACCTAACAGTTGGTTGATCGCTGGCATAGACACTACTAGTGTCCGAGTGGAGGACGGAACCTCTTGGCAAATGTCTAGTTCCCCGGCCAGTACGATCGCATCGGGACAATCTTGCACTACCAAACTAACCAACCGCTGCATAGCTATTTCTGGCAGAAGTGGGCTCAAGCCCTTTTCAAAACGAACGCTGGAATCGGTGTGCAACCCCAAAGCCCGAGCAGTTTTGCGAATAGAAACTCGATCAAAATTAGCCACTTCCAAAGCCAGTTCCGTAGTTTGGTTGCTGACACCGGTTTCTTCCCCACCCATAATTCCGGCAATAGCTACCGGATGTGTGCTGTCAGCTATGACCAACATATTTTCATTTAGAGCGCGGACAACACCATCTAGCCCCAAGATCGTTTCCTTGGCTTTCGCCTTCCTGACAACAATTTGTTGCTCGGTAAGCTTGGCCAGATCAAATGCATGCACGGGCTGCCCTAGCTCTAACATGACGAAATTTGAAATATCCACAATGTTGTTGATGGGTCTTAGGCCAGAAGCCAGCAGCACTTTTTGCATCCATGTCGGCGAAGGTTTGACCTGAATGTTTTTAATTACCCGACCAATGTACCTACGACAAAGTTGGGGCTCTTCTACTTTGATTGCCAAATGGTTTTTTACCGGCTCTTCACCTTCACTAAAATCTAGCTCCAGTTCGGGATTGAAATCTCTGCCTAACACCGCTGCGATTTCCCGAGCAATCGTGAGGTACGAAAGATAATCAGGCCGGTTGGAAAGCACTTTGAGCTCGATGGTGCTGTCTTCGTTCTCACCCAAGAACTCGCCCAGAGGCATACCGACTGCCGCCGTGTCGTCCAAAATGTAGATGCCATCAGCTTCTTCGGCCAAGCCAAGTTCGCGTTTGCTACATAGCATACCAAAGGACTCCTCACCGCGGATGGTTGTAGGCTTTATCTCTAGCCCCCCTGCCACCACAGCCCCCGGTAAAGCCACAGGAACTTTCTGGCCCACAGCGATGTTTTTGGCACCGCACACAATATTCAAAACTTCGCTGCCAACATCGGTTTTGGTCAGTTGCAGTTTATCGGCATTGGGATGAGGACTGATTTCTTTTATCTCACCCACCACCATACACCCAAAGCGACCAGAAGTGGTCAGCTCCTCAACTTCGGTGATATGCAGATTGATCAAATCGGCCAGCTGTTTTGACGTTTCTTTGAAGCCGATCCAATCTTTAAGGTAGTTATATGAGAGTTTCATTTAGAACTGTTTTAGAAAGTCGAAATTAGTGCCGTAGAAATTACGGATGTCGGTGATTTTGTATTTCGCCATGATGATGCGCTCGATCCCCATGCCAAAAGCAAAGCCAGTATAAACGCTGGAGTCGATACCACCGTTTTCTAACACCTTGGGGTTGACCATACCACAGCCCATTAGCTCTAGCCACCTGCCTTCAAACCAGACATCCACTTCGAAACTGGGCTCGGTAAAAGGAAAATAACTCGGTCGTAAACGAGTTTTGACATCGTCTCCTAAGATATGTTTGACCATAGCGTCGATAACAGCTTTTAAGTGGCCAAGCGTTATCCCCTTGTCTACCATTAAACCCTCTAGCTGATAGAAAACGGAGCTATGGGTTGCATCTTCAGCTTCGTAGCGGAAAGTCCGACCGGGCGCAATGATACGAATTGGTGGTTTGGACTCACGCATATACCTTAACTGAACTGGGCTGGTATGGGTGCGAAGCAGTGTACTGTGTGCGCTGTCTTTGCCTCGAGATACCCAGAAAGTATCCCACATGTCCCGTGCTGGATGATCGGGGGGAATATTGAGTAGGTCGAAATTATATTCTTCAGTTTCTACTTCTGGCCCCTCGGCCACCGAAAATCCAAGACCAGCAAAGAAATCTATCAAATCTCCAATGGTTTGAGTAATGGGATGTAAATGGCCCATAAGGGGCTCAATGCCAGGTATGGTAAAGTCCAAATCATCCACTATGTGATCTTGGCCGGCAGCGAATTGCTCGAGCATGGCAGAAATCTTTTGCTTGATCTCATTGCCCAGACGCCCTAGCGGACCGCGTTCGTCATCGGGCAGATCTTTAATCTGGCGCAAAGCCAAAGACAGCGCCGACTTGCGTCCGAGGTATTTGATTTTGAGTTGCTCGAGATCCTTGAAAGTGGCTGATTTAAGATCAGCTTCGGCCGCTGCTAATATTTCTTTTAAAATGTCTCTTAAAGCCACTTTCCATGGAAATAAAGAATAATATTACTATTCTACTTTAACTCGACTATAAAATTCTAGAAAGACGCCAGCTGCTAGCAGCAGACCAACGTTCCACCAAGCCAAAATATTGGTGAGCTGAAAAACGAGCAAAGCAACTAAAATAGTCCCCAAAATCACTCCCTGTCGTCCGGATAGAATCAGAGCTGGCATGGGCTCAACGCGGAAGTGTCGCCGAATGGCATAGATACCTAATACTAGCCCACCAATAAGAGTTGGGGCTAATGTAACAAAAAACAAAATGATGCCAGTTAGTCCAGAGGTGTTGGGATCAAAATATACAAGTACAAGCAAAAACGCCAAAAAAGCCATGATGGCCGTAATACTCATCCCCCAAATGTAACTTTTAACCAGCATGTACTTAGTATAGCGTATTGACTTTGAGTTTTACTGGCGTTGTCGCCTGAATCTTTCGCACAGATTAGCGGCCTGGCTGTAAACTGATGGCTCCTCTACAGCAACGCCGTTGGGATCTACCACGCATTGTGTCGGATAATCACTTAGCTTGGCTCCTGGAGTTGGCAAAGCCCTGGGAGGATTGGAGGCGTATCCAATAATGTTGTGTGGCGTTATCACATGGTCGAAAAAAGATGTCATGCCTTCTGTTTCCTCACTGTTACTTCGTACAATCTCACTAAACAGCTTCATGTCCAAAAATGGCGTGAGCCGTTTAAGTTTATTAACGAAATCCAGGCTTACTGTTTTACCAAGACAGATTTTTTCTAGGTTGCCCAAACAAATGCCATAAGCCGTTTCCTCAATGCGGCTAATTCTAATGTTCCGACCATTTTGGGTTTTGGCTTCTATAAAATGAGGTTCGCTCCTCCGTGGGAATATATCTACCCAACATCCAGTTTGTTTGTGTACCAAGGCATATCGATATCCTCGACGGAACAAATACACCCTAACCACAAAGAACTTATCGACAATGCTTGGGTCAACCAAGGCATATTTACTGCCCTTCGGAGGATAGACGACCAAGTCCAAATCTTTTGCTGGGTGATTGGCTAAATTTGGTAGTAACACCTGATACGCACAGGAGCCGGTTAACACATAGCCCACGGGCAAAAACGGATCAATGTCAGCTAGGACATCTAACAGAACAGGGTCGATGTATATTCCGCTGATGCTTTTACGCATATTTGCTGTGTGGCAAAAACTATTTGGCCACTAATCCCTTGACGTTAAATTTGTCTAGCTCGGCACCATCTTGATTAAAATAAAATTCACCTTCGATCTTTTCGCCTCGTAAAACATTTGGTAGCCAGTGAGGATCGTCAACCCACATGGCATCATACGGAATCTCATCTAGCTTATACCACTTAGGCGCCATCTCGTCGCTTTCTTGTGGATTGCCCGTCCAGCGATGGACAAAGTAGATGTACATGCGCTGGTTCCAATCTGGTTTTTCATTGAAGAAAAATTTTATATTCCCAACGTTTTCCAGATCTTCGACTAAAGTAGTGACTCCTATTTCTTCTCGGAGTTCGCGGACTGCAGCCTCCTCAATGGTTTCGCCATCTTGGACTTTGCCACCAACTCCGTTCCATTTGCCGACGCCAAAACCCCGCTTCTTCATGGCAAGGCAGATCTTATTCCCCCTGACCAAAAAGCAGAGCGTAACGTCTCTCATACCTGCATTGTAACAGAAATGAAAAGAGGGCTGAATCTGAACGCCCATATAATCAAATATTTAGCGCTGTCAGCCCTCGACTAAGGTGCTTCTCCACACCATCTCGCCGAGGTTAGCGCCGCCAAAAAGACAAAGGTCTTTCTCTGTTTGGTGGCGCCAAACTCGTATATGTTTTTACAACAAGGTACAAGAAACAAATACTTTTGTTTTATTTTTGTAACTACACGAGACAGTAGCGGAATGCGAAGCACCACTGGGGGGAGTGATACTTCGCATCCCGCCACTCTCACTTTCAAGTTTTTAAACTGCAATAGGACTAATACATCATAGCAAATTTCCGCCTCTTTGTCAAGGGTTATACAATCCTGGTTGGCAAAGACCCACCCATTATACATCAATGCCAGAAATCTCTTCGGGGATTACATTGAAAGTAGTAAGCGACTTCAAAACGTCGCGTCCGTAATCTTTGAGCAACAAACGGCCATCTACCAACACCATCGGGATATTTAAAAGCCGACCTTGGTGCAAAGCCATTTTTAGTTTCATCGTGGCTCGAGGCAAGGTATAGCTACTAAAGCCGTCACGCCCGTCACCTAAAATCCGAAATTGAGCTTTAGACAGAGGATCAAATGGCATTTTACTAAAAACAATCCGGTCAAATTCTGTTGCGTACCATTTACCACGCTCTAGCCACATGTAGTGACCAAGCAGAATAAAACTGGGTTTATCCCGCATGATATCCGGCAACCGCGAGAGATTCCCTACGGTATCAAAGCTTTCTAAGGTCGTGTGGTTTTTGCAAGCACCATTGAAGAGATCGATAAGCAAATGTTGGCTTTCAAACGCAGTGGAGGCAATAACCAAAGTTTTGTCTTGGCCTAAGGAAAATTTCTCAACCAAACTCGGCAACCATTTTTCCGGTACCAGATTAGGGTCACGATCCTGTGCCAAAATGAGATCGGTTTTGTCGCGCTCTATAACCGCCGCATGGAAATCACCAAAAATTGGTTTGAAATAATCGAAGTTGCCAGCAAAGGTAAGTGCAGGTGAGATGACAGTAAAAGATAGAGCTTGCTGAACCATGTCTTGGAGAGTTTTAAAGCTGGGTTGAGTGGGCACAATATCTAAAAAGAACCGCGTGGCATCAGCAAACAAAAAGTAGCGATACTGACCACTAAGCCGCTGCAAATGCTCCAAATAATTTTTGAGTGCGCGCGTACTTTGAATTTGCTTAGCTATGGCTGGGGAAGCGGTAAAGTTTTCTAGCTTAGTAATGTATTCACCCAGAGCGGTTGTGATGGGTTCGAGAAATGGCACAAGCTCGTCATTGACTAGCTCGGGCTGGAGCTCAATATTTTTGTCATAAACCGACTCTGGCGGATTGCTCTTGAAAATATCAATAAAAAATTGTGACAAATCGGTAAGTTTGCCGCTAACGACATTGAGCAACTTAAACAAATCATCACTTAGTCGCACATCATGAGAAACAACGTAGCGGTGTACAAAGTCACGTCGACTGCTCACTAAGGCGCTGCAATAGTTGAGTGAAAGGGTCTTGGTTTGGGAGATAAAGGCCGCATCCTCTAACAGAGTCGGGGTAGACGCCACTATCGCCCACTTGTCTAGGTTCGAGATGGTAAAAAGATTTTCTGCCGTAGTCACCAATACCCCTTGGGGTGTAGGTGCGGCCACTTTGTCAGTTTCGACTGGGGCGATCTTTTGTTCCCATTGAAATTTCTCATCACGGGTCAAAAATAGTTTCTGCAAATCTTGGTTCCATTCGTTTTTCCAAATGGTGATTTTGGTAACTAGTTTGGCTTCGGTACTGGTCAGATCGGCTTTGTCCTGACACAATTTAATTTCAGCATCGGGCTCATAAATCTCGGTCGGGCTATAGTAGGGCTGAATAGCAAATCCTACTTTGGTTGATGCTGCGTGCCAGTTGGTTTTATAAAACATCCACACCGGTACCACTACCACTGCGGGTTGCATTGTGCTGGCATAGGCCAAGGTTTGTGCTACTGCATCCAAATCAAAATCCGCCTCAATAAAATTGATGCCACCTTGACAAGCAGATTGGACGGCCGGTAGATGCGTCAGACCGGTCTGAACGGCATCTGATAACTTGGTGGCAAACAGCTCATCGGACTGGGCTTCGCCAGTAAATTCAAACTTCAAGGTTGATTCAAAAACCCACCCCCAGCTCCAACTTTCACTTGGGACTAGTTGCGCAATTTGGGTCTTGGTATCAGTTCCAGTAGCTTGAGCTCGAGTAACCAGCAATTTCATTAAGTCCAAGGTGGCTAGTACATCGTTCATGGCTCGATGGCTGGGTTTGTGCAGAAAGTCGTAGGTGTGTGCCAAATATTCCAAACTGTAGTAGTCCTGTGCTGGGAGAACAGTATAGGCCAACTCTAATGTATCGAGAGCTGGGTTTTTTAAACCACAACCCTTAGCATTTAAAAACTCTATATCAAAACCGATATTGTGTCCGACTATCGGCGCATCACCGATGAATTCAACAATCTGGTCTTTGACTGCATCAAAAGTTGGCTGACCAACCAGATTGTCGGGAGTGATGCCAGTGATAGCTCGGATGACCGGTGTGAGCTCCTTATCGGTATGAATGAGCAAATCGAGCTCCGCCAAAATCTGGCCACTTGCATTAATCCGTACCCCAGCAAATTCAATAATATCGTCGCGTTTTGACACAACGCCAGTAGTTTCGATATCTAAAATAATAAACTCTTTATTCATTGCGACTTAAGATAACTTCCAGTCGGTCTGGGGTAAAGCTGATGACACTTAAATTGGGATTGGTCGTGAACATATCTCCCGTTAGTTCAATAACATTTTGGCCAGTTAAGGCACCGGCCAGATCAATGGTGAGAGCAACATCGCTACGAGAAAGATTAGCCAATGCTTCGGCCTCGCCCGATAATACCACGCGAATACTAGCCGGTTCAACACTGGTGAGGCTAAAGTTCTCCCCAACATTCGCGAATTGTGGCACCACATTAATCTGATTTGTGGAACCAGCTCGTTCAACAATCACATGAGCAGAGACCACGTTGCCTCCTACTACATTAATCGTGAGCGGCAACTCCACCCCTACCTGTTCATAGAAGCTGTCGCGTCTACCGCTGAGTTGAATGGGCGTTGTGGATAAGAACTCTAGCTCTTTAAGAGCTGCATCGTCACCTTGGACAGTGAGTACTGATGGCTCAAAAACTACCTCTCGAATCCAGTAGCCGCCGGGCAGCTCACCGGCAAAAATCGGAGATAGGCCAAGCGTTCGAGTGGCTACCCCTCGTGCGATATCGATTTGTACTGCCATATTGGTTGGGGCCACGTTCACATTATAAAGTGGCCGATTTTGACTATCGACTGCTGTAATATCGGCAACCGTACTAAAGCTTTTGGATTGACCGCCGAGTTGAATAGGAACTACGGCTTCAGAAATTGATCCCAACAAATCCGCAGCCCCCGACAAGGTAACCGATGCCACAGCTGGCGAAGTCCGAGTGACGTGATACCCATTAGCCACACTCCCAGTCAAAGCCACACTTACCGGCACCTCTTTGGTGGTTCGATAATCCAAAGTCAGTTGCCAATGCACCGGACTGAAGGTAATGACGTTCACACCTTTTGGTGAACGATCGAGTTCAACATCGGCCTCATATTCCCCTACGCTGCTAATCCCGGTCAGGTTCATAACAAAACCCAACGTCTGTTGATTAACTTGAGCTAATGCTCGTGAGCTACCGGAAAGCGTCACCTCAATGCCCGTCACCGGCTCCACTACTGCCATCTCTGACATTAGGCCAACTATTTTAACTGGCGCAGTCACCACCATCTGCCGATTCTGGAAACCGTACACATTAAGCCACAACAAAACAGCCGCCACCAACACCAACCCACGCATGACCTCAATGGACGACAGGTTTTTCATAAAACAATCTGACTTCAAGAATATACCAATACAGTTTGCAGAACCTGCGAAAGGTCCTTGGGCGAGAGCCGCTTGTAGACATGGTCATCGTGAAGAACCGCAATCTCGCCGGTGGTTTTATTGGCAATGATAATCACCGCACCGAATTCTTTAGCAATTCTTTTGATATGCGGATTGTCTTCATTGAAAAGTAACTTCTTTTTAGCCCCCAGTTTGGAGCCAGCCGCAATAATGCGAGAACCGTCGACTACTGCCGCACCCTTGGCTAATTCTGAGCCATTACCGAAGAAATCTATGAGTGCCTCAATAGTCAAATTAGCTTGCATCCGCGCATCTGACTCTAATAGACGCGAAAGGGGTTTATCGACTTGGAGCGCCACTAGAGCGGGTTTTTTGGCTTTTGCCAAAACTGAAAAGGCCTCCACCAAGATTTTGATGGTAGTTTGGATTTCGGCTGTGCTTGGCGCTGACTTGGTAACATGTCGGGTCGGTAGCGTATAGTCAGTTTCCAAAACCTTTTTGATTTCCGGAGCATATAAGGCACCCAGAGCGATCATAACAATAACAAACAAGCCAGCCGAAAGGTAGAAAAAGACCCATAGTCCCAAAATGCGTGCGACCAACACAAGCAAGAGCAAAATAAAAATCTTGGGCAGGATTTTGATGAGATCCGTTCGTCGCAGTTTCTTATAGATCCACCACAAAAGTCCAAACACCAAGGCGATGTCTATCAGCGCTAAGATGGAGATGTTTGAAACCACCCCCTGATAAAACAGCTGAGCAGTATTAATAATCGTGTTGGCACTGACTTGAATGTGATTAACAAAAGTTTCCCACATAGTTTGGTTAGCTGTTTGAAATTTTAGGGCGTCTCTATCATACGACAAAACCAGTGCGACCCAAAATCATGTATAATGGCAGCAGATATGGGGAGAATTCAAGCTATTTTGCAAGCACTCAAGGAGCTAGCCAAGTCGGTGAGTGATTTTAGCTGGGCTAGTGTAAATAAGGTCCTGCTTTTGGAGATCATTGGAGGAATGGCAATTGTGGGCACAGGTGGAGTGCTTTTGTATAACGCTTTTAATGCCAATGTGCAAACCACCTCAACGGGTTATGAATATACTCACCCACCTTTTGAGGTAGATGTGTTGGATCCAGATACTGCTATAGCCAACTACGGTGATTGGACAGAGATTGACATGACAGCTGTGGCCGAAGATTTGGGCTTTCCCAAGGGCCACATTTTTTCTGTAACTTCAAATGGGCATATACTGCCCACCTCAACCGACGACGTATATCTCTATGGCCGGTTTCACGATGTTTTGTACAAAACAGTCGGCATTACCACCGTTTTGAAGTTTGATAAATCCACTAAAGAGTTTTCTGTGGCGGTTCCGGCATCTGAATTAATGTCAGACCCGAGCGGAAACCGTACACCAACTTTGATATCGGACAAATATTTAGCTTTGGTGGGGTCGGTTGAGAGCCCCCGTCCGGGCAAATGGGCTTGGACAGATGATGCGGCACTGCGTGGCACTGTGGATGTGTACGACCTCACCACCGGCCAATTAGCCAAGTCGGCTCAATATAATTATGACAATCAGGGAGCGCCTTTAGCTGCTGGGCCTTGTGTAATCAATACTGGCTCGGGCACACTGTTCATCGGAACTTGGCGATATAGTGATGAGCCTGCCGCGGATGGAAAATACACTCAAGATCCCTGGGTCTTTTCCTATGACCTTGCCGCCAACCGTCTAGCCCCTGAACCGGATATGCAATTGCCAATTAGTGCGTGGTATGGCGGCCCCGTGCAGTTTGCTAACCAGGCCACCGTTGGGACCAAAACCTACTTTTTGGCCAGCAAGAAAATGTATCGGCTAGATCACGCTACCAAAAAAACCGAGTTTTTAGGTCACATGGAGCTGCCGGCAGTGTATGGTTCTTGGTCGATGCAATCGGCTCTTTTGGCCAATCGCTATCTCGTCATGATAGGCGAGGAGCCATCTAATGGCATTGCTGCACAAGCAGCCATGGGCCTGTTTGATATTCAGACCAATCAATTCTATTACCGTCAGTTGGAGACCGCACCGTTTAAAGAGTTTGTCGACTCTAAAGCGTGGCTAGCAGCATTAGATAGCGGCACCAAGCCCAACTTGGATAATGAAGAATGGTTTAGCTCGCCGCAAAAAGGATTTTTGTACACCATCTTGGACGACGGCACTGTTTTGATGGCTTCAGAAATGAAATGGAACATGCCATGGGCTGTGAGCTTGGTTAATATAAAGGATTTTGTGCCACTGAAAAATCCGGTTTTAGATAGCACCGACCTTCTTGATAGTATGCTGACCTATGATGATTGGCTAGATCGTAGCAACACCCCGACTCGGTTGGGCACCGGCCGGTATTTTAGAGCTTTGGGTACCGACGCCTTGATGATGAGCGGTAAGCTGTGGTATCTGTATAGCTCTCATGCCCCCACCACCATTCAACAAAGCATTGCAGCTACCTTGGAGAAGGATTGGCAGTTACCCAGCAGCGATTTTGATGATCGAGGTATTTGGACAAAAGCCAAAGGCGAAATAACCATTTACCCCAAATATGCCGATGCCGCTCTTTATGATGCAGACGATGACATTAATTGGGAGGAGGGTGTAGCGGATTATGCGTACGCCTTGCCCGACAATCGAATTTTGTTTGTAAAGCCGGTTCAAAAGCGAGTCGGCAACCGCTATCCGTTCGACTATGAATTTGCTAATGGTACGTTGGGGCAAATCTATGATCCAACTACTGGAGAAAGTGAGATCGTCTCTTCGACAAAGCTTACGAGCTTGGTTTATGACCATCGCTCCCTGCAACACGATTTAATCTACGATTTCGCCAACGGCATTGTCGATAAAGAAGGCCGCGTCCATTTCTTCGGTGACAATGATACGGTTTTGATTGTTGATGCTAGAGCCAATGATATCGTTATAAAAGATCTCACCAACTCTGGACCGATTAAATCATTCTTTCTTCCCAACAAACCCTCTTTTGATAATGGCACCCAATGGGTGGTGGTCGGTGACAAAGTTCTTTTTTATAACCTTTACTCCCTAATTGAAACCGAAGAAAACGCCCAGTGGCTACCGCCTATTCCTACTAGCTTTTCTGGAGATGGAGCTCGACGCGTTATATGGCCGCCTTACTTGGTGCTTTATGATACTAATTCCTCCACCTATTTCGATTTGACTCACAAACTAGTTCAGGCCGAATTTGGTGATCAGGATTTGATCGGTAATACAGAACTTTCCAAGCTAAAAAAAGAGCGCTTACCGATAGTTGAGGAATATAGTCGTGGTGGCATAAAATTCTCAGATGAATTTTTCGAACATAGCAGCACTCGAGCCCTGTATAACCTCTTTATCAATTGGTTCGGTCAATATGTTTCTGTTTTACGTGGAGACGCTTTAGCGATTGATGACGAAAGTGTAGTGATCGTGGCTGGTAGCAAGATTATGGTATTCAATATAAAAGACATCACCACCAGCGTGTGGGGACGGTTAAACTTACCCAATCCGCGCTATCTGTTCTTGGATGACGACGGCAATTTAATAGCCATCACTCAAGATGGTGCTGAAAGATTTGATATCGGCTCTAATACTTCCGAGGTCCTTACCACCGACCCCGAAACCACCTATCCTTTTGGTAGCCATGTTTTCTATTTATATGGCAACCGATTGATGAGCTTTTCTGGCATTGACAATCGTCCGACCATTTATGATTTAAACACCCAAAAAACCTACTGGACCGCCCAGCCATTTGTTTTGCCTCGACACGACAATGTGACCCAGTTAGCGGATCAGTCAGTGGTGATTTACGACTCGGCAGTATTTGACCCCAGCCCGGAGATTCCCACTCTCGAGGATTTGTTGGCTATCCCGTGGGCAGACGTTCCGAACATCGCTCGCAACGAACTGCAACGCTTTATCCCTTAGGCATGTGGCACGGCAAATTGAGACATTAGCCACCACAAGATTGCCAACCCCACCACTAATCCAAATATCTGCCCAAAGGCCTGGCGGGGTTTGTCTTGATGTTTAAAACTGGCCACAATATCCACTAAGGCAATATAGAGAAAACCGCCGGCACCAATGGCCACCAAGTACGGTACAAGCCCCTCGACAGATTGGAGCGCAAAGTAGGCCACCACACCACCCACTACAGCAAACAAAGCCGACAGTAGGTTAAACCAAATGGCACGCGCCCGACTAAAACCGCTATCGATAAGCACGGCGAAGTCCCCGATCTCTTGTGGGATTTCATGGATTACTACAGCCAAAGCCACGGACAGGCCGGTGGGGATGTTGAGCATAAAAGCCGAAGCAATTAAAACGCCATCCAAAAAATTATGTAGCCCATCTCCCAGTAAAATAGCATAACCGGTCGGTGTGGGATGGCAGCCATCACATTGATGATGATGGGCGTGATGCCAATGTAAAATGCTTTCTAGTAACATAAAAAGCATAATGCCAACTAAAATATAAAATGGTCCTACTACATCGCCTAGCTCATGTAAACTTTCGGGTATTAGGTCAAAAAAACCGGCTCCCAAAAGCGCACCGGCTGCAAACGCCACCAGAACAGGTAGCAACCGTCCAAAGATTTCCTGCTTGAGTGCCAATATAAAAATTCCCACCAAGGACACCGCACTGACTAGCAACAGGGATACTATGATATAGATAAACTCTTGAGCCATATGTCTATTATACGGGAGAGCGTCAACTGCAGAATTTGATAGAATGTAAATTATGCCCCGTAGAGAATTTTAGAATTGATTATGTTCTACGTATATATTCTCCAAAGTCAGAAAAATAACCAACTGTACATCGGCAGAACAGATGATTTACGAAGACGTTTTTCAGAACATAATCAAGGGCTTAACACATCCACCAAACCATTTGTACCCTGGAAGCTCATTTACTACGAAGCATGCTTGAACCGGTCTGATTCTATACGACGTGAAAAATACCTCAAGTCCAGCCAAGGCACAAGATTGATTAAACGTCGACTAAAAAATTATTTATATCCATTTAAAGTTGTATAGTTCTAAAATCTTCTACAGGGTATGTTAAAAGAAAATCAGTTTTTACTCACTCAAGGGCTTGTGTTCGTCGACCTAGAAACCACTGGCTTGGAGCCCGGCAGTGACCGAATTATTGAGATTGGCATTATCAAGGTGCGAGACGGCAAGGTGGTCGGCAAATACCAGACCTTAATCAACCCCCAGAAACCAATCCCAGCCGATGCTACCCGCATTTCTGGTATAGGTGATGCGGAGGTGGCCACCGCCCCTAAGTTTGGTGATGTCGCCGAGCAAATCGTGCGATTTTTTGACACTGGTTTGCTAGTGGCACACAATGCGGATTTTGATTATGGCTTTCTTAAAACCGAATTAGAACATAATGGTTTTAGCTTTGGTAAGCCAACTTTAGATACTATGCAGTTGTCTAAGTTTTTTTACCCAACGCAAACCAGCCACCGGCTAGACATGGTGGCGCAAAAGCATAATATCCGCATTCGGACTCGTCATCGAGCTTTGGATGATGCCAGAGCCCTACACAAATTTTACAATAAACTGGTCGAAAAGTTCGGCGCCGATCGGGTACAGGAAGTGATTTTAAAATTCGTTCAACACCGGACGGCCAAAGGCCCAAACGGAGTTCGGAATCAAGACACTTTGCTTTGAAATCAACGGCTCATGTTTTGAGCCGTTGATTTAGATTGCCTATTCAGTGGTTGCCCCGTCAAAATGCTCCTCTACAGCATCGGCTTTGGTAGGATGAGTAGTTTTGTCCTTATGCTCCGGTGGCGAGTATACGGTATAAAGTTTTAGGTCAACATCGCCCGTATTGATGACGTTATGATTCGCACCCGCTGGTACAATGCCCGCCATTTCGGCTTTTACTTCGTAGGTATTATCATCCACGATTAGCTGTCCGCTACCGGTCTCGAAACGGAAGAACTGATCAACGTCGGGATGTACTTCGGCCCCGATCTCTTCCCCGGGTTTTAAACACATCACAACCAGCTGGCTGTGTTTGCCAGTATAGAGCACCTGCCGAAAGTTAGTGTTTTCTAACGTGGCTTGTTCGATGTTGTCACAATATCCTCGCATTTGGCCTCCTTTGTTTACATTGGTTTGATTATAACATTTACCAAAGCGACCCCGAGGTCTCGGGGTCGCTTTTAAATCAACTGGGGAAAGGATCTCGCTTATTCTGACTCTGGTGCGTGTCCTTTACCGAACATGCCCCGGCCACCATCGCCCATTAAACCGCCAAGCATCCTGAAATCTTGCAGGCCGTTGTCCTTCGCCCACTGCTGCATTTCAGCCCGCTGGGCTTCCATTTGAGCCCGGTGTTCCTCCTGGGTCATGTTCTTAAACTCTTCCAGATTGGCTTCGCGATTTGTCTGCATCTCCTGATGTTTGGCAAGGATAGCATCCTTTTGCTCAGAAGTTATCTTACCATCCGCGACTGCCTGGTTCAAACGCTCTTCAAACTTGGCCTCCATGTCTGCCTGACGAGCAGTTTGCTGCTCTTGGAAAAAGGCCGAAACATCATCGGCATTAAGGTTAAAGCGTTCAGCCAGTTTGGTAGCCACGTCTGAATCTGGTCCGAACATACCGCCGTGAGCTGAAGCTACGCCGATACCGGCAACGCTAACCAATGCTGCAACCAATACTGGAACTAGAAATTTTCTCATAGGTTTTCTGTTTCCTTTCATTGGCTAATAATTTGGCACCGACCCCTGCACGGTTAAATCCGTTCCGATTCCGTCTCCGTTACACAACGCAAAAAATATGCGCCTTGGTAGCATAAATCTTTTTCCTGGCAACATCTGTGAACTAAAGCGAAACCCAATTAGCGGCTAGGGCTACTAAAGTAATGCCGACCGCATTTAATACAAAGCTCAAAATAACAAACTGCCAAGTTTTGACCTTAGCCATACCTAGTAGCGTCATGCCTAGCTCATCCGGAAAAGGCGAAGCAATAATTAGCGCCCCGAGCACAGGCAGTGTCCATTTAAAATATCTGGTTTTAGCAACTTCTGACAGGGGAGCTTTACGAAATCTGGCCAAAAATTTTGTGGCATGTGCAACAATATGCTGACGAATAAAACTATATATAAAAATATCCCCCAAGGTTGCGCCAAAAGCAGCTACCAGCCCTATCTCCCAAGCCGGCATCACCTGCCCAAATAGTAGCAGAGCTACTACGGCTGTGGAGATGGTAAAAGTAAAAGCAAAGAAAAAACCGATAATAAAAAGCCCGATAATCCCCCACTCCCCTAGCCCAAAAAGAAAATCATGAAATGGCTGGAACTGTGATAGCCAGTACGCTACCGCTATCGAAACAGCTACCAGCCCCCAATTGGTTTGAGGCATTGTCTCAACTTTTTGCATGAGCCAATTGTATCACGACTTGATTCAGCTACCGCTGGCAGACCATGGCAGAGCTCAGTACACGGCATGCTTCCTCCTTGGCTATAAAATAAAATCCGCTCTTGTTGCGGATAAACACAAGGGAATCCCCTCGATGCCTCGAGGTCTCTCGTTCCGATTCAACGGAATTCAGATGGCAGAAGCGTTTGGAGGATTCGGCGATTATTCCCAGTTTTCCTTGAAATTAGCAACTATGTTGCTGATGGTCATTTTCAAATTAATAAGCGCATAGGCCTCTTGCGCCATGAGAGCTACGGGATCTGTGATTAGGTCGTGTACTTTGGCTCTGATTTCATTCATGATGGAGCCTGGTTTAGATCTTTTGTCCCGGCAGTGAAAAAGTTCGTGGCCAGTAACGCTTCGTTTGACTAGCTCGGGTAAATCGTCATTTACAAAAGCTATATTCCCAGGTTCTGAAACCCCCATGGTGGGATAGATTTCTCTACCTGGAACATATCTGACATAGCATGGCTCCCCCGCAATTTCAATAACCTTTATGTTTAATGCGTTCAAGATTCTTTCATCCCTGAACTTCTTATATAGGTTAACAGCCCTTCTTGCTCCACTAAATAACTCCTCTGTGTATCTTTTTTGAGTATTTGATGCTATGGCTTGACGCATAGTGCCCTCTGGTCTATCGGACAATAGTTCGGCTATGGCTTGCTCAGCTCCGTCCCCCTGAATCTGAGTAGCGCGAGCACTTTCACCTTGCTCGTCTATTTCGCCAAGAATTTCTCGTCTTGCTTCCTGAATTTTTTGCGGGTCCGAAGCTCGGTCTTCAATCAATCGGTCTTTAGGCGGAGTGACCTCTGGTCTTACTTTTTCTCCGTTGGGTTCCCAAACCTCTCCCCCAGAATCAATTTCTGGCGTGTTGCTCCCCCCTTCTGATTGGGAATGAGATTCGCCAAATGACATTTATCTCTTTTCGGTCAAAATTTTTATTACTCCCACCAAAGCCCCTGGGATTTGATTTTCTTCACATCAACATCTTTTTCAGCCTGGCTCAAAATCATCGGATCAGCGATTTTCCACTCCCGCTCATACCGAGGTTCATTGTTTTCCCCTATCCCACTCTGTCTCTCTACTTGAAAAAGTATTACCTCTGCTTCATGTCCTATAAAATTCTCTTTGTGCTGAGGCTCCCGCTGTGTAGTATATATCTTTACGGCTCTGCCCTCACCCCCCAGAAGTGAATCGATGGCTTCAAACCGCCGTTTCCATGGAAGCAACGCCAAATCTTTGTCTTGCTCACACCCCTGAGGTGAACGTGTGGCTCGTTCAAATTCATACAACGCCCCTCTGTCAACGAACGGAGGGTCTAGTCTCGTTTCTGGGACATATCCCTTCTTACCAGGTCTAATAACATACGGTGACAAACTCTCTACCAATCTTTCCTGCGTTATCCTCTGAGCCTCTTCCGGAGTGTACCCAAATTCATCAAACTCACCCCTATAAAGCTCTAGGGATGGCAGCGCCATAACGCCTGTTGATTTGGACTCTTTATAAAAACCACTCCAACCGGAATGCCCCTCATTTCTTTCCTCTGCATCAAATCTGTTCCAAAAGACCTCCCAATCGGATTGGGGTGGATTCTCCTGCTCTTGGTTACCTTCAAAATTAAATTCCTCAGACATATTTTTGTTTTAGTTTTTACAACTACTCTTCTTACTCTCATTATATCAAAAAACTGGCTTTTAGTCAAGGATTCGGCCTCAACGGGGACCCTTCGGGTCAGACCATCGTAGAGGAAGTACGCCATGTAGTTAGAAGAGGTCTCTACTACTGTGGTCAGGGCTAAGCTTCGGGATGCTTGTCTATTGAATCAAGCAATTTATTGGCTCCCGTAAGAGCGGTAAGGTTGACTTGTTCTAAATTAATATCGTAGTGGTCGGCAATCCGCACGATAGCGTAGAAGATATCGGATAGCTCATCACCTATTTTCTCTTTGGTTGATTCATACTGCTTGTCTAGGTTCTCTCGATTGGGAAAATAGTACCCTTCATAGCTCATAACCAATCTTGATAGCTGGCCAACCTGTTTGGAGAGCTCGATCATAGCACCCTCAATGCCCCAAGGCCTCCCTTCAATTTCTTTGAAGCGATTAATAACCTGCCTGGTTAAATCGATGGTTTCTTTGAAGCTTAAATCTTTCATATATTGATTATACCTCAAGCTGGACCGCAGTACTGAAGCATAACCTAGTACGTGCAATCCTCCTCCTTGGCTTACAAAAAATACTCGCTCTGGAGCGAGTAAAGAGTTGGCAGGGAGGACGGGTTGCGGTTGCACCCCCAAGGAGATAATTTAGAGGATTTGAAAGGGTCTTTAGGGGGACGGGTTCATTATAGAACTTCTAAACGAAACCTGCTTTTTTAAGAGCTTTTTGGATGAGTTGGATTCTTTTTTCGTTTTGCTCATTTTCAACGAATCTCCGGTCTTTGCTGGCATATTTGTCATGTAGAATCTTGATCAGCTCACGGTAGATCTTCTGGAGTTCCCCCAAACTTTGTTTATTTGAGGGAAATTTCTTATTATTAAATGAAAAATCGCTTCCAATAAAATTTCCGAAGTCTTGGATCGGCTTTTTAAGTCTATTCCTCCTGTCTTCTGGGTTGAGGTACCCTATACACCTCTCGTCTATGTGCTCGAGATGATTTCTGATAGTCTTTATATCAAAAACCTTGTCCAGCTTCTTTTTTAACTTTCTAATATCGGAATCATTGAGTTCACGGGCAAGTTGATGAAGCAGTTTGTAGCACTTGTCGACACAAACAAAGAAAAAATGCGTATCGCAACCCAGGCGCATTAACTCGAAGTTCCTTTTCATTAAGCCCGGCCAAAGAGGTCCTTTTTGCAAAGCAATTATCCTCTTGTCGATAGTTACTCTGGTGGTTTCTAGCCTACCCATCTCAAGCACCGCACCGTTGACATACTTCTCCAGAGTACTCAACAGAAGAAAAAGCTCTAGACTCTTTTTATGGTCTCTGTCTAAATAAAATACATATTTGGTGGCTAAATCAAACATGTTATTAATGCTAACATTCTATTCCAAATCACTCTTACCGATATTACATTTCGAGCAAAGCGTTTGTAGATTTTCCAAAACTGTTTCCCCTCCTTTAGACCATGCTTTTATGTGGTCAACGTGTAATATTATCTTGGGATCTGTAGCAGGTGACCTGCCACAATTTTTACATTTAAAGTTATCGTGCCGCATAACAACGAAACGCAGTCGCCAATTTATTGTTCTCGATGTTTTGTGTTTTGTACTCGGCTCAATCGCTCTGTCCTTCAATGTTTCTTCCGAAGAGACATTGACCTCATTGTTCATGTAAGCAACAAATCTTTCTAGTGCTTTGAGCCAAGTGCCAAATCGGTGTTCATATGTCCCAACGCTGTATTTGGAAAATGGTTTTTGAATTTCTGCATATCTCGGTTGTCTACCGAGCTTTATCCAAATCTCTTCCAAATTTTGGAAAAGTTCTTCCTCCGGAAGATTCATGGGCGTTCTAGTTTTTTCCAATCCAGCTTTTTCAAGAGCACCAAACCAACTCCCAAAACGATTGATATATGTTGCACTGTTAAATTTACCCCTGTCATCTTGCTCATTACGAGTGACCGCGGCTTTATTTAACTCCAAAGCAACTCGCTTTAAGTCAGCGATTAAATCATCGTCTTTGATGTTGCGGTGATATTCCTCAAGCTCAAATTTCATATTCAGAGATTTGATGTTCTAGGCACATGGGTCGCTTGACTCGCGCACTTGTTGGCAGGGGCGGCAGGAATCGAACCCGCGACTAAGGTTTTGGAGACCCGCGTGATACCATTTCACCACGCCCCTATAATTTTAAGTTGTTCCCTGCGGGAGGAATCGTCCCGGCAAGCCGGGATTGGAGACCCGCGTGATACCATTTCACCACGCCCCTCTGCTAATCACTTGGTTATTATATCAAAATTCGCTTCAAGAGCGCACAAAATAAAGGGTGGGCGCCGAATATACCTAGTCAACGCCCACGAAACACTACCGCTAAAGTTCCAGCCGGACATGATGCGCAATTTCCTCCTTTGAGAGCTGACCTCTGGTAACTTGAGCCAGTATTCTGTATCCCAGCCAAGGCGAGATTCTGGGGGGATTGGTGCGACCGGCAATAGCAAGAGCAATCGTTTCCTCGTCTATCTGCCGGATGGACACAAAGTTGCCACGGGTATACAGATCTGGCTCATGCCGACGGTTGCAGCGACGTACTTCGAAACATAGTGTTTTGTCCACTATGTATGCCTGGCCCATGATGCGGATGGAACGATCGGAGTCGCTGTGAACGTTGAGAATTCTTTGGGACTTCCCCCGAAGGTCTACCAGACCCTCTTTTACGCCTCAACCGTCCATATCGCAGTGGTACTCGCCCACAAGCATCCGCCAGAGCCAGGACCACCACGGCATCTTGCCACGGGGCCAAAATACTAGAGCAATCCCCAGTATCATCAGGCCCGCGCTAATCATGGGGACATACCATGGCCAAACCACTAGGTAGTAGCAGAGGGCAAGGTAATGAGCGACCAGGCCGGACAGGCCCAGCCCAATCAGTACCGTGCTATCCAGAAATTGCTTGCGCATAAAGGTGCCTCCTTTTTTTAGTGTACCTGTCCGTTTTTTGGACAAACCGAAAAATCTTCTCACATTTGTGGGCAGGTGGCAAGTAAGAAAAACCCACTCGTGTGAGTGGGCCTTTTCTATTTAGTTTCTTTGAAGATTTGACGGCTCTTACAGCGTTTGCAATATTTTTTCAATTCTAATCGATCCGGCGTGTTGGTCGGGTTTTTGAATGTACGCACCGTACAGTCCTTGCATTTGCTGCAAATCATCTTGAGTAGGGGGCGTTTGATTTTTCGGCTGCCGCCTTTTTTCTTTGGGGCCATAGTGGGTTTGTTTAAACTTTTTTAACTTGTAAGAAATCTAGTTCCACAGGTGTCTCGCGGCCAAAGATAGAAACCAACACCTTGATTTTGCCGCGCTCTTCGTCCACTTCCGAGATAGTACCATCGTAGTTTTTGAACGGACCATCGTTGATATGAACCAAATCCCCCACCTTTAGATCTATCTTGTACTTGGGTTCCTCTACGGCCATGCGTTTTAGAAGATTTTTGATTTCTTCGTCGGTGACTGGCACAGGTACCGTACCAGAGCCAATAAAACCCGTTACATTAGGAGTATTTCTAACTACATACCAAGAATCGTTAGAAACCTCCATATTGACCAAGACGTAGCCGGGGAAAATTTTCTTTTCAACAGTTTTCCTTTTGCCGCCACGGATTTCGATCTGGTTCTCTTTGGGTACTAAAACATCAAAAATCTTATCTTGCATATCCAGAGATTGAATGCGCTGCTTCAAGCTCTCGGCCACAGCGTCCTCATAGCCAGAATAAGTATGCAGAACATACCACTGCCCGGGCCATTTTTTTGAGCCATTCACGGCTGGAGCATCTGACGGTGCGTCCGTTTCTGGTGTTTCGTCGTGAACCTCATCGGCACTGTCATCATCAGTTGGCAATTCATGTTCCGCTCGAAGATCAGCCACCGGTTCAACTTCGGCAGGAGCTAATTCCTCGGTCGAAGATGACTCTTCGGGAGTAGTTGGTTCTTCCAAGTTGTCTTGATCTTGATCTGACATAAAAAATTCCCCTCTTAATTATTCAACTGGAGTGGCATCCACTTGGATATCACTGACATCGATATTGGTATCTGGCACGTTAACTTGGCGTGGCTGAGACAGCTCCAATGTAGTAAGGGCTTTGACTCCTTCGGTAAAAAGGTAGTCCACACCACCGATAAATAGCGCTGAGACCAGTCCGATGGCAATGACTGTTAGAGTCAGGTTGATAGCCACCTGTCGGGAAGGCCAACTGACTTTCATCAGTTCGGTCTTGGCCTCGTGTAGAAACTTTATAATCGCTTTCATATTAACGTTTGCTAAACTGCGGAGCTCGGCGTGCACGCTTTAAGCCAAACTTCTTGCGCTCTTTTACGCGTGGGTCGCGAGTAAGATAGCCGCCTTTTTTGATGGTGGTTTTGAGGTTGGCATCAAATGCTACCAGCGCTCTAGCAATACCATGGCGGACGGCATCGGCCTGAGAACTCATGCCACCACCTGCTACTTTTACAGAAATATCAAAATCTTTTTTCATACCCACCATATCAAGCGGGGCAAAAATAGTATCTAAAAGTTTGGCAGGGTTGAAATATTTACTGCCCTTTTGGTCGTTGATAATAACCTGATCGCCCTTACCTTTGTAGAGACGAACCCGTGCCACAGCCGTTTTTCTGCGACCAGTACCATAGAAATATTGTCCAGAGAAGTTTGCTTCCATGAGTTTATTTTAGATTATAAGCCACTGGGCTTTGTCCGGCGTGAGGATGCTCGGCGCCGACATAAAGATAGAGGCGTTTTTTCATAACGTTACTAAGCTTGTTATTTGGCAGCATACCAAAAATGGCTTTTTCTACTATCCGCTCTGGGTTTTTGCCCTCCAAGATACGAGCAGGGGTAGTAGTTTTGAGCCCGCCCAAGAAACCGGTGTGATGAGCATAGACCTTCTTAGCCGTTTTATTACCAGTGAACTTGGCTTTTGCAGAATTGATAATGATGACGTTGGTTTTGGCGTCGACAGCTGGTGAAAAATTCGCCATGTCCTTACCCATTAACAAACGGGCAACCTGAGTCGCTAGGCGACCAACTGTTTTGCCATCGGCATCAATGAGAAACCAACGTTCTGGGATGCGATGAGCTGGAATGTGGGGGGTGGTTTTATTTTTCATAGATATATTTATACGAACTCAATCATGGCCATATCGGCTGCGTCGCCGGCTCTTTTACCGAGTTTCACCACCCGGACATAGCCGCCAACACGCTTGGCGTATTTGGGAGCAATTACTTCCATAAGTTTTTTTGCTACCACACGATTATTGAACACATCTTTTAAGACAGTTTGCTTAGCAGCCAAACTACCCTTTTTTGCGTGATTGATAAGCCGTTCTATTTTAGGTTTGAGGGTTTTGGCCTTGGCTTCGGTAGTTTCAATACGCTCATGCAGCACCAGAGCGGTGACTAAATTTCTCACCAGAGCAGTCCGATGTGCTTTTTTTCGTCCCAGAGTTTTGCCTTTGACCAAATGTCTCATTATTCTTCCTTAAACTTCAGACCTAGTTCTTCAAGTTTGTTGACGATCTCGTCCAGTGCTTTTTGACCCAAGCCCTTGAGCTCGGCCAATTTTTCTGGCCCCAGATTCAAAATATCGCTCACGTTTTTAATGCCGTTGTTAAGCAGAGCATTGCTGGTGCGTAGCGAGAAGTTCATCTCTTCTATGCTGTAGTCCTTGGAATCAGTCGTTTCGACTTTCAGAGTTTTAGCCACTTCTTCAATATCGGCTGGGGTGGCACCGAAGATGGTCAACTGATCTACCAAGATTTGAGCACTTTGCTTTAACGCATCATTGGGGGCAATGGTGCCGTCGGTAAGTACATCCAAAGTCAATTTATCGTAGTTCGTAACCTCGCCAACACGAGTGGGCTCTACCTTAAACGCCACTTTTTCAATCGGCGAAAAAGCCGCGTCCACAGCAATAGTACCAACTGGCATATCTGTAATTACAATATCTTCGCTGGGCGTATAGCCCCGGCCAGGACGAATCCAAATCTCAATTTCGAGCGTGGAATTGCTAGCTAGCGTCGCGATTTCGGTATCGGGGTTGATGAGCTCCACATTAGATGGCACTGCGATGTCTCTACCAGTAACCGTGCCGGCTTTGGTGCTTTTCAGTTTCATACTGACCGTCTCTTCATCGTGCATCTTAAAAGCTAGGGACTTAAGATTGAGAATAACCTGCACCGCATCTTCTTTAACGCCTGGGATCGGAGAGAACTCATGATCGATACCTTTGATCTTGACTGCAATAACTGCAGCTCCAGGCAAAGATGAGAGTAGAACTCGACGCAGACCATTACCAACTGTAGTACCGTATCCGGGGAAAAATGGTTCAATCACAAAAACCATGCGATTGTCGGCTTTTTCTTGAACTTTGATGTTTGGAATATTGATTGCTTCCATGGCTTTTTCTCCCCCTTTAATTATTATCTTGAATAAAACTCAATGATTAATTTTTCATTAAATGGTGTCTCGATTTCTTCTTTGGTTGGCAGACTGATCACCTCGATGGCGAGAGTATCTTGGCTGACCTTTAACCAAGAAGCCGGTTTATTGCTTTTAGCAAATTCTTTTAGGGTCTCGAGCAGATTTTTACTTTTGCCTCTGAAGGTGATTTTGTCGCCCGCTCTCACCTGAAAGGACGGAACATCAACTTTACGACCATTGACGGCAAAATGAGTATGTGAGGCCAGTTGACGAGCGGCTCGATGTGAATCGACTAGGCCGGCTCGATACAAAACATTGTCTAGACGACGCTCCAGACCCACCAAAAAGGAAACATCGGTAGAGTCGGCAGTTCTTTTACCAGCTACGTAGTACTTACGGAGCTGTTTTTCAGTTAGATGATAAAAGGTTCGCGCCTTTTGCTTCTCGGCTAACTGTTGCCCATAACCTGTGCTCTTGGCAAAAGCCCGTTTCCGGCCGTGCGAACCTGGTGGTAATTTGCGATGCAGCTTGGCAAATTTGGACGTCCAAGCCCGATCTCCAGCCACCGCGAAATCTTCGCCGTAGGCTCTTACTTTTCTCATTTTGGAAATAGATGTTTTGGCCATGATTTTTATAAAAAACTAAACTCGTCTTGCCTTGCGGGCTCTAGGACCATTATGCGGAATGGGGGTGACATCTTTGATAGACAATACCTCCACCCCTGCTCCAGCGATAGACCGGATGGCCGCATCGCGACCCGTACCGACGCCTTTGACAAAGATATGAACCTTTTCCAAGCCGAAGTTTTTGGCATGCATGATAGCGCTAGTGGCGGCTTTGGAGGCGGCGTATGATGTAGATTTTTTGGAACCTTTGAAGCCCTCGCGACCGGCAGAACCAGCACCGATGACCTCGCCTTGATTGTCCGTAATGGTGACCAAGGTGTTATTAAAAGTGGATTGGACGTATGCGCGGCCTTCGCTCACGCTTTTTTTAGTCCGTTTCTTCTTGGTCTTTTTGGCAGCCACCCGAGCAACATAGGCCTGGCGTTTTTGCTCCGCCTTTTTGCTCTTTTCTGCCTTATCTTGTAATCTTTTCTTTCTCGACATTTTTTAAATAAGTTTAGGTCTTATCAGCCGCCTTCTTGCGTCCGCTACCCATCGTGACACGTTTACCGCGTTTGGTACGCGCGTTAGTTTTGGTACGTTGACCGCGTGCAGGTAGATTGCGAGCGTGGCGATTACCCCGGTAGCTGCCAATTTCTTTGAGGCGTTTTACATTCATCTGGACTTCTCGACGTAGATCACCTTCGACAATCAGACCTTTTTCGATCTTGTCACGCAGCTTACCTTCATCGGCTGGAGTTATGTCTTTAACCCGCACGTCCGGAGCCACACCAGTTTCTTGTAAAATCGCTCTGGCTTTGGCTTGACCAATACCGTAAATGTAAGTCAGGGCAGTTTCTACCCTTTTTTCAGTTGGTAAATTGACGCCAGCGATTCTCATCCCGTTAAATCCCTTTTTTATTATTTTTTACTATGTTCATATCCATAAATTTCTTTGATCAGTTGATGCCTGCCTCAAGCTCTTGAAAGGCTCTGGCGAGACACGGTATTTAGCCTTGTCTTTGCTTATGTTTCTTAGTGGTGCAGGTCACCATGACTCTGCCCTTCCGCTTGATAATGCGGCAATTTTTACAAATAGGTTTTACGGATGTTCTAACTTTCATCTTTTGGGGTCTCTTGATTTGGTGCTTTAGCTTGTGGAGCATATCGGTCGTTGGCCCTACCGGAACCATTTTTATGACGGAAGGTAATGCGACCTTTCTCGATGTCGTAAGGGCTCATTTCTACTGTTACTTGATCGCCTGGCACGATTTTAATGTAGTGCATGCGCATTTTCCCGGAAATATGGGCGAGGATGACATGCCCACCTTCAATCTCTACCCTAAACATAGCGTTAGGGAGTGCCTCTACAATCTTACCTTCGACTTCAATTACTTCCTTATCAGACATATAAAATACTTAGATATTATTAAGTTTTTTCTCCTATAAGTCAATTATTTTATGCTATCAATCAGCGTTTCTAGTGGGGTCATGATTTCCGGCCCCTGGGGGGTAATCAGTACCGTATGCTCAAATTCAGCGACTGGTTGTCCACTTTTGGCCTTGGTATCCCAGCCGTTGTCGCCTTCGAGGATAGTATCATCTTCCCCCAACCCCGCGATGGGCTCCAAAGCTACGGCCATGTTGGCCTGTAACATAGGTGTAGAACCGGGTATTGAATAGTTAGGGATGAAGATATCTTCGTGTAAGCGGTGACCAATGCCGTGACCCACAAAGGGTTTAAAGATAACGAACCCTTTAGCGTTGAGAATCTTCTCAATGGCCGTGGAGATGTCGTTGACTCGCCCACCAACTTTGATAGCGTCAGTACCAGCCAAGAGAGCGGCGTAAACACCTTTGAGAAGCTGCTTATTACGCGGGCTGATTTCGCCTACTCCCCAGGTCACAGCCCCATCAACATGGAGACCCTGGTGATAGACACCGAAATCAACCGTTATGATGTCACCGTTCTTCAGGGCGTAATCTTTGGGGATGCAGTGCACGATCTCCTCGTTCACCGACAAACACGTCGCCGCAGGGTAACCCTGGTAACCCTTGAAAGATGGGATAACACCCCGCTTGGCTGATTCTTGTTCAGCTATGCGTTCAATTTCTTTAAGGTTCGTACCGATTTGAATATGGCTTTTTAAAACCCGCATAATTTCCAGCCATTTCTGGCCAGCTAGGCGCATTTTCTCAATGTCATTATCAGTTAGCATGCGTAAGCGTTTCGAATAACCTGTCGGCTACCTCTTCGACTGTGCCGTCACCATCAACTGTAATCAGCAGACCAAGGTCACGATAACGGCCGAGGAGTGTGGCAGCGTTGCGCTGGAAGATCTCTATTCTTTCTGTGACAGCGGCTTCATCCATGTCATCCGCTCGATGCTCAAGCTCAGCCCGTTTGGTCAAACGCTCCACCGCTACTTCCATTGGCAGCTCCAAATAAACCAGTTTGGCCACACGCCCATGTGTCTTCAAAATGGCATCTAGGTCATTGGCCTGCTCAATAGTCCGAGGGTAACCATCAAAAATAATCGTGGCATCACCAGATTTCTCTACAAACCCCTTGGCCACTTGAGCAGTAACGCTTAGAGGTACCAACTGACCCTGGGCAAGGGTTTGTTGCAATTCCTTGGCTAACTTAGTCTCTTGACCAGCCAAAGCTCTAAGCTCGGCTCCCATATTAAGATGCAGGGCGGAAATCTTGTCTCGCAATAGTTCAGCTTGGGTGCCTTTACCGGCACCGGGTCCGCCGTAGAGGATAATATCAAAATTAAACTTGGTCATATTGCTTCATAATGAGCTGGGCACGTATCTGACGCATTGTCTCCAAAGCCACAGCTACTACGATCAAAAGACCAGTGCCCCCGATGGTTAATGTAGTAATTCCGGTCAACGCTTGAACAATAATTGGCAGAACGGCGATTAGCCCCAAAAAGAGTCCGCCAACTAAAGTAATTCGGTTGGATACAAAGGAAAGAAAATCAACAGTTTGTTTGCCGGGACGGATGCCTGGAATAAACCCACCGGACTTTTGCACATTTTCTGCTACGTTATCTGGCTTGAAGACTACCCAGGTATAAAAATAGGTAAAGAAAAATACCAAAACAAAATACATAATGCCGTAAAATGCTTGGTTTTGGAAAAGGGTTTGGATATAGTTAGCCGCGTCAGCCAACCAAGCAGTTCGGGCTTGGGCAAAAAACGAGGCAATCAAACCGGGGAACAAAAGCAACGAGAGAGCAAAGATGATAGGGATAACACCGGCTTGGTTGACCCGCATAGGTAAATGGCTGGTTTGTCCAGTAAACAGTCGGTTACCTCCACCGCGACCGGCATAAGAAATAGGAATATTGCGTTGGCCTTCAGTGATATACACCACAAAGTAAATAGTCACGATGGCGAGTACAAAAAAGACCAGGACATTGAATAGTTTGCCCAGATCAAACAGCGCCAGTGTGCCACCAAAGCCCCTAGGTAAGGCAGCAATGATGCCTAGGAAGATAATCAACGATATGCCATTGCCCACACCTTTTTCGGTAATTAATTCTCCTAGCCACATCAGAAGCATGGTACCCGCGGTAACTATCAGAAGCATGGCTATCATTCTTAATGGACTAACATCGCCTAAAATCGTCACGTCCGAGCGCTGGAGAAGTGTTACCATACCGTAGGCCTGCAACAGAGCCAAGGGCACAGTCAGATATCTGGTATATTGAGTAATCTTACGGCGGCCGTACTCCCCTTCTTTGGACAGCGCCTCAACACTGGGCAGCGCCATAGTCATCAGCTGCATGATAATTGATGCATTAATGTAGGGTGCTACACCCATCAGGGCGATAGAAAACTTGTTAAGTGATCCCCCAGAAAATAAATCTACCAAGCCCAAAAACTGGTTGCTTTGAAAAACTTGAGCTAGAGCTTCTAGATCAACACCTGGCATGGGGGTATGAACAATCAAGCGCACCAACACCAATAAGCCAATAGTCCACAAAATTCGATTGCGGATGTCACGATGCTTAATGATTTGCTTGAGAGTATTGAACATAAACTCTACTTAAGAATTTCCACCTTACCGCCTGCTTTTTCAATCTTATCTAAAGCCGACTTAGAAATATAGTGCGCCTGTACCTGAAGAGCGTCTTTGATGTCGCCCTCACCCAAAATCTTGAGTTTGGCACCCGCTTTAATAATTTGGGTCTTAACTAAATCCTCAAATATCAGCTTGCCATCCTTGGCCAACTTGGCCAGATCTTTAAGGTTAATCCGCATGATTCGAAACTTACGGTGATGCTTGAAGCCCTTCTTCTTGGCAATGCGCATGTAGTAAGGAGTTTGCCCACCCTCAAACCGAGCTGGCACACTACCACCAGTCCTGGCTTTTTGACCTTTATTACCCCGACCAGAGGTATTACCACCCCCAGCCGCATTGCCGCGACCGCGCCGTTTTTGAGACGGATTTTTATCTGCACTGATGATTTCGTGTAATTGATTCATAACTATACCTCTTTCTCGGTTTTGGATTTCTTTCCTAAACGACGTTGCTTAATATTTTCGGGGGAGGAAATGGCGTCGAGGGCCTTGATGGTGGCCATAACATTGCTGATCTTGTTTTTTGAGCCAAGCATCTTGGCTACCGCATCCTTCAAGCCAGCTAGTTGCAAGACGATTCGCACTGGGCCGCCAGCAATCAAACCGCTACCTTCACCGGCTGGCTTGACCAAAACTTTGGCACTTTTGTAAATACCAATGACTTGGTATGGCACCGTGCTATTTTTGAGAGCTATCGTACGCAGGTCTTTTTTCGCATTGGCCACGGCCTTTTGCACGGCCTGGCTCACATCGCCGGCCTTACCGAGACCATAGCCCACCTTGCCTTTAGCATTACCGATCACCACTAGGGTTCTGAAGCGCAGACGTTTGCCACCTTTGACGACGCGTGTAACTCGACTGACCTCAATCACCCGCTCATCGAACTCAGAAACCGGTCTTTCAGTTCTGGGTCCACGTTTACCCCGGGCTGATCTTTTGTCTACTGGAGAGGGCTGGGTATTGTTCAACTTGTCTTGTACTTCTGCCATATCTAAAACTTTAGTCCTTTCTCGCGAGCCGCTTCGGCCAAGGCCTTAACGCGACCGTGATAACGATAATGTTTTCTATCGAAAGCCACTTGTTCAATTTTTTTGGCTAGAGCCAAATCCGCAATTGCTTCACCGACCAGCTTAGCCCCTTCTGTGAGATTCTTTGAGGTTGACTTTAAGCTACTGGCCGCAGCGAGTACTTGGCCGTTGATATCAACAATTTGTGCATAGATGGCTTTGTGGCTTCGATTAATAATCAACCGTGGGCGATGTGCGCCTACAACCAGACGAGCCTTGGTCCGCTTAGCGCGAGCGATTCTTTGCTGTTGAGTTTTTTTGAGTTCGTTCATAGTTTACCCTGCTGTCTTGGCAGCCTTACCGGCTTTACGATGTATAACCTCATCTGTATATTTAATGCCCTTACCCTTGTATGGTTCTGGTTTTTTCTGAGCGCGGATCAAAGCTGCCATGTGGCCAACTTTTTGTTTGTCGATACCAGAAATCATTAGCTTATTTTTATCTTGCTTGATTTCAACACCCTCAATAATGTTTAAGATCACTGGGTGTGAAAAACCAAGATGTAAGGTAATTTTGTCGGTGCCAACTTCCGCTCTAAAGCCGACTCCATTAATCTCTAACTCTTTTGTGAAGCCACTAGCTACGCCCACCACAGCGTTGTTGACTAGTGAGCGAATCAGACCATGAGCTGCCATGGTAGCTTTTTCGTCGTTAGCCCGCTTGATCGTCAATTTGGCATCGGCTTGCTCGAGGCTAATGCCCGGCATCAAATCTACCTTTAATTCGCCTTTGGGGCCTTTGACTACTACCACACCGTCTTTCACGTCAACCGTGACAGCAGTAGGCAGAGAGATTAATCTGGTACCAACTTTAGACATAGCTTTGCTTTACCATACTTTAAATAATAGTTCTCCCCCGACTCCAGCCTTGCGAGCTTGGCTGTCCGTCATCACGCCTTGTGAAGTAGACAGGACGGCTACACCGACTCCGCCGAGCACTCGCTCAAGACGATTGGAAGCGACATAAATACGCTGACCGGGTTTTGAGATGCGCTCGATTCCCTCAATTACGGGTTGACCATCGGCATATTTCAAAACGACTTTGATTTGCTCGTGTTGGTCTTGTTTAACAGCGGTCTTGCTGAAATCTGTGATGTAGCCTTGGTCTTTGAGCACCTGCAATATACCAATGCGCAACTTGGAGTCAGGAACTAATACATAGCTCTTGTTCACACTCAAGCCGTTCCGAAGACGGGTGATCAAATCTGAAATGGGATCGTTGACTATAACCATATGATTAATTTTTTACCAGCTGGCTTTTTTTATACCCGGCAATTTTCCTTCGCGAGCTAGCTCTCTAAAGATGATGCGGCTAACTCCAAATTTGCGCATGTACCCATGGGGACGACCAGTAATAGAACACCGGTTGATCTTCCGGGTGGAAAACTTAGGTTTTCTAGCAGCTTTGATTATTAATGCTTTGCGCGTCATATAGATTTAATTATTTCTTATCCTTTTTAACAAATGGGAAGCCGAGTTTATCTAGAAGTAATTTAGCCGCCTTGTCATTGGTAGCGGTAGTAGCAATGGTGACTTCCAGACCAAAAGTTTGATCGACATTTTCAAATAGGATTTCTGGGAAAATAGTATGTTCTTTGATGCCCAAAGTATAGTTGCCCTGACCATCAAAGCCATCGCCCTTGATACCCCTGAAATCACGCACTCGTGCCAGAGCCACCGTAATCAGTTTTTCAATAAAGTCATACATTCTCTTGCCGCGCAGGGTTACCATGACACCGACCGGGCTGCCCTCGCGGACCTTAAATCCTGCGATGGACTTGCGAGCTTTGGTGATAACTGGCTTTTGACCTGTGATCTTGGCTAGTGAATCAAGCACCATGTCCATGTATTGAGTATTTTTCTCTACCTTGCTGCCCACACCTACATTGATAACCACTTTGTTGATTTTTGGTACAGCAGCAACCGTAGTGAGACCGAGCTCACTTTTTAATTCAGGCACTATAGATAAATATTTACTTTTTAGCATTTTCGATAATAGCTCCACTTACACGGGCGACTCTTTGTTTCTTTTCGCCAACTTGTTTATATCCGACTCGCGTGGGTTTGCCAGTTTCTGGGCAAACCAACATGACCTTTGAGACATCGAGAGGGGCCACGATCTCAATCACTCCGCCAGGCTTGTTGGCCGCTCCCTTTCTTTGGTGACGTTTGTAAACATTCACGCCTTCTACTTTGATTTGGTGAGTGACAGGATCAGCTGAAACCACAATACCGGTTTTACCACGGTCCTTGCCCTTGATGACTATCACTTTGTCGCCTGTTTTGATCTTCATTACAGCACCTCGGGGGCTAAGGATATGATCTTCATAAAGTTTTTTTCACGCAATTCTCTGGCTACTGGACCAAAGACACGGGTACCACGCGGTTGCTTATTGGCGTCCACAATCACAACGGCGTTTTCATCAAAGCGGATGTAGCTGCCGTCAGCCCGTCTGATAGAACGACGCATCCTGACAATCACGGCCTTGACGACGTCTTTCTTTTTGACCACACCCATAGGCGCAGCTTCTTTGACAGAACAAACTACGATGTCGCCTAATGAAGCATAGCGTCTCCGAGAACCACCTAGCACCTTAAAACAAGTTACGGCTTTGGCGCCAGTGTTGTCAGCTACTTTTAATCTAGTGCCGGCTTGGATCATGATGTCACCTTTACAGCTGCAGTTTTTATAATATTAGTTACTTCCCAGTGTTTGGTTTTACTAATTGGTCTGGTTTCAGCAATTACGATTGTGTCACCCACATTGGTAGTGTCTTTTTCATCGTGAACCACAAATCGCTTGGTCTTGCGAACCCGTTTTTTATACAAAGGATGGGCAACGTAGGTATCAACTCTGACCACCACAGTATGTAAGCCAGAACGGCTAATGACTACACCAGATTTTTGAACTCGGTTCTTTTGGTTCATCCTTGAATCTCCTTCAAAATAATCTTTTCACCTTTTAAAGTTTGCATTCTAGCAATATCTTTACGCAATTTATTAATGGCCGCGTGATTAGTTAGCTTGCCAACCGCCAACTGGCTTCTTAATTCGCCCAGTTTCTTGGCAGCCGTAGCGATATCTTTGTCCAAAGCCGGAATGTCCTTGCTACGCAGATCTTGCAGTATGTTTTTTTCTGTCTTGGCCATCTTAATGTTTAGTTATGAATCTGGTTCTAACTGGTAGCTTATGGCTAGCTAAACGCATAGCTTCTTTGGCCATCGGCGCGCTAATACCATCTATTTCAAACAGGACAGTACCGGGTTTGACGGTTGCAACATAGTGGCTGACCGATCCCTTGCCTCCACCCATACGGGTTTCATTAGGAGTAGCTGTGACCGCTTGATGAGGAAAGATACGAATCCAGATCTTTCCCTCACGTTTCATGGTGTGGGTCATCGCCCGACGTGCGGCCTCGATTTGACGAGATGTGACCCAAGTGCGGTCTAGGGATTTAAGACCGTACTTACCAAAGGCAATTTGGTTGGTACCAGTCGCGACACCTTTCATGCTGCCACGTTGCTGTTTTCTATATTTTACTTTTTTGGGTAATAACATAATTTAAATCTCTTCACTGTCTTGTGCTTCTTTGCTTGCCAGAACCCAGACCTTTACTCCAATGGTGCCATAAGTGGTATAAGCGGTTCTTAGCGCATAGTCCACCTGCTGCTTGATAGTATGCAGAGGCACTTTGCCAAAGTTAAATATTTCGGTACGTGCGATATCGGCGCCGTTAAGACGTCCTGCAACAGAAATGCGAATGCCTTGCACCCGAGCCTGTTTGGCGGCCTCTATCGATTGTTTCACAGCTCGGCGGAAGGGTAGACGACGTTCGATTTGTTCGGCAATATTGCTAGCAATCACGGCCGCGTTGCTTTCGGGGTTTTTAACTTCCTTAATTTCAATTTCCAGTTTGTCTTTGACTGTCTTGGCAATCTCTTTTTTGGCGGTCTCGATACCCGCACCGCCACGGCCAATGATTACGCCTGGCCGAGAAGTATGAATGGTGACTCTAATTTCTGAACCAAATCTTTCAATATCGATATCGGCAATACCACTTCTGGGGAAGCGTCGCACAATTACCTGACGGATGGTATAGTCCTGCAACAGGTATTGACGGTAATTTTTAATATCAAACCAACGTGAGCCCCACTTGGTGGTTTGACCTAAACGAAACAGACGTGGATGAACTTTTTGTCCCATAGGATAAATTATTTATTAGTGGTTCTAGGTGCACGCGGTTTATGCGCTACTTTAGAAAACCTGGGCACATTTTTAGTATTTCTATCAACGGGGGCAGCGGACGTGGCCTTGGTGACTGTAGTTTTTGTGGATGCCTCGACAGCTTTTTTCTCAACCTTCCTTTTCACCAAAGTGGGGGTGATCTCCGTCAATACAACTTGGAAGTGGCTAGCACGCTTCAGCAGCTGGTCAGCACTCCCGCGCGAACGGAACCAGTACCGTTTATAGCGCGGTCCCTCATCAACTGTCAGACGCTTGATTTTGAGATTATCCTCCTTGAGATTGTAGTTGTTTTTGGCGTTGCTGATAGCCGAATAAATTAGCTTCTGCAAGATTAAAGAGGTCTTTGTGGGATGAGTTTTTAGGCCCGCTACCGCTACGGTAGCTTTTTTGCCACGCAAAGACCGCACTAAAGGCAAAGCTTTTTTCGGAGAGATGCGAACAAATTTGGCTGTGGCTTGTATATCCATGAAGAAAAATTATTTACTTGCGTCAGCGGCTTTGGCCTGTTCTTTGGCCATTTTGCCGCCATGTCCTCTAAATTTACGCGTTGGGGCAAATTCGCCCAGTTTATGACCGACCATATTTTCATTAATGGAGACGGGCACATGGTCTTTGCCATTGTGAACTAAGAAAGTCATTCCTACCATATCTGGGCTGATAGTGCTGAAACGAGCCCAGGTTTTGATGGGTTTGTTGCTACCCTTGGCCGCCTCGATTTTTTTCACTAGGCGTGGGTCAACAAATGGTCCTTTTTTAGCAGATCTACTCATTATCTCCTTTTCTTAGTTCTAGGTTTAACAATTAATTTATTACTCATTTTTTTGCGATTGCGAGTCTTGAGACCTCGAGCCGGTTTGCCAGTTGGCGTCTTGGGATGCTTCAGACCAATTGGCGAGCCGCCTTCTCCACCTCCGTGAGGATGGTCAACAGGGTTCTTGGCTTTACCGCGCACATTGGGACGGCGTCCTAGCCACCGTGAGCGACCAGCTTTACCAATCTTGATATTCATATGGTCAGTGTTGCTCACAGCCCCGATACTGGCAAAGTTAGTGTCAAGCACCTTCCGCACTTCTCCGGAAGGCAATTTGATCAAAGCGTAGCTGCCATCGAACCCCATAACAGTAGCACTACCGCCCGCTGACCGGACAATCTGTCCACCTTTCCCCGGTGTAATTTCGATATTGTGCACCGTAGTGCCAGCGGGAATATTTTTAAATTGAAGCCGATTGCCCAATTTTATCTTGGTCGATGGACCGTAAATAATTTTATCACCTAAACTAATACCCTCTGGAGCTAAAATGTAATTTTGTTCGCCATCGGTAAATACTATATGTGCAATGAAGGCGGTTCGTTTGGGATCGTATTCAATGGACTTGATAATGCCTGGGATACCAAATTTACGCTGTTTGAAATCAACCGCCCGCAGACGCTGTTTGACGCCGCCGCCTCGATGTTCTGAGGTAACTACTCCGCGGTTGTTACGACCGCTGCTGCGTTTGCTACCTTTAATCAATTTCTTGACCGGACTTTTGGCTGTGAGAACCGAAGCAAAGTCCAGCACTTTCATGCCGCGTCTGCCTGCAGTAGTAGGTTTGATAATTCTCACCATGGGACTTTATTTAGTTTCCTCTTCAAATAATGGAATCGTTTGACCTTTTTTAAGCGTCACTACAACATGCTTACGACCCGCCCGAATGCCTTTAATGCGACGGAATCTTTTGATTTTGGCTGGTAAATTGATGACGTTGGTTTTCACTACTTCTACCCCAAAGGCGTCGGTCACGGCCATAGCCACCTGTTTTGCAGTAGCTTGTGCACTGACCAAAAAGGTGTATTTGTTGCCACTGCTTTGGGCGGAAATACTCTTTTCGGAAATAACTGGTTTCTTGACTACCGAGTTAAGCATGCTTGACCCTATTTAAAAGTTGACTATAAGTATCGTTAATAAAAACTACATGATGCGCCCGGGCTACGATGAGGGCATTGACGCGATTAAGGCTTACGGGGGTAAGATTGCTGAGATTGCGCAAACCCTTTGCCCATGTGGCCTCAGGAATAACTACTAAAGCATTTCGTAAAACGAGGAGTTCTGGCGCATTGGCCTTGATGTCCCCGACCTTCGTCAGAGGCTGCTCGAGAGTCAACCGAGCTAGCTGTCCGGCATCGACTTTTGATTTAAGAGCCATCATGAGTGCTTGGCGTTTCAGCTGAGTCGGCAGCATATGAGAAAAGTTGGCAGCATTTGTAGGACCAAAGGTAATTCCACCGCCCCGCCATAATGGGTTTCTGATAGACCCAGTTCTGGCTCGGCCTGTACCTTTTTGCCGCCAGGGCTTTTTGCCACCGCCACTTACCTCGCCGCGACGTTTAGTATGAGCCGTACTTTGGCGTTGATTATTCAAAATGCCTAGAACCACCTGTCGCAGCACTTTCGGCTGAATCCGAACTTGGCTAAGCTCCTGGCCCGCAATCTTTTCTAACCCGATAGTAGCAGAACTAGTCTTGGTCATAGCTATGGTTCTTAGTGTGCTGAATAGTAACAAAGCTCTGGTTGGCCCCAGGGACTGCGCCAGAAACTGCAATCAGATTAGCTTGAGTGTCGACGGCCATTACTTTCAGATTTTTGATGGTGTTTTGGGTGTTGCCCATATGTCCAGACATGCGCTTACCCTTCGCCACTCGTGGCATACCCATAGCGCCAATGGAACCTGGAGCTCGGTGATGGTCATGTCCGTGAGTTTGTGGACCACGGTGGAATCCGTGCCGCTTGACAGTACCGGCAAATCCCATGCCTCGCGACGTACCGATGGCATCAACCAAGTCGCCTTCTTTGAAAATATCTAGAGAGATGGTATCCCCAACTTTATATTCGCCCTCTGGAAATCTGAATTCACGTTTAGTATAAAAAGTGGCTTTGGTGTCTGCCTTCTTAGCTGGCTTGGCTATACCGATTTGCAACGCAAAGTAGCCATCTTTGTCAGCGGTTTTTTTCTGCGTAATAACATTAGGCAGAACCTGAAAGATAGTGACGGCTTGGGCTTTGCCATCTGGAGTGATGGCTTGGCTCATGCTTAACTTTTTAGCGATAACACCTTTCATAAAAAATATCTGCTTTCATCTCCATTGACCGGACGATGATAAGCTATTAGTTAATATTTTGTGATAATCCCTCGATAACCTCGAGTTAGCTTCTGCAAAGCTACATTTTGACTTCGATGCTAACCCCAGCCGGCAAAGACAGATTGGTTAAAGCGTCGATAGTTTTGGGAGTAGGATCGGCAATATCAATTAAGCGCTTGTGAATTCTCATTTCAAACTGGTCACGCGAATCTTTGTGAACGAACGTGGATTTGAGAACCGTGTAGACCTTCTTCTCGGTTGGAAGTGGAATGGGGCCTAAAACTACAGCTCCAGTGCGTTCCGCTGTGTCAATAATCAGACGAGCCGACTTATCTAAGATACGATGATCGTAGGCCTTTAAGCGAATACGAATTCTTTGCTTAGCATCTTTAGAGTGGCTAGCTTTTTTGGGAGGTGCAATTTCGGATTTTGGTTTATTTTCCGCCATAAGAGTTTTTAAGGTATCATTTTGCCCCACGCGAGGTGGGGCAAAGCGATACTTTTTACATAATTATTTAACAATCTTAGTGACAACTCCGGATGCCACAGTCCGACCGCCTTCGCGAATAGCAAAGCGCAGACCTTCATCCATAGCAATCGGAACAATCAGTTTCACTGTCACGCTAGACAAGGTGTCACCCGGCATAACCATTTCGGTGCCTTCAGGAAGAAAGACCTCGCCAGTTACGTCAGTAGTTCTGAAATAGAACTGGGGTTTATAACCCTTGCCAAATGGGGTGTGACGTCCGCCCTCTTCTTTGGACAAAACGTAGATTTCGGATTCGAACTCAGTGTGCGGAGTGATAGTGCCCGGCTTGGCAATCACCTGACCGCGCTCGATTTGTTCTCTTTCAACACCGCGCAGCAAAAGTCCTACATTGTCACCAGCTTGGCCTTGATCTAAGAGTTTTCTAAACATCTCTACACCGGTGACTACGGTCTTAGCAGTTGGCTTAATACCTACAATTTCAACTTCATCATTGACCTTCACAATGCCCTGCTCGACACGACCAGTGGCTACTGTACCGCGTCCTTTGATAGAAAAGACGTCTTCTACTGGCATCAGCAAAGGTTTGTCGAGAGCCCGTACAGGATCTGGAATATAACTATCCAGCGCATCCATCAACTCCATGATCGGCTTAATGGCCTCTGGATCAGTCGGGTTCTCAAGAGCCTTTAAGGCAGACCCTCTGATAATTGGGGTTTCATCTCCTGGATATTCTTGTTTGGTCAAAAGATCACGAATCTCTTGCTCTACTAAATCAATGAGCTCTGGATCGTCAACCATATCGGTCTTGTTTAGGAAAACTATGATGCGAGGGACGCCCACCTGACGAGCTAATAGAATATGTTCGCGAGTTTGAGGCATAGGGCCATCGGTAGCGGCCACCACCAAAATAGCAGCGTCCATCTGGGCGGCACCAGTAATCATGTTTTTGATGTAGTCGGCATGACCCGGACAATCAACATGAGCGTAGTGACGCTTGTCAGTTTCATATTCCTGATGACTAGTAGCAATAGTGATACCACGCGCCTTCTCTTCAGGGGCATTATCAATATCTTCAAACTTTCTGGCAGTCGCCTTACCTTGGGCCGCAAGCACCTGGGTAATAGCCGCTGTCAGAGTGGTTTTTCCGTGGTCAACGTGGCCAATTGTACCGACGTTAACATGGACCTTATCGCGAGAAAATGTATCTGCCATATGGACTCCTAACTAAGTTAAACTTATACCTGTAAAATATAAAAATTATACTTTTAGAAAATACACAATTTTTTCTTTATGCGCAAGGGTTTTTGACAAAAAAGTCGATTTCTCAACGGCTCAAAAAATGAGCCGTTGACTTATTGGTCAAAAAATGGTCTTATCCTTCTTTGCCGCCACCCCGTTTGGCAATGAGTTCTTCCTGGATGTTGGATGGAACTTTTTCATACTGATAGAACTCCATCGTGTAGGAAGCTCGGCCTTGGCTCATGGAGCGCAAGTTAGTAGCGTAACCAAACATCTCACCAAGCGGGACATAGCCCTTGATAGCTTTGGCGTTGCCCCGTTCAGTCATGCCCTCAATACGTCCACGCTTAGCATTTAAATCCCCCATTACATCCCCAGCGAAATCTTCTGGAGTAACTACCTCTACTTTCATAATGGGCTCTAAAATAACCGGGCCGCCCTTCTTTACGCCGTCTTGGAGAGCCATCGAGCCAGCAATCGAAAAGGCCATTTCAGAGGAGTCCACATCGTGGTAGGTACCGTCATACAGCGTTGCGCGAATGCCGATAACTGGATAGCCCGCAAGCACTCCTCGTGCCATGGCACCCTCAATACCTTTTTGCACAGCCGGAATGTACTCTTTGGGAATAGCACCACCGACGATCTTGTTGATGAACTCAAAGTTTTTACCTTCTTCATCGTCAACCAGCGGTTCAAACCTAACATACACATGGCCATACTGGCCACGACCACCGGACTGGCGAACGTATTTTGTTTCTACATCTGATTCCTTGGTAACCGTTTCTCGATAAGCCACCTGCGGTTGGCCAATGTTGGCCTCCACTTTGAATTCACGCTTCATGCGATCAACGATAATATCCAAGTGTAGTTCTCCCATACCAGAAATGACCGTCTGGTTGGTTTCAGAATCAGTAGCTACTTTGAAAGTGGGGTCTTCTTCGGCCAACTTCTGAAGCGCCAATGACATCTTTTCTTGGTCGGCCTTGGATTTTGGCTCAACAGCAATAGAGATGACTGGTTCAGGGAATTCAATGGATTCTAGAATGATTGGATGCGCTTCATCGGTGAGCGTGTCACCAGTAGTGACACCTTTTAGGCCAACCATGGCACCAATTTCACCGGCAAAGATCTCATCAACTTCCTCGCGGTGGTTCGCATGCATTCTTAAGATACGGCCCACTCGTTCTTTCTCCCCTTTGGAAGCATTGAGAACATAGGAACCGGCTTTGAGTGTACCGGAATAAACTCTGAAATAGATTAGTTTACCAACAAATGGGTCGGTAGCAATTTTGAAAGCCAGAGCGGCAAAGGGCTGCTCGTCACTAGTTTCACGCGTAACTTCGCTCTCGGTTTTAGGGTCAATGCCTTTAACTGCCGGCACCTCTAAAGGCGTTGGGAGATAATCTACAACCGCGTCCAGTAGCAGCTGGATGCCTTTGTTCTTAAGCGCTGAGCCGCAAAACACGGGAACAACTTGATTGGCTACTACCGCAGCATGTAGGGCTTTTTTCAACTCGTCTATGGTCAAGGCCTGATCACCCAAAAATTTTTCTAAGAGATCTTCTTGGGTCTCTACAATCTTTTCTAACAAAACATGGCGATATTTTGCCATCGCTTCTTTCATATCCTCGGGTACGTCAGTTTCGGTGATTTGTTTACCTAGATCGTCTTCAAAGATGTACGCCTTTTCCGTAAGCAGATCAACTACACCTTTAAAAGTTTCAGCCGCACCGATTGGTAATTGAGCCATAACTGCATTGGCGCCCAAACGATCAATAATGGATTTGAAACTTGCATAAAAGTCCGCCCCCATTCTGTCCATTTTGTTGATAAAACAAATACGAGGCACATGATATTTCTCGGCCTGACGCCACACCGTTTCACTCTGTGGCTCCACACCCGCAACGCCGTCAAAAACGACGACGCCACCGTCTAGAACCCTTAAGGAGCGCTCTACCTCAACGGTGAAGTCAACGTGGCCGGGAGTGTCGATAATATTGATACGATAATCTTTCCAAAAGCAAGTCGTAGCGGCAGAGGTGATCGTAATCCCACGTTCCTGCTCTTGCTCCATCCAATCCATGACCGCCTCACCTTCGTGCACTTCGCCAATCTTATAGGTAATCCCGGTATAGAACAAAATCCGCTCCGTAACCGTAGTTTTACCCGCGTCAATGTGAGCGATAATTCCGATGTTTTTTGTCCGATCGAGAGGATATTGTCTTTCCGCCATGTTGATTAAGATTTAATAGTTCTTTATTAAGCGAGCTTGGTCGCCTTGGGCGACTGGGCCGCTGCCCACGAGCGTCTCAAAAGAAAACTAGCGTTTTCTTTTGAAGCCCTAAAATCTCGCATAGTGAGCAAACGCTCGGTTGGCCTCGGCCATGCGGTGAGTTTCTTCCTTCTTTTTGACCGCTTCACCAGTATTGTTATAAGCATCAATCAGTTCCTGACCCAGCCGTTCGGCCATTGGTTTACCTTTTTTGGCACGAGTAGCTTTAATCAGCCACTGCATAGCTAACACGACTTTGCGCTCGGAGCTAACTTCAGTGGGAATCTGCAAATTGGCACCACCAATGCGGCGTCCTTTCAATTGAACTGCTGGATAAATATTGGCAAAGGCATCTTCCAACACTTGTACTGGATCCTTGCCGACTTTTTTTGCAGCAATTTGTAACGCATCATAAACGATTTGCTCCGCCACTGTTTTTTTGCCATTAAGCATTAGTTTATTAATCAGGCGCGCAACTAAAAGACTGCCATATTTATGGTCGGGGGTCAGTTCACGTTTGAGATTAAGTCGACTGCGAGGCATAGAATATATATTTTTTAAGCAACTGTAGCTTCTTTGGCGGTAGTAGCACCGCTGCGCTTCGTACCATATTTGGAACGACCACGTTTACGATTTTGGACACCGGCCGTATCTAGCCGACCACGTACCACGTGATACCGCACACCTGGGAGGTCTTTTACTCTACCACCTCGGATCAATACGATTGAATGTTCCTGCAAGTTATGGCCAATACCACCAATATAGGCCGTAACCTCCATGCGGTTGGTTAGACGTACACGCGCAATCTTACGCAAAGCCGAGTTTGGCTTTTTGGGCGTAGTAGTAGTGACCTTTACACAAACGCCCCGTTTGAACGGTGAACCCTTACTCGTAGTCGTAGGGCGCATTTTAATAGTATTAAAACCTCTCTGCAGTGCTGGAGATTTACTTTTTTGGACTGCAGTTTTACGGTTCTTGCGAATTAATTGGTTAATTGTTGGCATGTGAAGGATTATACTGACTTCTTAGCTGAGCTGTCAATCTGGCCACGAGCCTTAAAGCCAGTTCCAGCCGGAATTAATCGGCCAACAATGACATTTTCTTTGAGGCCACGGAGATAATCTACTTTACCTGTAACTGCAGCATCAACCAATACTCGAGTTGTCTCCTGGAAGGATGCCGCTGACAAAAAGCTTTCTGTGTTTAAGGCAGCTTTGGAAATACCCAATAGCAATTGAGTGGCGGTTGGCGGAGTTTTGCCGGCCTTGGCCAAAGCAGCTGCGATGTGTTCAAAGGCTAATTTCTCAATAATTTCACCGACGATAAAGTCACTATCCCCTTCTTTTTCAATCCGCACTTTGGAGAACATCTGACGCACTACTGCTTCAACGTGTTTGTCGTTGATATTTTGGCCCTGCAATGAATAAATCTTCTGGATTTCTGAAATGATGTACCGTTGAGCAGCGTCGATACCCTTTAGCTTCATAAGGTCTTTAGTATTGAGCTGACCTTCAGTCAATTGCTGACCACGGGCAATCCGATCTCCGTCCTTAACACGCAAAAAGACCTTGGCGGTAATAGGATACTCATAGACCTCTTTTTGATTGTGAGTAAAAGCAATATTATTTTCGTCGATGGCGACTACACCGTTGGCCGTAGCCTTGTGTTCGTCTTTATCTACCACAAAGAAAACGTCACCACGTTTCACCTCACTACCGTCTTTTACTTTGACTTTAGCGTCTTGGGGGATCTTAATATCGGTCACCACTTCTTCAACAACCTCCAGACGCATGAATTTCTTGTTGCCCACCTCCATAACATGAACCGTACCGTCGCCCGGAGATAAGATGGCCTCGGTCTTGGGCACACGTGCTTCAAACAATTCTTCAACTCGTGGCAAGCCCTGCGTGATATCAGCTGTAGATGCCACACCGCCGGTATGGAACGTCCGCATGGTGAGCTGTGTACCTGGTTCGCCGATGGATTGAGCCGCTACAATGCCCACGGCCTCGCCTAGCTCAACCAGTGAGCCGCGTGCCAAATCCTTGCCGTAACATTTTTGACAAACGCCCCATTCGGCCTCACAAGTGATCATCGAACGAACCGGAACCTCGGTGACACCTGCATTTTCTATGTGACGAGCAATCTCTTCAGTGATGTATTCGTCCTTGCCGACAATAACTTTGGCGCCGACCTTGATTTCGGCGGCCGTGAATCTGCCCTCCAAACGTTTGTGGAGTGGATCGGCTAGCATATCATCGGGGTCATGGACGATTGTAATAAAGCGGTCGGTACCACAATCTTCAGTCCCCACAATAATGTCTTGGCAAACGTCCACTAGTCGACGGGTCAGATAACCAGCGTCAGAGGTTCTTAAAGCTGTGTCGGATAAACCTTTTCGAGCACCGTGAGTAGATAAGAAATATTCCAAGGTGGTAAGCCCCTCTTTATAGTTGGACTTAACGGGCAGCTCAATCTTGCGACCAGCTGGGTTAACTTTGGTGCCTACCATCCCGATTAGCTGGTTGTACTGCTCCAAGCTACCGCGAGCACCAGAACTAACCATCATGGCTGTGGGGTTAATGGGATTTTCCTTAATGGTGGCGTCTAGCAAGTCCTCAATGGATTGCTTGGTTTTTTCCCATTCATTAATTACCAAACGACGCCGTTCGTCAGCAGTAATCAAACCTTCTTTGTACTGTTCGCGTACGCCCTTGGTAGTCACATCTGTGTTACTAATCAGTCCTTGTTTTTCTGCTGGGACATTAAGATCGCCCGCCGAGAAAGTAGCGCCCGAGAGTGCGGCATAAGTGAATCCAAGATTTTTCATATCGTTAGCCAACTTCACTGTGCGCTCAGTACCAAGTGTACGGTAGCAAGTGTTGACCAATCCCTTGAGGCGTTTTTTGTTGGTAATCTCATTCACGAAGCCGATTTCCTCCGGAATAATCTGATTAAAGATCAACCGGCCTAGTGTGGTTTTGAGCATATCGCCATTCACTGGTACCAAAATCAGGTCTTGGAGCTTGATGACTCCATGATGATGAGCCAACTGGGCTTCTTCGATATTGCGATAGTATCTAATTTTTGCCTTGTCAGGATTGTCATCCGTAAAGGTCAAATAGTAACAGCCCAGGACCACGTCTTGGTCCGGCATGACAATCGGATCACCAGTGGCTGGCTTGAGCAAGTTTTTAGATGAAAGTAAGATTTCTCTAGCTTCCTCTTGGGCCTGTTTACTCAAAGGCAAATGGATGGCCATTTGGTCACCGTCAAAGTCAGCATTGAAAGCTGTACAGGTTAGAGGATGGAGCTGAATAGCATTACCCTCAATGAGTTTAGGTTTAAAGGCCTGAATACCCAAGCGATGCAAGGTGGGTGCGCGGTTAAGTAACACGTAGTATTTATTAACGACTTCGTCTAAAGCGTCCCAGACCTCGTTGGTCTCTTTTTCCACCATTTTGCCGGCGGTTTTAACGTTGTGGACGATGCCGTCACGCATCAAGCTGGAAATGACGAACGGCTTGAAAAGCTCCAAAGCAATTGGTTTGGGGACTCCACATTCATGCAGCTCCAAGTCGGAGCCAACTACGATGACACTTCGGCCAGAGTAATCAACACGCTTGCCCAGCAAATTTTGACGGAAACGGCCTTGTTTACCTTTGAGCATGTCGCTTAAAGATTTCAGTTTGCGCTTCGCAGTCGTAGTTGAAGAAGTTTCTCGCGCAGTAATATCAAAGAGGGCATCGACAGCTTCCTGTAGCATACGTTTCTCGTTTCGAGTGATGACCTCTGGCGCACCGATGTCAATCAATTTTTTCAATCGATTGTTCCGGTTAATAACTCGGCGATACAAATCATTTAAATCGGAAGTGGCAAAACGACCACCGTCTAGTTGAACCATAGGGCGCAAATCTGGCGGGATAACTGGCAAAACCGTTACGAACATCCAACTAGGATGCAAGGCGGCCTTGGAAAAGCCCTCCAGAAGTTTAAGCCGTTTCTGTAATCGCTTATATTTCTGGCCAGTTGCACTTTTCAGCTCCTCTCGCATATCTTTGATCTCCGTAACTAAATCCATCTGTTTGACCAGGTCGTGTACTGCCTCTGCGCCGATGCCAGCCGTGAAAACCTGACCGTATTTCAAATTGAGGCTCCGATATTCGTGCTCAGACAAAATCTTTTGTATCTTGAGATCTTTAATCTCATTCAAAGCTGTCTGGTAAGCATTTTTCAGTTTTTCCAAACGCTCTTCTAGCTCACTAGCTTCGGAATTTTTTTGCTTGTGTTCGGATTTAATAGTTTTGATGTGCACCTTGTACTCTTTGTCTAGCTGCTCAAGAGCCGCCGTACGGGCACTCTCATCAATACTAGTGACAATGTAAGAGGCAAAGTAAATTACCTGCTCTAATTTTCTAGCCGGTACATTTAAAATCAGCCCTAAGCGTGATGGTGTACCGCGTAAATACCAAATGTGACTCACCGGGGCGGCTAAGTTAATATGGCCCATCCGTTCACGGCGAACTACTGCTCGAGTTACCTCTACACCACACTTGTCACAGACAATGCCTTTGTAACGAACTTTTTTGTACTTGCCGCAGTAACATTCCCAGTCCTTAGTTGGGCCAAAGATGCGCTCGTCGAACAAACCGTCTTTTTCCGGCCGTAAGGTTCGATAGTTTATGGTCTCTGGCTTAGTAATCTCGCCGTGTGACCAATTTAAAATCTGTTCTGGCGATGCCAGCCCAATTCTAACCGCTAAAAAGCTTTCGTCTTTGGCTTTCATAATTATTTCTTCTTTAATTTGGAGGCCACTTTGTTTTGTTCACCAATGGGAGTTTTTAAATCTTCCTCGTTATCAACCACATCTACGTTAAGACCCAGTCCCTGAAGCTCCTTAACGATGACGTTGAAGGCCTCGGGAGTATGGGCGGTTTGAATCTCTTCGCCCTTAACAATGGATTCATACGTGCGGGAACGGCCTTGCACATCGTCGGATTTAATTGTCAGCATTTCTTCCAAAGTATGAGCTGCGCCATAACCTTCCAACGCCCAGACCTCCATTTCGCCAAACCGCTGACCACCGAGTTGGGCCTTGCCACCCAACGGCTGCTGGGTAACTAGAGCATATGGTCCAATAGAACGAGCGTGGATCTTGTCGTCGACCATGTGGTTGAGCTTCAACATATAAATAATTCCTGTGGTAGTTTCCTGAGCAAAGGGTTCGCCAGTCCGACCGTCATACAGCTGAATCTTGCCCTTTTCAGGCAGGTCGGCATTTTTAAGTTCGTCGACAATACCGTCCATATTAATACCCTCAAACACTGGATTAATAGCATTGAATCCACCTTTGCCAGCTGCCCAACCCAGATGGGTTTCTAAAATTTGCCCTAAATTCATCCGAGAGATAACGCCTAAAGGGTTTAAAATGATATCCACTGGCGTGCCATCCTCTAAGAACGGCATGTCTGCTTGGGGAACAATCTTGGCAATCACGCCCTTGTTGCCATGGCGACCAGCCAGTTTATCGCCAACTGAAATCTTGCGCATTTGAGCAATATACACATAAATCTTTTTCAAAACGCCAACCTCTAGTTTGTCACCTTTATCGGCATCAAAAATTTGTACACCAATGACTTTGCCGTAACCACCGTGAGGCATGGTTAAGGAAGTGTCTTTGACGTCTTTGATCTTTTCACCAAAGATGGCTCGCAGCAATCGCTCTTCAGATGTGAGTTCGGTTTCACCTTTGGGAGTAATCTTACCGACCAAAATATTTCGTGACTTCACTTTGGCCCCAATCCGAATAATGCCGTCTTCATCCAAATCGGCCACCGCATCTTCGCCAACGTTCGGGATGTCACGGGTAGTGATTTCAGGACCTAATTTTGTATCACGAACATCAATCTCCTCACGTTTGATATGGATAGAAGTGAACTCGTCGTCCTCGACTAAACGGTCAGAAATAATAATAGCGTCCTCATAGTTAGAACCACCCCAAGACATGAAAGCCACCAATACGTTTTTACCTAAAGCGAGGCGGGAATTTTTGATAGCCGGACCATCACATAGAGGTTGACCTTTTTTGACCACATCCCCTTCGCAGACAATTGGGGTTTGATTAAGGTTAGTTTCATCATTGGATCGCGAAAACTTAATCAGCTCAAAAACTATGCTCTTGCGTTTGCCTTTGGGCATAAATTCAATTTTTGAACCATCAACATACTTAATGGTACCGTCCTCCGGAGCAGTCAAAACCCAGCCCGAGCCTAAGGCGGCATCCCATTCCACACCGGTGGAAACAATCGGAACGTTGGGTTTGACCAGAGGAACAGCTTGGCGTTGCATATTGGAGCCCATCAGAGCGCGTTTAGCGTCATCATGTTCAACAAACGGAATCAATGAGGTAGTCACACTTAAAATTTGTTTTGGAGACACGTCCATATATGAAATACGGCCGATAGATAAAGTTTCTGGTTCACCGCCTAAACGAGCTGGCACATATTGCGACAGGACATGACCTTCGTCATCAAGCGGGATATTGGCTTGGGCAATACCGGTTTTTTCTTCGATGTAAGCATCAACATACTGAACGTCATTAGTGACAAAAGTTGTAACCGGAATCAAATCGAGTCCCGCAACTTTAATCAGTTTTTTGGCTAACGTTTCAGTAGCAACGGTCTTGCTTGGTACCAAAATGTTTTTGGTTTTGGGATCAACTATATCTTTATGTATAGTCCGACCGATAACCGACTTACCGTCATTGGGCACGGCAGAAATTACGCGTCGATAGGGGGTTTCAATAAAACCATACTCGTTGACTTTGGCATAGGACGCCAAGTGCCCTACCAAACCGATGTTTTGACCTTCTGGGGTTTGGATGGGACAAATGCGACCATAATGGCTGGTATGTACATCGCGGACATCAAAACCAGCACGTTCGCGGGACAGTCCACCCGGACCCATGGCTGAGAGGCGACGTTTATGTTCCAGCTCGCTTAAAGGGTTAACCTGATCCATGAACTGGGATAGTTGGCTGGAGCCAAAAAATTCTTGCATGACAGCTGAAATCGGCCGCGCATTGATTAGCTGGGCTGGGGTGAGAGTGGAAATGTCGGAAACGCTCATGCGGTCTTTGACAATGCGCTCCACCCGCAAAAGTCCAGTCCGGAATTTGTTTTGCATCAGCTCGCCCACCGCTCTCACGCGACGATTCTTTAAATGATCCACATCATCAGCCAATCCCCCCTCATTGTTGAGACGAATAATTTCTTTGGTAATAGCTACCAGATCCTCTAGTGTCAAAACTCGATGTTTGCGGTCATTGGCGGATGTAAGGTCTAGTCGTTTGTTGATTTTGTAGCGACCCACTGCGCCCAAATCGTAACGACGAAAGTTTTGGAAAGTATTTACAAACAGTGTTCTGGCATTCTCGACAGTAGCCAAATCCCCTGGACGAATCTTTTTATACACTTCCAACAAGGCCTGATCGGTGGATTTGGCTGGGTCTTTTTCAATAGTATTTTTGATAAAGTTCATCTTGGGGTCGGTATCAACATCCGCAAACATCTCAATTAATTCGGCATCACTACCCACGCCAAAGGCACGCAAAATAGTCGTCACAAAAGTTTTGCGTTTGCGATCGATTTTGACAGAAACGACGCCCTTGCTGTTGGTTTCTAGCTCCAACCAGGCGCCGCGTTCTGGAATTATCTTAGTTCCGTACTGGCCATGTTTGAGACCATCCTCACGTGCAAAAAGCACACCACTAGAGCGTACTAATTGAGAGACAACCACACGTTCAACACCGTTAATAATAAAGGTGCCGGACTGACTCATAACCGGAATATCACCTAAGAAAACTTCTTGCTCCTTAATCTCTCCTGTCCCCTTGTTGACCAAGCGTAGTTTTACTCGCAAAGATGCTTCAAAAGTAGCGTAGCGTTCTCTGGCTTCTTTTTCAGTAAACTTGGGTTCCTCGAAATAATAGTCAACAAAATGTAGCTCTAAGTTTTTCCCCGTCAGGTCTTCAATGGGATTTATTTCATCAAAAAGCTCCTGCAAACCAGTGCGGAGGAAGTATTCATATGAACGACGCTGCAGATTATTTAACTCTGGCAGGGAGGGGGATTTTTTGGGATCAGCGTACCATTTATCTTTGTAGTGATCGTTGTTTGTAATTAAAATATTGGGCTCTAAATTTTTTGGGGACATAGAAAGCTCTCTCTTTGAAATGATGAATTATTCAAAAAGTATAGACCGGGAGCGACTCATTGAATGAGAGTCATAATTTCGACGATAACCAAAACTGGCTATTTGGTCAACAATTAAAAACTCCGTTTATTATAGGAGCCCCCAAAGAGAAAAGCAACACCTTTTTTAAAAAAAGTTTTTAGCCGGTTTTAACCAGGAAAGTGTGTGATGCCGCTTCAAGGTTGTTAACCAAAACCGTAATCTCAAACGCCCCCTCTGGCCACAGTCGATCAGACCAAAGCTTGCCATACCGGTCACGTTCTAGATCAACTACAATATCTTGGTCTTCATCCACTTCATAGCTGAAGGTGGCGAAGATGTTGTCCTCTTTAACATACCTGACTCGGATCGATACTGCTGTACCCGCATCAGCCCCGCGAATGTTGGTTTGAACAAAGATGTCATCAACATTACGCGCAAAAGTAGTTTGTGCATCACTAATCTTAAAATCATCATCCAGAGCGCTCGCGGTGCTAATCTTGTGAACAATGGCGGCCAGCTCTCCAGCCAAGGCCTCGTTGTCTGGGACGATATCAAACATGACAGATTTGGCCGGATTGTTGTTGACTAATACCTCGACCTTATATTCCCCTAGCGCCCAAGTTAGATCATTTTTTTTGATGCTGGAAGCTAAGAAGCTGGACTTGGCACCTGCCTGATAGTCAAATTTATTGGCGCTACTGCGCTGACCCACAAAGTCCTCACTGGCAATTAACTCACTGGGCCAGCGGTACCATCTAACTCGGATGCGCGTAGTTGGTGTTGGATCAAAAACTTCAACCGCAGCGTAAATAGTTTCTGTACTAGCGGCCACCTTGGCCAACTCGTTGCTGGGTTGGTTATAAAGATTGAGACCAGTAGCAATAGCCACCTGCCCTATATTTGTAGAGCTGATGTCGCGGGAGCAGCTAGCTGCCCCCAAGGTAAACCATAAAGCTACCACTAACAAGCTGACCTTAAAGAATTTCATAGATTCATTTCTCTTAAGCGTTTAACGCGCTCTTCGATGGGCGGATGCGTCGAGAACCAACTGCGCGCCCCTGTCTTTATCTTACCCTCAAATGGGCTGGCAATAAACAAGTGCGCCGTAGCGCGGTTAGCAGTTGGCATCCCTTGAGTAGTATCCGCGGCGATTTTCTCTAACGCAGCGGCCAGCCCTTCGGGATAGCGAGTCAGCATGGCACCTGATGCATCAGCCAGATACTCACGTCCGCGAGAAACGGCCAGCTGCAGAAGTTTCGCAAAAAGTGGTGCTAGAACTATCAAGACAATCGCTAGGACTGCTAACCAACCAGCTTCTTTGTTGTTACTAGACCGATTATTGTATAGCCGTACCCGAGTGAACCAATCAGCTAGTAAAGTGACGATGCCTACCATAGTGATAGCTACCGTGGCTAGTAAGATATCATAGTTTTTTACATGGGAAAGCTCGTGAGCAATCACACCTTCCAGCTCCACCTTCTCAAGTTTTTCCAGTGCACCGGTGGTAAGAGCCACACTGGCATGTTTGGGATCGCGCCCGGTAGCAAAAGCGTTGATACTGGGGTCTTCCATAATGTAGAGCTTAGGGGTGAGCAGACCGGCAGTAATGCTTAAATTCTCCACTAAATGCATGGCCTGTCTTTCCGATAGATTGGTATCTGGCCTGACTGGGCGCGCCCGACTTGCCGAAAGAGCGATGGCGTCGCTCTTGAAATATCCCACCCAGTTCATAATCAGCGCAAAAACTACCGCACCGATAACGATGGAAATATCCTCGTAAATATATGCAAATAGATAGCCCACCCCGACTACAACCACGAAGAACATGGCCATAATGAAAATCGTTCTCTCACGATTCTGCGCTATCTCTTTATACATTGCTCCTCTTTATTGCGGTGGCTCGTCGTTGTGTGGTGGCATCGGGGGGGCGGGCGGTGTTGGCGGTGTTGGTCCAGGAGCTCCCGTCTGTGTAGGTGGCTGAGGTGCTCCGTGGTTGAACTCAACTCTTGGTACCTCGCGAGTAGCTACATCATCAATTTCGAATAAATCACGCTTGGCGAATTTGAACCAGCTAGCGATGATGCTAGTCGGGAAAATCTCCGTCCGAATATTGTAATCACGAACATTAGTATTGTAGAACCGGCGGGCAGACATAATTTTGTTCTCCGTATCTGACAATTCTTCCTGCAAAGCCAAAAAGTTCTGATTGGCTTTTAGCTCCGGATAGTTTTCAACCACGGCGAACAGAGATTTCAGCGCTCCAGTCAGTACATTTTCGGAAGCGGCCTTTTCCTCCATGTTTTGAGCACCCATCGCTTGAGTCCGAGCCTGGGTAACTTTTTCTAACAGCTCACGCTCATGTGTAGCATAGCCCTGAACGGTGCTCACTAAGTTCGGAATCAAATCATGCCGACGCTTCAGTTGCACATCAATATCGCTCTCGGCCTCATTGACCCGATTTTTAAGAATAACCAAGCCATTGAACATAGTGATTATCCAACCTGCAATAATCACCAGCACAACAATAATAAACCAAGTCATAATACTACCTCTTGTTTAAAAAATTAATTACTCTCCTTTACTAATGTGAAGGAAAATCGGCAAATAGACAATCTTTTGCAGCTCGGAGAAGGTTAGGTAACGACCCCACTGTTCTTCCCACCAACCGTTTTTTCGCCAAGCGCTGTCAGTAGCAGAGTGATTGATAATTTGGATATCGTTACCTAAAAAGGCCCTGAAGGAAAGATAAGCCCGGCGTTGGTGATATGGCGAGGTGACCAAGATAATGGATCCAATGTGGTTGTTTCGCACAATGTCTCTGACGTATTGTGCATTTTCCAGAGTAGTTTCGGCTTCCTCTTCCAAAAGAATCGCTTCGGCTGGCACCCCCGCCTGAATAGCCAGTTGCCTCATCATCAATGCATTGGAGGTACCTTCATCTCGGGCGGCGCCCGACATAATCATGAGCGGCGCCCACTGCTCATTGAATAGTTTAGCTCCTTCAGCCACTCGTAAATCGGTCTCTCCCCCACTGACGACTACAATCGCATCCGCTGGTGTTAGGGCATTTTGCGGAGAAAGGTAAAAGCCCGCGCCAACCACTAGCGTGATAAACATCCCCCCTATTATCAGTAGCGCGACCGCATATCTCATGCTCTATGGCAGTTTGAGTTCCTGACCAACTGACAAACTGTAGGGCGGTTCAAGGTCATTTAACTCAGCTAGTTTCTCCGTAGTCGAGCCAACTTCAACAGCTATCCCAAACAGGGTGTCACCGGATTGCACAGTATAGGTACCTGTACTCTTAAGTTTAATAGATGCCTCTGGAGTTGGGGTGGTATCTGGTGATTGAACGCTCGTCGCGGCAGTTTCAGTATTGGGGTTTACAATGCCAAGCGGTCGAATGAACATGGTGGCAATCAGCCCCCTGAAAGCAAATACTAAAAAGATTAGCGATAGGAAAACTGCCCATAAAACTAAGAAAGAAAACGGCGCCTCTTGGAAACGACGCTTAATTTTGTAGCCGTATCGTCTGGCTGTATGTGGAATACGTGCCATACCCTGTAGAAGATTTTAGAAAATAATACTCTTGGTTGGGTGCAGTGAATCACACCCAGTATTGCCCACGGAAGATACATACTTATCATTCCGAATAGATTATCGCATTATTCGAAACAATTCTAAAATTCTCTACGGGGCATAGATATATAGTATCCTACTTAGCTGGTGGGCGGGAGAGGATTTGAACCTCCACGGGATTGCTCCCACTACGACCTGAACGTAGCGCGTCTACCGTTCCGCCACCCGCCCAAACACGAATTAAAGGTTTAAGGCCCATCTTCGTATGAATCCTCCACCGAGGCGGTCTTCTTGCCTCCTGGCGTTAGCCAGGCGTAGTCCCGACAGAGTCGGGACGAAGACTGGTGGGCAGGGTGGGACTCGAACCCACAAGGTCTTACGACCAAGAGATTTTAAGTCTCTCGTGTATACCATTCCACCACCTGCCCAGCTGGAGGCCTGGAGCGGAGTCGAACCGCTGTACAGGGTTTTGCAGACCCTTGCCTAACCGCTCGGCCACCAGGCCACCGTTTGATGAACCAATGACTGAAAACCTCACAGCCACTGGATTAATTATTAAAGTTTTTTTATGGAGCGGCAGACCGGACTCGAACCGGCGACCTTTTCCTTGGCAAGGAAACGTTCTACCAACTGAACTACTGCCGCATGGTGCCGAGGGAGTGAATCGAACACTCGACACGATGCTCTTCAGGCATCTGCTCTACCACTGAGCTACCTCGGCGTAACATATCAATATTACAACAATTTGTTCAATCCTCATTTAGTCTAGCGTTTCTAGATAAACTGGAACACCAGTATCGATAGATGCAAGTGCGGGGGGCAACCGTTTCGCCATATCTGAACTGATCATGGTCAGGGCTGTCGCCAAATCAACGAACTGGTAAGCTTCGATTTCCTGCTTGGCCAGCCGGATTCGGGCAATCTCTTCTGCACTCAGAACACCACCGTAAAATAAGAACTGCAGACTTTCGCCCTTATTGTTATTGCGATTAGCGAAATAACCGACTGACAAAAATTGCAATGAAGTGGGAGTCAATCCAATTTCCTCCTGGATTTCGCGGATACAGGCGGCCTTGGGTGATTCTTGACTATCTACAACTCCGCCGGGGATACCCCAGTGGTCTTTATAGACCGGCTTCAGTAACAAAATCTTGTGTGTCGTGTCCATAAACAACACCCCGGCTCCCATGCGTTTCTTGGGCAAGTTGTCGTAATAATTTTCGGTCATATTCGATTGGTGGGCGCGGAGGGATTCGAACCCCCGACCTTCCGGATGTAAGCCGACTGCTCTGACCAACTGAGCTACGCGCCCCAAAACACATTTCTGATTTTATTCGGACTGTTCCGGCCCGCCGGAACTACGCGCCCCAAAACACATTTCTGATTTTATTCGGACTGTTCCGGCCCGCCGGAACTACGCGCCCCAAAACACATTTCTGATTTTATTCGGACTGTTCCGGCCCGCCGGAACTACGCGCCCTGGTGGGCAAGAGAGGACTCGAACCTCCACGGGTTTTACCCCACACGGCCCTTAACCGTGCGCGTATACCAATTCCGCCACTTGCCCGCTTAAGAAAATTTTTAAGACTTTTTTATTCTAACTCTTTTTTGATTTTGATGTACCAGTCAGAGATATTAGCGAATCTGTCAACTGGTGTCGCTAAGTTGATTTGGTCAGTCACACCTTTTACTTTGGTATCTACCAAATATAAGTATCTGGGCTGATAAAGCAAGATGGCTGGAACAGTTTGGGCGAAAGCTGTTTGGAATTGATGATAATACGTAATGGTTTTGTTCAAGACGGTGGTAGTTCTAGCGGCTTCCAGATTATTATCTAAGTCCTTGTCAAAAGTCACAGCTAAGGCCAAACCTGGGTCAACAGTTTGACTGCTGTGCCAATAAACATAGGGATCCGAATCCGCGCCTAAATCTTGGCCGAACAGCAAAACATCATAAGCTCGGGGCCGAATTGCGTCTTTGATGAGTGTCTGACTGTCCAACGGTTCAACTAAAACCTCTGCACCGATGGCTGTCCAACTCGAGCTTAAAAGCTCGGCAGTAGATACACTTTTCTCATCGTTGCGGATGGTTAGAGTGAACTGCAAACGAGTATCATCTTTTTCCAAGACACCATCCTTGTCAACGTCTACCCAGCCATCTTTTTTTAACACCTCGGCTGCCTTAGCAATACTAAAGTCATAGGTTGCCAAATCTGGTTTATGTCCCCAGAAACCGGGCAAAATTGGTGAATTGGCTATATCCGCCCAGCCACCCTCCACTTCGTCAACAATCAACTGCTTGTTGGTGGCATAGGCCAAGGCCTGGCGGACCGCCTGATTACGAATAGCATTATTCCCTCCGGCCTGATTAAAGAAGAGGCCTTTGTATTGAGGCAGATTATAAACGAACTCATCAACACCGGGCAGATGACCAACATCGCTGGGTCCCAGCTGACTAAATCCAGCCGCCGAAATAGTGCGGTTTTTTAAGGATGCTAACATACTCTTTTCCGTATCAAAGAAAAAGAAAACTAACCGATCAATAAATGGCGCTTTGCCGTAATATCCCGAGAAGCGTTTGAGTGCAATGGAGGTTACATCGGACGCCTTATCAATCATGAAAGGTCCGGTTCCCACTACCTGCTCTAGTTGATAAGCGGATTGAAAGTCACTTACTGGAATCGATTCCAGAATATGTTTCGGGACAATGCCAGTGGCTATGTCGTACAGAAAGAAGGCACTCGGGCTTGGCAAAGTAAACTTGACAGTGTAGTCGTCAATCTTTTCTACCGCCACGCCAGTCACAGCCCCACGCAAAACTCCTTGGAAATTCTCGTTTTGTAAAACATTGATGGTGTAAACCACATCGTCGGCTGTAAAGTCCACACCATCATGCCATGTGACGTTATTCCGAAGATGAAAAACGTAGGTTTTGCCCTCGTCAAAGATTTCCCAGCTTTCTGCCAAATCTGGTAGAACTTCACGCGTTGGGCTAATTTGGGTCAGACCAGAATAAATAAATCTTACTAAGGTTTTATCAACTTGGTTGGTACCGGCCAGGACAGGATTAATATAGTTTGGAGCTCCAATCAGCCCTTCGATATGGACGCCCCCAGAGACGGCCTGCACGGTAGCATAACGAGCCCGTGTCAGACCAAGCCAACCGCTAGCTCCAATGATTACCGCCATCAGTCCAACCAATATCAACTTTTCGGTAGCCGAGAAGCTGCCATATAAACCAGTTAGCCAGCGTAGCGCTAGACCAAAAAATACCCTAAACCGAACCAGCCCAGAGATGACAGGGTGGGTATCATACTTAGACTTAAAACGTCTCAGCAGCTGAATGGTGCCTCCTTTAAAATCTTAGATAGTTTTAAAGAAAAATAATCACGAACGAAAGTGCAACAAAAGCGACGGCCAGGCCAATGGTAATGTAATACAAAGTTTTCTCTGGACCACGGCGAACGCTATGAAAAGCATCGCTACCGCCGAAAGCAGCACCCAGGGAAGCGCCTCGATTCTGTAATAAAATGGCAACCACCATGAGGATGCCGACAATCACCTGCAAGGCAACGAAAAACTTTTGTAAATCCATGAAAAAAACATGAAAAAATATGGCTTTCAAACTAATCTATTCTAATCTTAAAAGGAGTAAAAAGTAAAGCCACTCTTTACTTTTTTGACCCTAGCCCTATATAATTGGACTTGTCTAAAATCTATATGAAGACCAAAGACGATTTTGCCGAGTTTACTAACCCCGACACCATTATTGGTGAGGGGGTGGCTGTTGAGGGTACGCTCAAAACCTTGGGCGATATTCAGATAAACGGAACTTTTAAGGGCAAATTGATGACTGAAGGCGATGTGGTTGTGGGGGAACATGCTACGGTGGAGGCAGATATCAACGCAGAGAATGTACATGTGGCTGGTACTGTGATTGGCAACGTCAGCGCTCTGCACAAACTGGAAGTGTTAGACACTGGAGAGATTGATGGCAATGTCAGTAGTTCAGCTCTAGTTATTGAAGCAGGTGGTGTGCTAAAAGGCACCAGCAAAATGCATGAAACTGAAGCTGAACGCCCAGACATCGACCCGACTTACGAAGTGGAAGAGGGCACCGAAGTAGAAGACCAAGAGGAAATCTCAGCCTAAAAAAATGTATCTAATACTTGTTAATCCCGAAGCCGGTAACCATGCTTACAAGCGCATTGAAAAGAAGTTCAAGCGTTTACTTGAAATAGAAAATATTAAAGCCCGTATCGTTCTGGTAGAAGATTTGGCAGAGATCCCCGAGCTGATCCGCCAACATCACAGACCCAGTGACCAAGCCGTAGTGGCCATGGGGGGAAATGCTACTGTTAACGCCACCATCAATGCCCTAGCCAATCAAGATATCGCCTTGGGCATTATTCCAATCAGCCGAACCAATTTCTTGGCACGCCATTTAGGGTTTAGGAATTGGATCCAAGCCGTGAAAGCCCTAGCTATCCCCCACTTGCAGAAATCTCGGGTCGGCAAGGTTGGTCAGCACTATTTTATTGGCGAGGTGCAAATCGCTTCTCGACACAACCTGTTGGCTGATTACATCAACCAAGTTAATCCCATAAAAAAGTTCTTAGGGTTAAACCAACCCCCCACTAACGAGTCCAGCGACGTAGAAACAATTGTGGCTCTAGATGACGACCTAGTCATGTCCGGTACCGTAGAGAAAATGACAATTTCATTGAATGGCGTTAATGGTACAAAAAAGTTAAAGGTAGAAACGTTCTTAAAAGATAATTTGAATCAGGCACACTCCCTAATGCACGGTGACATCGTGGCGATTGCCAGCAAAACCAAAATGCCTGTGATCATGGGTAATGAAACTATCGCCCATACACCGGTAGAAATTAAGGGTGTGGCAAAATACATCAACTTGGTTGTCCCAGGTGAAAAATTGACGGAAGAAATAGTAGCGTGATAATTTTTTAAGTAGGGACAAAAGATTATATTGAAGTACACAAGAACACCTTTTAGTGAGCCACGAATCAGAGCCAATGAGCGCATCCGGGTACCGGAGGTTTTTCTGATAGATGAAACCGGCAAGCCAGTTGGTAAAACCCCAACTGGCCAAGCTTTGGCTTTAGCCAAAGCTGCTGGTTTAGATTTAGTGGAAGTTTCGCCCAACATTCGGCCACCGGTAGCCAAAATCTTGGACTTTGGGAAATACAAATACGAACAGACCAAAGCCGCAGCCAAGGCCAAGAAGAAACAAAAAGATATTTCCAAGGAGATCCGGTTGGGAGTTAAGATTGGTGATGGCGATTTTGAGGTCAAGGCCAAGCGGGCTGAAAAGTTCTTAAGTCAAGGCGCCAAGCTGAAAGTGGCGGTGATGTTTCGAGGACGTGAAATCGTCCATAGCGACCTGGGCCACAAATTGATGGAAAGATTTATTGACAGATTAGAGGGAGTAGCTAAAATAGAACAAGCTCCACTCAAACAAGGGAGGAGCATTCATACTATTTTAGCGCCGAAGAAATAAAATGCCTAAGATAAAAACTCATAAGGGTACCGCAAAACGGATTTCTATTACGAAGAGCGGGAAGCTAAAAAGACGCCAAGCGATGCAGTCGCACAATTTGTCTAAAAAAACTTCGGCTCGGAAACGCAAACTGGCTCGCCCAGCTGACGTGGCATCCGTTGATATCAAGCGAGTTCGGCGTTTGCTTAAAAAATAATCTATGAGAATCAAGCGTGGGAAAACAGTTAATCGTAAGCACAAAAAGGTCTTAAAGGCGGCTAAGGGTTTTCGTACGCTAAGACGTACTAATATCAAGCTAGCTCGACAGGCAGTATTAAAAGCAGGTCAATATGCTTATCGAGATCGACGTGTAAAAAAACGTGACTTCCGAGCTTTATGGATTAATCGCATTAGCGCGGCTTTGGCAGGTTTGGAGCTGAAGTACAGTCGGTTTGTGGAGGCCTTAAAAAACAAGCAGGTTGGTCTGGACAGAAAGATTCTGGCCCAGCTAGCTACTACCCACCCAGAGGTTTTCGATCGAGTGGTGCGGGAAGTGGTCAAATAAATTTAAAAAGCATTTTTACAAAACACTCCGGTTTATACCGGAGTGTTTTGATCTGCAGACCAATCAGTAACTAATACGCCGCTAAGGCCAACCATAGCAGGCCAGCACCAATCACTAGCGAGATTAAGCCAAAGAAGCTCGTAGTCGCCCCTGGAGGGCAATAGAGCTTGATCATTCTTTTCACGGTATCAGGAAACAGCATGATCCAAGCTCCCTTGATAAGGCTCAGCCAACCCAAAAGTGGAATTACCCAGTACCAATTAGGCAAAGCGATGCGGTACTCGTGTCCGAGCACAACCAAGCCAAGAATCAGAGCCATCAGGCTCCAGGTGAACAGTTGGCTTGGCGAGGTGGCTAGATCGGCTACGACCTTACAAAAATCTTTGTTTCTAAAAAGTAATAACAAGCCAACCATAATCAACAGGCCAGCAAAGATAAGAGCGATGATTGCAAATGTAGTCATAGTAAATTGTTTTTAATTAATCCCTATATATTCGACCCCAAAGTTAGCATCCTGTATAAATTTGTCGTCAAATAAAAGCTTGTGTTTGCTACCATCTGCAAATTGTAGCGCTGGAGATAAATGCACAACCGAAGACAGCCGAGTGTTGTTGGCGCCAGCTTGCTTTTGGAGATATAGCTGATACAGATGGTCATCCGTCACATCTGTGGGGAGAGTATACCGAAGAGTCAGGCGACTGGTGGCGCCGGGTTCAGTAGTAACCCAAAATGCAAAAACTGTTTTGCCCGACTCGTCAAAAGTTTCTGCTGTCGTGCCATAATCTTGACCAGTATAGTCGCCTAGCTGACTACCAAGTGGGACATAAATACGCAAGTAGTTCTTATTGGTGCCGTCGGGGAATTCACTGGTACCGGTATGGGTATAGGTTAATGCCAGTTCGTCAGTAATTTCGCCGGCGATATTAATATTGGCTACATGCTCAATGTCTTGAATCAGATGCTGACTACTTTTAGTCCCACCTAAATTACTTTGGACCACGCTCAAGAAATCCCCCACACCATCCACCGCCACCGTGCCAGCCGCATTAAGTTGGTGTGCAACCTGTTGAAGACGCAGATTATTGAAATACAGCAACACATCTTTGCTGGCAATCCGATCCAGAAGAGCTGTGTAGGTTTGCTGCAGCTGGCCCTGATTAGCCGACATCAGTCGCTCCATCAGAATAGGAGCTAGTTCGGTTAATACTTCCTTGGGGTTCTCTTGCTGATTATCAATGAGCTCTACTTGCTGCTGGGTGGTCTCAACAAAATTGTCGGCTGTGATTTCGAGGTCTTTGCTGGCAATATAAATCGGGCCAAAAACTTTTAGAATATCCTCAATGATAGTGGGGTTAATGGCAATAATCCCATCAGCCGTGCCTCCCCCGCCCTGTTCGTAGAGCTTTTGAAAACTTTGGGCGCTGGTGGGAAAGTCCAAATACCAATTTGAATCTCGGGTACCAAACTGGGTAGTGACTGCTCTCAGCGGTGCTGGCATGATGGCGTCACCAGCGTGGCCAAGTTGACCGTCAACCCGCTGGGTAATGTCGACTTTAATATCCTGAATCTTGCCTTGGTAGATTTCCATCCATACGAAGCTACCTAAAAATCCACCCGTAGCCCGTAGCTCATTGTTATTTTGATTAAGGATTAGATAATGCCGAGGATTTTTAAAGCCAAGCGCGTCAGGCAGCTCTTTGGCCAAGGTTCCCAAAATACTAACCAGTTCTTGTAAACGAGCGGTTTTGGTTTGAGCTTCATTTAATGCACTGGCATAAGCTGTACCGACTATTGTGGGATTAACGTTGACCAGTAACGTATGGGCTCTATCGATTTTGGCAAGAGCGCGGTCGAAGTCAGCAGAACTGGCTTGGAGCAGGGTGACCATTTGGATAGTAAAATCATCGACCGCCAAGGTGCTTACCGAAGTGCCGTTTAAATATTGAAAAATTGGCTGTGTGGCATCCAGCATAATTTGGCCAGCTTGTGCCAAGTTTATCCCACTGTCGATCAGCTGCTGTCCCGCCACAATCTGGGACCTGTCGGCCGCTAGACCAGATAGGTAGAGGTTGGTTTGGCCTAGAGATAGAACCTCTTTTTGAGCAGTAGCAAACAGATTTTCAGCAGCCAGAAAATCACCTTGAGCAGCCAGCATGTCTTGCTCGGTCAAAGCTACGGCAGCAGCGGCTAGTTTGTCCATGCCTCGCAGTGACAAGTCGGTGATTTGACCACGTAAATTATTAGCTCCCCCGTAAATAAATAGACCTCCGATATATAAAATGGCCGCCAAGATTAGAATTAGAACGGCCCGTAATATCCCCATACCCGACAGTGAGGCAGACGCCTGCGAGCTCTCAAAGTTCATATCCACAATGGAAGTGGGATGATTAGTGGTAAGTAGTGAGACAGCCGCAACATTCCGAGAGGTCGTTGTACCAGAGCTGGGCTCATGAAAAGCAATCCGATGTTTATCGGATTTCGGTTTGAGATAGTAGTACTTTGACTTCTCCCCCATACAATTTATGTTTTAACGACTCGTTGAAATATTTCCAAAGTTTGCTTGGCGGCCTTTTCCCAAGTAAACGACTCGGCTCGCAAACGTCCTTGGTGAACCAGCTGGCTCCGTAACGTCGCATCGTGAGCAATCTGGGCAAGGGCATCGGCCATGGCCTGAACATCGTCAGGAGAAACTGTGAGGGCTGCCTTGCCAGCCACTTCTGGTAGTGCCCCTCGATCGCTGATAATGACCGGGCAACCAGCTGCAAAGGCCTCCAGCACCATCAGCCCGAATCCCTCGTAGAAGGACGGGAAGACAAAGGCACAAGCATATTGCATCAGGGCAATTTTCTCCCGATCGCTGACTCGGCCAGTGAAAATAACGTCCTGAGCCAGTCCGAGTTCCTGAACAAGTTGATAAAGATCAGAGCTTAGCCAACTTTTGCTCCCCGACAGCACCAATTTCATTGTATCAGAATGCTTTTGCTGATAAATTTTTAACGCCAAAATCACACTCTTCAAATTTTTGCGTGGCTCAATGCTGCCAATGTAATAAATGAATTTTTCTGGCAAATTAAACTTGGCCTTAAGATCCGCAAAGATGTGCGCATCTTTGCCAGCAAAATACTCCTTGCCCACCCCCTCGTAAACCACCCTAATTTTCTTAGGGTCAGCTTTAACTAGGCGAACTAGGTCTTGTTTAGTGGTGTGCGATACCGCAATCACAGCATCGGAGGTTCTGGCTTCGTAGGGATAGCTCATCTGCCACTGCCATAATCGAGATGACAAGGTATAGAATTGTGGATAAATCAAGAAGATTAGGTCGTGGAAAGTGGTTACCTTTTTACATTTTCGACTAAGCGGTAAAAGTCGGGGTGCTGGCATAAACATGATGTCTAGTCCCCCACAAATCACATCGGCCTTGGGCCAGTTGAGTGGTTTAAAGAAGGCATGCAAGAGCAGCGGGAAATTCACCCATTTGAGTTTTTTTACCTCAACATTAGCATTGGCCAAAAAGGGATACTCTTTTCTAAGTTTTTGTAAAACCTCATCTTGATCACGATAAGCCACGTAAAACAAAACATATGTGTTAGTCGTATCAATGGCTAGCAGGTTTTTTAAAATTTGCAGAGTGTACTGCTCTACCCCGCTAATTTGGCCGGTTAAAACTCCTCTGAAATCAACACCGATCCGCATGCTATAACATCCTTTCTACCAAGTACTTTTCAATCACTTCAAACAGGCGTTGTTTAAAGATGTCGTTATCGAACTGACGGGCTTGCTCCCGACAGGCCTCCGGACTAATCGACATATTCTCAAAGCGCTCAATCGCCCCGATCAGACTAGTCGACGTCTGCTCATCGAAAAATGTTCCGGTGACACCTTCCACAACGGTTTCCAAAGCCCCGCCTTTGCCGAAGGCAATTACTGGTTTGCCAGCCGCCATCGCCTCCAGCGGCACTATGCCGAAATCCTCCTCTTGCGGGAAGATTAAGGCCTTGCAGCCAGCAAAATAGTTGGTGACTGCCTCGTCACTTGGAGAGCCCAAAAATTCAGTGGCCGGGGATTTCGATAACTTTTGCAAACGCTCCAGCTCCGGACCGGTACCAATTATTTTTAACGGGCGTTGCAGATGATTCATGGCTTCCACAACTACGTCAGTACGTTTGTAAGGAATCTGTCGGCCTACTACCAAGTAGTATCCCCCGTCAGTTGATTGAAGCGAACCAAACCGAGAGAAATCAACCGGAGCTTGGACCACTTCGGATTTGCGTTCGTAATATTTTTGAATACGTTTCTGCGTGTTGAACGAATTGGCGACAAAGACGTCGACCCTGTCAGCTGCTACCCGATCCCAGATTCTCAATTTATGAATTAGGGCTGGCATGAAGGCTTTAAAAAATGGGTCTAAAATCCCGAATTGATTTCTTTTGAGATATTCGTGATAGTGACTCCAGAAATACCTGGTGGGCGTATGGCAATAACAAACATGCAGAGTTTCTGGCTTGGTAATAACGCCTTTGGCTTCAGAGTGAGCTGAAGACAAGACCAAGTCATAGCTATCAAGATTCATGCTTTCAAATGCCCGGGGTCTAAAAATAGTAAACAATTGGTGTCTGAACTTGAAGGGCAATTTTTGCAAATAAGTCGTAAAAATTCGCCTGTTCTTTAGCTCCGGAAAAGACGCAGATTGAAAAACCGATGTATAAATATCGGCGTTGGGAAACATTTCAGCGAACAATAAAACCACTCGCTCAGCCCCTCCCCTGCCAGTTAGCCAGTCCGCGACAATAGCGACTTTCAAATCCTCCTTGGCTTTTTCCATGGGTGTATTATATCAGGTTTTAGTAGCTACCCTTACGAGAAAAGACGGCTTTGAAGGTGAGTAAAATGATTTTGATGTCGAGCCAAAGCGACCAGTGTTCAATATAGAAAGTATCTAGCTTAACATAATCCTCGAAGGAAGCGTCACTCCGTCCCGAGGCTTGCCACAAGCCCGTCACACCGGGTTTGATCAGTAGCCGGCGCTTGGTAGCATCATCGTATTGTGCCACTTCGCTGGGCAGAGCTGGACGGGGGCCCACCGCACTCATGTTGCCGATGAAAACGTTAAATAGCTGGGGGAGTTCGTCTAGAGATGTCCGCCGGATAAATTTACCGACCCGAGTAACCCGAGGATCGTCTTTAATCTTGAAAAGCAGCCCCGAGGCCTCATTGAGTTCAGCGGCTAGCTTGGCTCGCAAGGCCTCGGCCTGTTTGCCACCATAGCCCTCACCCGTGGACATTTCGGTGTACATGGAACGAAATTTGTAGAAGGTAAAGAGTTCCCCTCTGCGTCCCACCCGTGGTTGCGCAAAGATGATTGGCCCTTTTGAGTTTAGCTTGATAGCTGTGGCCACGGCCAACATCACCGGAGACAGCACTATGATACCTATGGTGCTCACCACAATATCAAAGGTTCGTTTTGCAATTCGGCCCCAGCCAGCCAAGGGGGTTGGCGACAGTTCAATAATCGGGTAACCAGAAATGGTATCAATAGTCATTTGCGAAGTATAAAGGCCGGTTAAACTGGGGATATATTGCAGGGCGATGCCATTGTCTTCACAGAAACGAATCAGTTGCAACATAGCGTCGCGGTCTAGCTCGTAGCCCACAATGACACGGTCGGCTTGTTTCAAAATATTCCAGTCAGGTGAAGCGAGAACGGCCAACAGGGCCTGACTGGGACGCATACCTTCTACATGACTACGCAAAATGGTGGCGACCCTGTCTTTAGCCACTATTACCACTTTTTCTACTCCCGCTCCGGAGTATTGAAACCACTGGCGAATAAAACTTAATAAACTGCGTCCGATCAAGAGACAAATCGGAGTTAAAATCCATAAATAGATCACAATCAGCCTGGAGAAAAACGTGGTTTTAGTTAAAAACAAGACAATAATTAAAAGCGCCAAGGCAACGGAGGAGGCCACCATGAAGCGAGCTGCTAAGCCAAGTGTGTTTTTAAAACCCTTGAAACTATACAGCCCTAAACACGCCAAAGTTAACACCCAAAGCAAACCAGCCCATAGGGCAAAAACTATAAAATCATCAAATGGCTGGACAAAGATGACCTCTTTGAACTGCCAGTTAACCCGTAGCCAGTAGGCCACCAAAAAGCTGACCCACACGGCCACAAAATCGGTTGGGAGAGCTAGGAGAGTAAAAATTTGAGAAAACCTTTTCATATGACTTCCCCACCATTTGACTATCTGGTGGGCGATACTGGATTCGAACCAGTGACCTCATCAACGTCAATGATGCGCTCTAGCCAACTGAGCTAATCGCCCTCATAGAATAAGGTATCTTAAAGCGAACCTATTTGCCAAGTATTTCTGCAATCCGAGCCCGAATAGTTTCAATTGCATCTTCAAGTTCTGTGAAGTCACGATTGTTATTGATAATCAAATCAGCGTAATCTTTGCCTGGTTCGACGTAGCGGTCATGCATCGGCTGAGCTGATGTCAAATATTGGTTGAGAGATTCGCTATACGTCCGATCCCGTCTGCCAACGTCCCGAGCCAATCGCCGAGCCAATCGAATATCTGCGTCAACTTCAACAAAGATCGTTAAATCCAGCACCTCTCGGACTCGCTTATCGGTTAAGATCAAGATGCCTTCAACAATGATAACTGGTGCAGGTTTGACTAATTTGGATTTAGTTTTACGTGTATGGGTCGTAAAATCATACTCTGGCATATCAATGGCCTCGCCCTTTTTCAGTTGACCTAGCTGTTTTACAAACAGCTCTTCGTCAATAGCAGCGGGCTCATCGTAATTGAGCTCCTTGCGCTGCATCAGAGGGATGTGGCTCCTGTCTTTGTAATAATTATCGTGAGAGAGAATCAAGACCTGTTTGGGGTCTACCTTTTGCAAAGCCCGAGCAATATAAGACTTACCGGAGCCCGTCCCCCCAGCAATTCCGATCAAAAACGGCTTGATTTTCCTTACCATGGACTTATTATGCCACAATTTCAATGGCTCAACTTTTGAGCCATTGAGCTCTTTACAAAATAAGCCCGAAAAGGTAGCATGGAGGCGCTCTTTGCAAATGTGTAGTCGCTGCTCCAGTTATCTGGAGTGGAGGAAAGTCCGGACACCATCTCAAACCTGATGAGTTGCTAACGGCAACCAAGCGCAAGCTTAGGGAAAGTGCCACAGAGACAATACTAGGATTGCTTCCTATCTGTAAAAGGAAAGGAGAGCAGGACTGCTTGTTTCTAACTTGTTAGAAATTGGCTTTTGCCAACAGTCCGTTGAGAGGAAAACCTTGGGTTTGCCTCTCAATGTCTAAAAGGTGAAAAGTAATCAGATGTTAATGTGTCGATGATTTAAGACAATCTTAAATCTTGGCTCCAGAGCTACTGATTGACCTCCGCCGTGAGGCGGATGTGTGGGTAAACCCTTGTCGGTGCAAGTTGGGTGGGTGGAGATATATCAATGGAATGGGTTTGAGTCAGATATATCTGCATCCCAACGCTTGAGGCATGTGGCGACGCATGCCCTAGATAGATGACTACTAAACCCCCAAAGTTTTTCAACATTTTGGGGAACAAACAGAATCCGGCTTATAGTTTGCAAAGAGCTTGAAAAGAAAAACTCTCGTTGATGAGGGTTTTTCTGTATCTAAAGAACCCTGTTGCAGACAGACGAATCTTGATAAACTATGAAGTATGGTAAAGCGGCTCAGAAAAACTAAAGCGGATAAGCATACCGACTTGTCAAAAATTCGCCACTCGGCGAGTCATATTTTGGCTGAAGCAGTTCTAGCACTTTATCCTGGGACCAAGTTTGGTATCGGTCCTGCCACGAATGATGGCTTCTACTATGATTTTGAGTTTGTACGACCCATTTCAGAAGAGGCCTTGCCCCGTATTGAAGCTAAAATGAAGGCCTTGATCGCCGAAGGCAGAAAGTTTAGCAGAAGCGAAAAGACGATAGCAACTGCCATCAAACACGCTCTAGCTGACGAGCAGCCGTATAAAGTAGACCTATTGGAGGGCTTAAAGGAGAAGGGACACAAAAAGGTTTCGTTTTATACGAGCGGCGACTTTACCGACCTGTGCGAAGGGCCTCACGTCAAGGACACTAAAGAGATTGGAGCGATTAAGCTTTTAAGCTTGGCTGGAGCATATTGGCGGGGCAATGAAAACAACGCCCAGCTCACCCGCATTTACGGTACGGCATTCGCGACCCAAGCTGACTTAGACGAATGCCTGTTGATGCTGGAGGAAGCCAAGAAACGAGATCATCGCATTTTGGGTGAGAAGCTGGAGCTTTTCTCTTTCCATCAGGAAGGTCCCGGATTCCCATTCTGGCATCCCAAAGGCACCTGGCTGTTCCACACGATTTTGGCATATATGCGTGCCTTGTTGGCCAAATACAATTACGGCGAAATCATGACGCCACCGATTTTGAATGAAGAACTGTGGCATAAATCTGGCCACTGGGACAACTACAAAGAAAACATGTATTTTACGGAGATTGACGAGACACGGTTTGCAGTGAAGCCCATGAACTGTCCCGGTGGGCTTTTGGTTTTTAACAAACAGTTGCATTCCTACAAAGAACTGCCTATGCGCTTAGCCGAGTTTGGATTGGTACATAGACATGAAATGTCCGGCGTGTTACACGGGCTCTTTCGAGTTCGCGCTTTTACGCAGGACGACGCACACGTTTATTGTATGCCAGACCAAATCAAGGACGAGATCAAGATCCTAGTCAACATGATTCAAGATGTTTACAAAGATTTTGGATTCACTAACTATCACATCGAGCTATCTACCCGCCCAGCCAAATCAATCGGCAGTGATGAGATTTGGGACAAAGCCGAAAAAATTATGCGGCAGGTAGACAAGGAAGAAAACCTGCATGCAGCTATCAACGAAGGTGATGGTGCTTTTTACGGTCCGAAATTTGACTTTCATATTAACGACTCTTTGGGTCGTAATTGGCAGATGGGTACTGTGCAACTCGATTTTTCGATGCCGATGCGGTTGGGGGCCACCTATATAGACAAGGACGGCAGCAAGCAAACTCCGATTATGATTCATCGGGCTATTTTAGGCAGCTTGGAGCGGTTCATTGGTATCTTGATCGAACACTATGCCGGCGCGCTACCCGTCTGGCTGGCGCCGGTACAGGCCAAGGTTTTACCAATCAGTGACAAGAGCGCAACTTATGTAAAAAAGCTGTCAGGGGAACTGGCGACGGCTGGTGTACGATTTGAGATTGATGACAGAAATGAGTCCATCGGCCGTAAAATCCGTGATGCAGAAATGAGTAAAATTCCGTATATGTTGGTGGTTGGTGACAAAGAGGTGCAGGCCAAGAAGGTTGCCGTACGTCATATCCATGAAGGTGATATCGGACAAATGGCGTTGAGCAGTATTATCAAGCGCATCGGAGACGAAGTTGATAAGAAAAAATAATTTTGAAAACAATCCTACTCGAGCTGAGAAACGCGATGCCAAAAGACAGAAAGCCAAGGAGCAACGCCAGGATAATCGCACGTCGGTACGTTTGATAGCTCGGTTGTCCAAACCCAAGTAATTATTTTATGCGTAAAGACCCCCTGCAAAATCTGAAGGTAGTAGCAGTCGTGGGGCCGACCGCATCAGGCAAATCGGAGTTAGCCGTGGAGCTAGCTCGGGTTTTTAACGGTGTAGTCATCTCCGCCGACTCCCGTCAAATTTACAGGGAAATGGACGTTGGCACCACCAAAATTAGCCGCGAAGAGATGCAGGGTGTCCCCCACTATATGCTGAGCATCGTTGAACCCAACCAAGAATTCAGTGTCAGCGCCTATCAAAAGTCGGTTATGAATTTATTAAATCGAATCGCGCACAAAAACTTGAAAGCCAAGTCCCCAATTTTACCGCTTATAGTTGGTGGTACCGGACTTTATGTGAGCGCCATTGTTGATGGATATGAATTTTCTAACGTCAAACCTGATGCTGGGCTGCGTGCCAAATTAAATGCCTCGCCTTTGGGCCAATTGGTTCAACAGCTCAAGAAATTTGATCCCGACACCACTGTGGATCTAAAAAATAAACGCCGAGTTATTAGGGCTTTGGAAATCTTCGTAGCTGGTGGCAAGCCTCCGACCCGAACACGGCCTAGTTTTTCAGTTTTGAAGATAGGACTCGGCAACAACCGCCAAAAAAATAGTCGCCAAATCCGTGAACGCATCTGCACTATGAATATTGACGCTTTGGTAAAAGAAACCAAACGGCTACTCCGCCGACGATATAAATTGTCACTGCCAGCGCTATCTGCGTTGGGGTATCGGGATGTCAAAGATTTTATTGATAAGAAAATCACAAAGCGTCAGCTCCAGGATAAGCTGGTACGGCTTCACAGCCAATACGCCAAACGCCAACTCACATGGTTTAAGCGCGATCCCCAGATAAATTGGGTGACGAATATAAATGAAGCAGAAAAGCTGGTGAGTCAGTTTTTATTCGACTAACTCCAACTCTTTCTCTTTTTCTGTCACCGGCTGAGTATCCGCAAGCGGTGCCGAATAAATATACCCCACGGCATCGTAATCTCCACGCAATATATTGCGTTTTATTTTAAATAGATCAATCAGGGTGCGAATGGCCTCACGACTGGCAAACTTACTTTCCGGATCATTGTGCCACTCAATCCCGACCTCTTTGATCTTGTAACGAAGGCGTCGCGCTATCATTAAGGCCTCGAAATCAAACCCCCATCGATTGATAGTCACATTGGCAAATATGTTTTTGCCGGCCGTATGTTCAAACAACTTAAATCCGCACTGTGTGTCACAGACACCCGGGACAGCCAAGAGGCGGATCAAAATGTTTGAGAGCCGAGATAGAATAATCCGATACCAAACTTGGGATACATGAATTTTTGCCCCTGAGCAATGTCTGGAACCAAACACTACTTGGTAATCTGTGACAAACGGCCAGAGCTTTTCAATTTCACTAATGGGAGTCGCATTATCTGCATCCGCAAATAACAAATATTTGCCTCGAGCCATCAGAATACCATTTTTTACCGCTCCGCCTTTACCTAAGTTTTGGGGATTTTTAACTAGGTACAAATTAGGCCAGCCCTCTTTGATAATCTCAACAATTGGTACAGTGGTATCCGTGCTAGCATCGTTGACCACGATAATTTCATAAGAATAGTTTTGGGCGTCAAAATATTTGCGCATGGCCACCAGAGTTCGTCCGATGCGACGCTCTTCGTTGTAGGCCGGGATAATGACTGATAGTTGTGGCTGAATATTCATTTTTTAAAAACTAGGTATTTATACGCTAGAAAATTCCAGATTAAGACAATGCCCGCTGAAACTGCCTTAGCCAAATTGTAGCTCCAAGTAAATGATATCTCGAAAAATGGATTGTGCACCAAGCAGCTAGTACCAAAGTGTACCAGCAGGTTCGACAAGCCCAAACCCACCACACTTACTATTACAAAGGTCGGGAACTGACGCAGATGCTGTGGTTGAGTGTCTTTAAAGGTCCAGTATTTGTTGAGGCAGTAGCTCACTATCACTGCGCTAGAAAAAGAAATCGTATTGGCCCAAACTGGAGCCCAACCAGCCAGTTTGATTAATAAATTCAAAATCCCGAAGTCCACTCCCGCATTGAGCATACCAGTAATAGAAAAACGTAATATCTGACCCCAAAGCGGATGATTAATATTTAGCATCGATTCTTTTTGCAATTAAAACCAAACTGCTCCCCCATGGTAAGCCCCAACCGCGACCCAGCCAACTGGCCTCTATTTGACTCAGCGCCACTAAAACCCCGGTCAGCCGACTTTGAGAGCTGGCTGTTTCGTAAGTGGTGCGCCGCTGCCCCCGCATCAACCAGCGGACTGCCACAAAGACCGGGAAAGTAAAGAAAAAAAACGGGGATAAAAATTTTATTTCAAAACCAGCGCATTCCACTTTCTGGCGCAAATCCAAGGCGCTATATCTTCGGAAATGGTGCAAGACCTGATCATGGGTTGTAAATAACCAAGCATGAGCGGGCACAGTTAGATACAGCCAACCATTGGGCTTAATAACTCGATGCCAGTTTTGTAGGGCCACGACATCATTTTGTATATGTTCCAAGACATCAAAGGCAGTCACAAGATCATAGGTCGTAGCGGTTAAAATATTGCTGGCATCGCCTTCAATCACATGGCGGTAAGCCCTGTGAGCGCGACAAAAGGCCAGGGCTGTTGGCGAATTGTCTAGTCCATCTACCTGCCCCCAATCTCGTAGCCACGAAAAATTAACTCCTGCCCCGCAACCTAGATCCAATAGTTGCAGGTTGCAGTGTGGAGATACAAATCCCCCCAACACTCTGCCTAGAACCTGTCGTCTACCAATATGCCACCAGTAATTGGTTTCTTGGGCATGCATTTCGGCCACTTCTTGAACATCCATACCATCTATTATACCTTTATTCGTAAGCCTGGTTTCGGGTATAATAATGAAGTTTTGAAGCGAATTTTTGATAATCGGGGCGTGGCGCAGTGGTAGCGCGCTCGCTTTGGGAGCGAGAGGTCGCACGTTCGAATCGTGTCGCCCCGACCAGAAGATAATACCCATATGAATTTAGTTGCTGATATAAAAGCCGAGCTACACAAGACCATTACCAAGTTATGGCCGAGTGTTGATATCCCGGAAATCGTAGTCATTACACCACCTAAAGAAGAATTTGGCGACTATTCCTGTGCTGTGGCCTTGAGTTTGGCCAAAGTTATCAACGGCTCACCCATGCAGGTAGCCCAACAGCTTAAACAAAAGTTGGGGAAGATGCCGTTTGTGGATAACGTAACCTTAACCGAGCCAGGGTTTGTAAACTTCAATATCAACTATCCTAAACTAGTCGAAAAACTTCTGGACAAAAACTTGCCAAGGCCAAAGCCAAAATCCCTTAAGATTTCCGTGGAGCATACTTCAGTCAACCCCAATAAAGCTGCCCACATCGGACATCTAAGAAATGCCTGCCTCGGAGACAGTTTCGCCAGATTGGCAAAATTGATAGGGCATCAGGTTGAGGTTCAAAACTACATTGACGATCTGGGTGTGCAGGTAGCTGATAGTGTAGTGGCCTTTGAGACCCTTGGCGACGCGCCGGAAGATATTCCGATTGATAAATGGATGTGGCAGATTTATGCGGACATTTCCACTAAGTATGAGGGGAACCCCAAGCTCTTAGCTAGACGAGACGAAGTTTTACATGAAATGGAGCGTGGCGAGAGCCAGACAGCGAAAAAGATTGTTAAGGCCATGGTAGCCGCGCAGTTGCGTACTTTTAAACGTTTTGACATCAACTACGACTTGCTGGTTTATGAAACGGATATCATAAAAAATAAGCTTTGGGATAGTTTGTTCACGGAGTTAAAAACCAAAAAGCTCATTGCCCAGGCCACCTCTGGTGATAATCAGGGGGCTTGGTTGGTTGAGTTTGGCGAAACTGAACGAGAGAACAAGATTTTGGTCAGGAGCAACGGCCTTCCCACATACACGGCCAAGGACTTGGCCTACTACATGTGGAAGTTCGGCATTTTTGAAATGCCTGGCTACAAGCGTATTTTGAAACAAGTAGACGAGGTCGTTAATGTGGTGGACGAACGTCAAACTTATCCTTTAGCGGTAGTGAAGCACATGTTAGCTCAACTTGGGTACACCAAGGAGGCACAGCACGCGTTTCATCTCGCCTATGGTGTGGTGAAACTCTCCGCTAAGGCAGTGGAACAGCTCGGCAAAAGTCAGGGTAACAAATCGTTGAGACCGGCGTCGATGTCCGGACGAGCTGGCATTGGCATAATGGCAGATGACCTGCTAGATACTGCGCTTGCCTTACAAACCAAACGATTTAATACACCTCAAAAAACCGCCGAACAAATTGCCATGGGCTCTATCCGTTACTATATGTTAAAAGCTCGTCCCCAGCGTGAAATCGTTTTCGACTTTGATGAGGCCTTACAAACCGATGGCAATACCGGAGTTTATCTCCAATACGCTTATGCACGAGCAAACAATATCCTAGACAAAGGGTCGGCGCATACCCCATCCCCTAGCTCGTTAACAAATTTAAACAAAAACGAGCGACGGTTGGCTAAAACCCTGGCCGAAAAAGATCAGGTATTGGCAGCGGCCTTTAGAGAGTACGACCCTTCCCAGCTGTGTGACTACGCTTATGAGTTAGCATCAACATTTGCAAAATTCTATGAAACCAGCCCTGTGCTGCAGGCCAAGCCAGATATTCAGAGTCTTCGTCTTGGTTTAGTGCGGTCTTATTTAAATACACTAAGGGAGATTATGGAGTGCTTGGGCATTCCCACCCTGCCTAAAATTTAAGTGAGCAAAATTTATTATTAAATCATTATGTTATATAATGGTTTCTCGCACAGATAGATCCAACAGTCATAGTATGAACCACATATTACACTGTTGACATCCAGGCAGGAATGTGCTATAATTAGACTCGTTATAGGGGGAAGTCTGAAAATGTATAAATTATGGGGGCAAAAACAAACATGAAAAATAAGATCCAAAAGTTTCTTCAAGCTAGGGCGGAAATGAGCCGTCAGCTGTTGGTGTTGGAAACCGTACTGTTCGCTACCGTAATTATGGCGGTGGCGACTATTCAAATAGTTAATGCAGATACCACTGCTGACACCAACCTAGCCCAGAACGTAACTGCTGGCTCCCTGTCCATTACTGGCCCGTCACAGCTAAACTTCAATGATGGTTCTATTGGCGAAACTACTATTGCTAATATTACCACTAGCGATCCTGTCAGAATCGCCGATACTCGTGGTAACTTGGATGGCTGGGAAGTAACTGGCTTTTTCAATACCAACTGGCTCAAAACTGGTGATAGCAATGTTCAGATGGACATCGGTACAGCTGATCTCTACTGGTATCCTGGAAATATGACAGTGCAAAATAATACCGGAAATAATGATGGGGTCAACAAGGGCAGTAACGCCCCCTTCCAGGGTATTACCAATGCGCTTACGTTGGCAACTTCTAACAACTCTCATGCCGACAATGGCGCTGGCTCGTTCAATTTGTTTAATATTGAGTTCAAATACTCCATTCCAATCGGCGCTGAAGCCACTGACTACACCACCGACATGCGCCTGACCATCGCTTAAAAAAAGCTTCTGGCTAAAAAACAAATAAGCGCCCTGAATAAATAAGGGCTCTTTTTGTTTTTGTTATACACTTACATTATGGTAAAAACAAAAAAAGCTTTGACGCAGCCACGGTCTACTTTGGTCCGCACCAGTTGGCTGGAGAGAATGCTTCTACTATTGTTATTAGTCGCCGGAGCCAGACCTCTGCTTGACCCGGATTTTGGCTGGCATTTGCGCTCCGGGATCGATTTATTGAGAAACCTAAGTGTGCCGAAGTTTGATAGCTATGCCTACACATTACCTAACTGGCCCTGGGTCAATCATGAGTGGTTGGCCGATGGCTTGGTGGCATTTATCTACCAAAATTTAGGCGCCCTGACTCTAATCTTAGGGTTTGCGGTGTTAATTGCTTTTATCTTCTTGTTGGCCGCCTCACTAAATCGGGTTGAGTTGAAATATAAGATAATCGCTGGTTTAATCGCTGTTTTAGCTGCTTTGCCGATCGTGGGAGTACGTATGCAGGTTCTAACTTTGTTGGGCATGGCTCTGACCATGTGGCTTATATATCGATATCGCCGAGGCGAGGTTAAGCACTTGTGGTGGATACCAATCATTTTTTTGGCTTGGGCCAATCTGCACGGCGGCTTTATGATCGGTCTGGTAATTTTAGCGCTGTTCTTTATAACAGAGCTTGCAAAGTTTTGGCTACATCAGACCCGACCCGCCATCTACAACAAACTGCGGATAGTTGAAGACACGCTTTCAGCAAGAAAGCTAAAACACCTCTTGGGTATAAGTATCTTGTCAGGACTAGCCACATTGATTAATCCATATGGTTGGGGGCTGTATTTAGATTTTTACAAGCTATTTATCAATCCTTTTGCCATTAGTCACATTAGTGAGTGGCAACCAGTCACGGTTGATAACGCCATCAGTATTAACTTCTTTATTTATTTAGCGGTTTTTGTAGTGGTAATGTTTTTGGCTTATCGGAAGGTTGAGCCGACTCGGTGGGTCTTAACTTTGGTGTTTTTATACCTGTCGTTTTTATACTGGCGCAATATGCCTTTTTTCATGGTTATGAGTGTCGGTTTTTTTGCTGAAATTATTCAGACACACACCGCTCTGGTCTTTGATAATGTAGTGCGCAACAAAACAGTTGTTACCATTGTCACTGTGGTAGTGGCGGTATTGGTAGCCCAACGGATTGCCGATGTTGTTCCCAAAGCACTTGATGCCAACCTAAATTTTAAAGCCGGCGGCTACCCGATTGATGCGGTAAATTGGATAAAAGCTAATCCCGATAAAATCGGAACTAAAATGTTTAACGAGTACGGACAGGGCGGGTTCTTGGTTTGGCAATATCCCGAACAACAAGTATTTGTAGACGGTCGGATGCCGTTTTGGGTAGAAGGAGATAAATTCGTCTTCTTTGATAATCAGCTCGCTTTGGATGCTCAACCTGGTTCAATCGAGATGTTAGAAACGAAATACGGTGTGGACTGGGTAATTATTAAGCCCACTCGCCCACTTGATTGGGCACTTTCGGGTCAAGCCACGTGGGCAAATGTATATCGAGACCCTTACGCAGTCATCTACAAAAAGCTATAATTGAATCCATGGGGACACCAAATAAATTAGTACGGTCATTGATCTTTTTACAGGGACTCCTGTTTTTGTTTGTGCCAACGGCAACGTTGGCCTTGGCGGCTGGAGGCATTGGCGTAGTACCGCATGTCACAGAAGAGCGTCCCGATCGGGGCGGTTGGTTTCTATACGAGGTTGACCCTGGTGAGGTTATTCAAGACGAGGCCCTACTCATCAACAACAACGATCAGACAACACATTTAACACTTGATCCACTAGATGCGGCGCTGACAGCCGATGGAGCTTTTTCTTTGATCCGAGGCCCCGAGGACAACAAGGACATTGGCACATGGATAAAAATCGAGCAAACCGAGTTTGACTTAGAACCGCATACTCAGCTAACGGTGCCTTTTACCATTGAAGTGCCTCAAACTGCGGAAGTCGGTGACCACATTGGGGGCTTGGCAGTTTACGAATCCGAGAAGGAGCCGGAAACGGTCTTAAAATCTGGTGGCGCCAAGGTAGGTATCTCCACACGGGTTGGAGCTCGGATTTATCTGACTGTCGCGGGTGATATCGTGCGTGATTGGAGCATCTATCACAAGTTGTTTTACGGACAAGCAGATAAGATAAAATTTCGGTTTACGATTGCCAACCGAGGCAATATTCGTGCCAACTTATTTATAAAGGAAGGCCGTATTTATAACATTTTTGGCCTGTTCGATAAACAAGAAGATATTTCTCTGGCGCAGGTCTTCCCTCGTGAGACAGTCAGCAAAACTTTCACCTGGCCGGGCAAGGGCCGACCGCTTTTTGGCCCGTATTTGGCGATTTTTACAATCGAGGATAAATACGTTCAGGTTAACCCCAACTCGCATGTCATAGTCCCTGAAGTCGAACCTAAAACCATTTGGATGATCACCTTCTTTATTCCTTTCACCCAAACTGCGGTCTTACTGGGGCTGCTATTCATTGCTTGGTTCTTGTATCGCTTTATAACCTGGAAACGGTTGAGCAACTTGGCCAGACGACCAGTTAAGAAATACTCTGTTAAAGCTGGTGATACTTTAGTAGATATCGCCGAGGACTTTGGTGTGTCATGGAAACTGGTAGCTCATTTAAATGAGCTGAAACCACCATATAGTTTACGCCAAGTGAAGGTGCTATATGTACCCGACGCCAGTGGTGAGAGACGCAGTATTCCAATTACTGGTTTCTGGACATTTATTACCAAGCCCGTAGCTAAAATGTTCCGAAAACGGACACAGCCCAAGCTACAAGTGGCATCTGATGCCGTAACGGAGGAGTACATTATCGTTATCGATAAGAGCGATAAGCGTAATGACATTGAGACTTTTACAGGACTGAAATGGCAGACCATTGCCAAATACAATCACCTGAAGTCAACCTTTAAATTAAGAGTTGGCACGGAATTAAAAATTCCGGGTAAAAAACCAAAAAAGAAGTAACGGAAGGGGGTGAATGATATATGGGAGGTATCAACATCTAGCAAATGGAGTGGCTTGGTTTCTGGCTGGGTGGCTCGCTTTTGGCTTCCCATTTTCTTATTTTCAGTTCACACCCTCTGTTCGGGCCGGTGGTGCGACCATGTACCTGCTGTGGGACTCGACTAATGGCGATCCGCCAGATGGCTGGGTAACACAATCTGGATCCGGCGACCCGGCCTATCAACGCTTTTTGCGAGGAGACGCGGCGGTTTCGGCTTTGAGCACGGGCGGTAATGAGGCAGGTATCCACAATCATACGTTAAGCAACATGACTGTCAGCACCAATATCGCTGGCGCGGCCTATAAAAATAACCGAGCTGATACGGTGGACTGTGCACTAAGTCACAGTCATAATATTTTGGCTTCCTTTATGGATGATGCCACCATCTTGCCCAAATACCGGGATTTGGTCCTAATCATGTACGAAGCCGGCATGCCAGATTTTTTGCCAGCTGACGTGATAGTTGGCTTTGCTTCTGGAGCCAGCATCCCATCTGGATTTACGCAATATTCATCACAAAACACCAACTTTGTCCGTCTCGCAGACGCCACTGGCAGTAGCACTGGTTCCAACACTCACACCCACACTAATGTCGCTATCATATTGGATGTTTGTGACACAATTTCTCTGAATAATCGCGGTGCCAACGTGGTGGCCAGTGAGAAGCATTTTCATCAATACTCGGGGACCTCACCGACTGGCGACCACACCCCTCCCAGCACCGGCTTGCCCCTCTATAGTGTGGATGACGCCGATACTCCCCTCCCCACCGATATGATAGCGTTCTTTAACGCCTCTCCCCCAACGTGGTGGACCTCTTTAAGCGAATCGGGGGGAGATTTTTATCAAAAATATATCTACGGCAATAGCACTTATGCCACTGGTACCGGTAGCGCTACCCACAATCACCCAGGTGTTACCCAACTGGTAACTGGTGCTGCTGTCGATCCAGGTCCGGTTCTAGTCGATCCGGGAACTCCGTCCGCCTCGGCCGCCTCAAGCACACATACACATACCATTACTACGCCTACCTACTCCAATGAAAATAATGACCCGCCATATATTAACGTAGTCGTGGCCAAATATGATCCGCCTGACTTAACTTGGTCATCAGGCATCTTGGATAGTTACACTATCTACGAATCAGGAACTTTGACCTGGGGAGCAGGCACGGAGGTGTGCTCGGCCACTTTAACTGATGACAACTCCTCGACTGTAGAATGTAGTGGCGATGGCATTGACGATTCTACCCAATACCGGATTGATGTTGTATTAAAAAACGTTGGCTCGGTAGCCGCTCATATGTATGGAGGTAGCGATACCGTAACTTTTAAAAATATTATTGGCGGCTGGGCGGGCACCACACCCACCATCGGCTCATGCGGATTTTATGATTCTGGTTCAGATGATACCGGCACACCATCATGTACCCCAGCGTCAGGCGCCAACGACGTAATTTTGTCTAATATCGGAGCAAGTAGCGAGGTGATTTTGGCCGCCTCCTCGGGATTGGAGGGATTTATGCTGATTGTCACAACTGACAGCGATGCAACTACCAGCTCTACTAGTTATATGGACACTATCATTGACACAAATAGTGAGGATTCTAGCAAAATCACTGTTTCGTTGGCTTCGGCTCTAGGGATCACGGCGCCCGACAACATAGTTTTGGCTGCTTCTAATCCCGGAGCCGTTAGTGAAACCACTTTCGAGACAGATGAATTGGTTGTAGTCACCGATGGGGGCAGTGGGTGGAGCTTGACGGCTGCCATGCAGACCACTTTTAGCGATGGTGGCTCCAACACTATTCCGGATGCGAGTGTCTATCTACATAAAGACGGCAATGTAGAAACCGAAGATGAATATACGATTTGGTCTGGCGATGTAGAAAACGTTACCGAGACCGATGAAACTGTCTCGTTAGACGAATCCAGATCGGTGGGGACTAGAAGCAGCGGTACCGGTGGTGACACCACCAATGTTCGGCCAACTATCAAAATAATTATGCCTGTAGATCAGGCAATCGCTGACTATGATGGTGTCATCCGATTTACCGTAGTATAAAAAGTTGATGCTTTTCCATCTGGTGTTGATGTAAAATGGTTTTAAGAAATAAATGGCTAAGTAAGGGGTCCATTGTCAAAAGCCAATCGCGATGATAAGGGACGATAAATCGCGAAACAATCAGGACCACAGCGGCGACGCTCCGGCTATGCGACGCCCAAGAATAGTAAGTAGGCCGATAATATTTTTAACCGGCTGACTAAGAGCAAAACTCTGGCAGAAAACAAAAGTACGATAGGCCTGCGAAATATTTAGCGGCCGACCTCGTCTTTCGAGGATACAATGACCACTACAATTGTTGCGCAAGCGTTTTTACTCGCTTCTCTTTTCGGAAAAACAGAATTTGTCACCGGCAGGATTATCGTGACCTAACAAGTCACGAAATTTTTATATCATGAAACAACCATCGCGTTCTATCCCCATCCTGATTCTCTCGAACTTAGTGCTTTTAGGCGCACTGATTTTTGTATGCGTGTTTTGCATCAACCATCCCCACAGTTCAAAATATCCACTGGTAGATATCACTAGGGACTTTATACCACAGGAAGATTTCATCATTAATATTCAACCCCTACGTGAGCAGGTGCGGGAAATGATTGATCAGTATGGAGCTAATCGGGTCTCGGCCTATATCGAATTTTTAAACACGGGCTCTAATATCGCTGTGAACCCCGACTTAAAACTTTGGTCGGCTAGTTTGGGTAAGGTGCCTTTGGGCATGACAGTAATGAAAAAGGTGGAAAATGGGTTGTGGGATCTAAACAGCGAATTGGTGCTGTTTGAGGGAGATCGAGACCCTTTGTCTAGTGATGCCACAGACCCCCTGTTTCGCTACCCTATCGGTACCCGTTTTACGATTGAAAAGCTAATGGAATATCTACTAACCTATTCTGACAATACTGCCGGGCAGATTTTAACACGTAACCTAAGCCAAGATGACACTCAATTGATTATCGAGGATACTGGCGCCGAAGAGCTGTTTACTGAAGAAGGCAAGATGAGCTCCAAAGAATATGCCCGACTATACCGAGCGCTATACACCTCTAGCTTTTTGAACCGAGACGGTTCACAAAAAATCTTGGACTGGTTAGCCAATGCCAGTTTCAGAAAATATCTTTCAACCGGCATACCAGAAGGTATTTCGTTTGCTCACAAATACGGGGAAAATCGAACTGATTTAGTCATCGCCGACTCGGGCATTGTCTATCTGCCGAACCGACCGTTTTTAATGGTGGTAATGGTGCAAAAGTTAGATGATTCGGCAGCGGAGGATATAAAAGCGCGGGCCTTTATGCACGACATAGCCGAGACAACATATAACTATTTTGCCAACTATCAATGATACGGCGGGGATTTTATTGGCTGGTGGCTTTCATGCTGACTGTTCAGCTGGTTTTGCCCAGTAGCTTAGTTACCCAGTTGCTTCGGGACTGTAACATAGTAGATGTTTTATATCTTTCTTCAAAAAGCCACAACCTAGCCGATAACCAGTTAGCCGGTTCACAAAATGCACACGCTCAGTCGGCCAGCCAAACTACCTTTTATTTTAAAAACGATACCAGAAGTGCAAACACCTACTGGGGTGTAGCCGGTCCTACAGTGGACAACAGCACTGATACAGTAGAGATTACGGTAAGTGGTGCTACCACAGCCGGCGCCATGCATCCAATTGCTGGGCCTATAGTTCCCGCCACTACCAGTGACAGCGTAGTGGGCACTAGTTTGGGAGATAGCAACGCGGATTTGGCATGGTACAAAACCTTTATTATGCCCATTGCCTCCGGCACCCAGTTTACGGCTTTGACCATGTTTCAGGTTGCCGCATCGTTTGACGAAAGCAACGCGGCCGCCAATGCTTACGCCAGAGCTTTTGCTTATGTGTATGACTCCGGCAGCAATTCCAATGTCCAAACCCTAGCTGGTCCGACTAGTCACAGTACTGAAATCGGTACCAGTGATCAAGGTAAGATTTGGTACTTAATGAATGCAGTGGGAGTTACTCCCTACACGACGGATAACAATGACTTTTTAGCCGTTGAAATCTGGGTGGATTTCCAGCATACCACCACCACGGCCTACACTTGCACATTCCGCTGGGGAGGTAACACGAATATAGTGGACAATACGGCCAACACTACACCAGCCAGTCGGATTACCATTAGCAATACTACTGTTGACACCTTTGACCCTCTGTGGCTCTTGCCGACTAATGCGGACCATGAGGTCACGCCTAATGCCCATCAAACCGGCGATTCATTCCAGGGCGGCACTTGGGAGGGCAGACGTATGAGTACTACGGCTGGCGGTGGCGCCGAGCTCAAAAGCCAAGCCGTATCCACATCTGTTGGCAACTGGCGGATGAATACTTTCGTCTCTCCCCCACTAGCTGCCCAGACGATTCCTGCTGGCAACTGGGTCATTCATATGCATGGTAACGAATCCAGCACTTCGGCTAATGCTAGATTTCGAAGTATGATCTACATTTGGAAAAATGACGACTCCGGCATCCGCGGGACCATTAAGTCAGTGGGCAATGCTTCGACCGAATGGGGCACAGCCACCACGAATAATCAAGTGGAAGATGTGGTGGCGGGCTCGACAGTAGCTGTGAGTGCTGGCGATAGATTGGTATTAGAAATGGAAGCTGTTACCGTTACCTCCTCTGGCGCTTATACTACCAATCACCGCTTTGGAGCAGATCCTACAACACCTGGCACTTCGGTATATGATAGTGCCATCCTGCCACCGATGAACTATTCCTCTACACCCACTCCCCTGCAGTTTTTAACTGAAGATTTCAGCCAGACCCACTATCACTTCGATGAGGACAATGATGGCGAAACCCATAGTGCGTGGACTGATTCGGTGGGCAGCATTGCTGAAGATACTCCTGGCACTTATTCGGTCAGTACTAATTTTCGACTTAGAATTCAAATTGCTTCCACAGGCGGTGAAAATGCTGGTCTGGTTCCGTTTTTATACTATCAAACCAAAAGTCCGCCTGGTTCGTGGACTCTGGTCACCAATAGTTCAACTGACATCCAAACCTCCCTGTCAGGTAATTTTGACCAAAATACAGCCACCAGCAGACAGCTAACTGACCTCACTAGTAGTGGATGGGATTTTACTGCTGGTAGAATGATTGAGGACTCTGGGGGAACTGTGTCCAACACTTCGATGAATGCCTGGAGTTTTACCGAATTTGAATGGTCTTTGACTGGTGTTAATGCAAATATCTATTTGTTCAAAGCCACCTATGCCGGTAGTGATTTCGGTTTGTATGCGAGCACCCCAGAAGTCACCATCACTGCGGGGTCTCCACTAAGCGTTTTTGCTCCAGCGGCACAAGACCTTGGCTCTCTTAGTCCAGGCGATGTGGGGCAGTACACTTTTGGGGAGCCTGTCATTATTACTGACGGTGGCGCAGGATGGTCACTAACGGCAGTTATTACTGTGCCTTTAAATAACGGTAAAACTAACCTAGATAGTTCTAATGTCAAACTAAGAAAAGACGGGGTTGTCGATGGTGGGAGTGATGTTTATACCATCTGGGATAATGAGGTCAGCTACGTTTCAGAAAACGAGGAAACGGTTGGTTTAGACACGTCTCGTACCGTCGGGATACGCAGCCGAGGCCGAGCTAGTGAGATGACCTTGGTGAGCCCTAGTTTGCAAATTGAAATACCGGTTGCCCAACAGACCGGAGATTATCGAGGAGTCCTCGAGTTCACTGTCGTTTAGAAAAGTTACGGTGATACAATTAGATCATGCGACTTAGGCTACAGTTCCAGATATTTTTATGGGTTGGCTTGGGGCTTTTGCTGTACGCACTTTGGCTGACCCTCCGAGTCCCTGCAGTTCAGCATCTAGTCGAGCGGCTAGTGGCCGATCAACCCGTCACTGTTTTAGCTGGTGGTGATGTGAATTTGGGCCGACAAACCGGACAAGAAATTTTGGCTGGGAATATAGATTATCCTTTTCAAAATATCACTGGCATTTTACAGAGTGCAGATATTACTTTCGTAAATCTCGAGAGCCAACTGGCTGACCTCAACGGTGAAACCCAATCCCCCACTAATGAATACCGCTTTGCCGGTCCGCCCCAAGGGGCGCTTGCGTTGCACAATGCGGGTATAGATATTGTATCGATTGCCAATAACCACATGTGGGATTATGGCCAAGAGCGTTTGCAAGAAACCATTAATAATCTGAATGCTCAAGAAATTGTATATGTGGGTGCCGACATGTTACCAGAAAATCGTTTCGCAGCCAAAATTCTTGAGGTACGTGGTCAAAAAATCGCCTTTCTGGCGTTCACTGATTTGCTCAACGGTTATGAGAAAAGTGGTGCTGACCAATATGTCGCTTTCGGCGATGAAGACGCATGCATAGCCGAAATCAAACAAGTCCGCGAATTTGCTGACTGGGTGCTAGTTTCCCTGCATGCTGGAGCCGAATACACAGCCAAACCTACTGCCCGAACTATTGAACTAGCTCATACTTTTATTGATGCTGGCGCTGATGCAATTTTGGGTCACCACCCTCATGTCCCTCACCCAATCGAGATCTACAAAGATAAGCCCATTTTCTACTCATTGGGTAATTTTGCTTTCTGGCAGCCATTTACTTTCTGGACGCAAAATAGTTTTTTGATAAAGCTGGAGCTAACCGAGCCCCGACAGTTGGATTACGAGATCATCCCAGTTAAAGCAGGTTGGCAACCAGAGATGCTGACCAAAAGTGATGACATTGCCACACTCATGACACGGCTACATTCCCAAATCTGATATAATAGGAGCGAAATTATCACTAATCATGCTGTCTTATGAAATCTGATAAAAAAATTAACCCGTGGCATGTGTTCCAAATGGCCGTGGGGGTTTTGGCGATTATTGTTATTGGCTACTTCGCAGTTAGCTCACCGACTACCCGAGCATCTTCAGTCACTCAGGCGGTCGACGGTGACATTGTGCTTTCGGATAGTGATTTCGAAACGTATATGGCCTACGAATTTGAATATTTCTTGGAGAAAGAAGGCGTCAGTTATGTCACAGCGGAGGCCGAAGCCCGAACTCAGTATCTCAACGATGATTATGGAATTGGCGACGATACCACTGGTGACACCGTTAGCGAAGAAGCCGAAAGCACGTCCAGCGATTCTGCCCCGACCGGTTTTTGGGATAAGGTTCTTGGCTGGTTCCAGCGAACCTTTCTAGGCACTGGCGCCGAAGCAGCCACGGATACAACCTGGGAAGCGCACAATAAAAAGATTGCCGATTTAGAAGCTCAGCTGAAAGAGGCAGAGTGGGCTTTAAACAAGGAAAAGCAGCTTTACGCTGCCGCCTATGATGCGTGGAAACAAGATGTACTCTACGAAAGCCCCGAAGCTGAAAAAAGGGACAAGGCCATTAAGAAGGCTCGGGTTGATGCAGCTTTGAAAGCTTTAAAGAATGCGGAGGCCAGAGTGGCTCAGATAAAATCTCAGTTGGCGAAGGCTAAGCAAGATTTTAAGGACTACCAGGATACTATGTCCAGACAAAGACGATCTACCGGTAAGCGTGGGTCAAGCGGTAGCCGGGATAGACAAAAGGGCTACGCCGATGCTAGAGATGAACTCGGACGAACCCCAACTTATGAAGAGTGGGTGGAGGCCTTCTTGAAACAGTTAGAGGCAAACCCACCGACCACACCCAAAAGTCCTATCCCCGAGCCAGAACCCTTACCGGCCTATCCGACAACTCCTGGGTTAAATCTTGATTCCAAGTTGAACGCCACCACGCCATCTGCAACCCTTAATCAGTCTACTACCTCATCAAAGTAAATATTTAATTGCCCATTTTGATGCAACCGAATCACAATACCCCGCAGCACTACTTGGAAATGGCCGTTGCCATTGTGGCGGTGGTAGTGATTGGTGCTTTTGGCGTGTTGAATAATTTTCACACACACGCTGCGACCACTTTAACAACTGACGAGCAGACCAGAGTGGACGAATATCTGGCTCGGTTGTGGTTGGAAGAGAATGGTGACACGTATGCCAATGAGCTGACCCAAATTGATCTGGACTATGTTGCCGCCGTACAGGAAATTATGTCCCAAGAGCCCACCCCAACCCTCGACGAGGACATCTTGGCCAAAGCCACCAGATCGGATGCGGCCGAGTTTGTGTATGCTTTGTTCGGGACGACTGGTTATGATGCCGCGGATGATACCACTATGTCCGAGACCGGTTTCACAACCGATACCAAAATTATTACCGAGGTAGTTGGGGCCTTGTCTCTCAACAGCGAGACCTATTCGCCTGGTGCCCTTTTGGCCACCGCTGCAAGTTACGCCGACCCAGAGTTTGACGGCCGCACCTTTTCTAGCGAAGAGGTGGAATCTATGACGGAACTGGCTAGTAATTTTGCCGAGGAACAAAATCTCCCAGAGCTAATCAACGATGTCAATATGTGGCTCAGTGAAAAATCGGCTCCGCCAAGCAAAAGTTGGTGGCAAAGATTCATCGATTGGATCAAGGGCTTATTTAAGCCAGCTGAGGCACAGGCCCTTATCGCAGCCATGTTGCCAATCGTGGGGCAGATTCAACAAAGTTTGGTGAGCTATTTGCAAGCCAACCCGGGTCTTATGTCCACTTCGTCCGGGCAAAGCTGGACCTGGGGAAAGCCAGAGGCACTAAATGAACAAGAACAAGCTTTAGTAGACGAGCTGGAGTGGCTGAATGAACGTTTGAAATTAAATGAGGAGGCACTGGCCAAAGCCGAAAAGGAGGGTAAGAAAGTCACGGCCGCTATTCATAGACGAGCCATTCAGCTGATAAAAGAGAAGATGTTAGGCGTCATGCAGAAATTAAATGAGCTACGAAGAAAGGCCAAAGCTATTCGCGATGCCAAAGTGGCTCGAGACGAACAGGAGCGTAAAGCTGCCGAGCGGGCCAGTCAACGTAGCCGCCGATCACAAAGTGATGGTCAAAAGGCCTACGAGGAGGCCAAGAGTAAGGCCAATAAACCGCCCACTTATGACGAATGGCTGGACAAACTAGCAGAGCTCTTGGGAGGAGATGATATAAAACCACGAAAGCCCATGCCTGAGCCAGAGCCGTTACCAATCAGCCCACCAGGGCTGGGTGAACCCTCGATTCCGGGTCTGGACAATCCGCTCATTCCGAGCGCACCGGAGCCGAATGAAAATATTACTATCCCACCGATTGAGCCGGAACCAGCCGAGCCAGTCATACCCACCCCTACCCCTCTACTCAATGAGTCACTAGAACCAGGACTAAATACCAGTAACTGATAGAGCCATCGGATTATGCCATTAGCCAAAATCAAAAGCGCATCAGTAGTTGGATTGGATGCGACCCTAGTAGACGTGGAGGCAGACATCAGCAATGGACTGCCGACTTTTAAAATAGTTGGGTTGCCAGACAAGGCAGTGGAAGAATCTAGAGAACGAGTGCGTTCAGCTATCAAGAATTCGGGGCTCACCATGCCTACACGTCGACTAACTATCAATCTAGCTCCGGCCGATGTCAAAAAGATTGGCCCGGCTTACGATTTGCCAATAGCTGTTGGTTTGCTAGTAGCTTCCAAACAAATTGAACTAGACAGTGACAAGTGTTTCTTTATTGGAGAGTTGGCTCTAGATGGGACCTTGCGTCATACCAATGGCATCATTGCCATGGTCAACATGGCAAAACGGCATGGTTTTGAAACCGCCTACATTCCTCTGGCCAACGCTCGGGAAGGAGCCCTGATAGACAACATTGAAATAATTCCGGTCGACAGTTTGTTAAATCTAGTGTTGCACTTAAAAAGAGAAAAAATTATTCTACCGTGTCCGCATGAGACCTTGCCCCAATCTACCCATATCTATGACACTGACATGAGCCAGATCGCAGGCCAAGAACAAGCCAAGCGAGCTCTCGAAATAGCAGCCGCTGGTGGACACAACCTATTGATGACCGGTCCGCCAGGTAGTGGTAAAACCATGTTGGCCAAGGCCCTCCCCAGCATCTTGCCCAAAATGACTCTCGAGGAAATGCTAAGTGTCACCCACATCTATAGTGTGGCCAACTTGTTAAAAGATAGGCATTTGGTCTCGACTCGACCTTTTAGAAGCCCACATCATACCGCCTCATATGTCGCATTGGTAGGCGGTGGCAACATTCCTCAACCGGGTGAAATTACCTTGGCGCACAGGGGGGTTTTGTTTTTAGACGAGTTACCAGAGTTCCCGCGCCAAGTCCTGGAAGTTTTACGCCAACCGCTAGAGGATGGGGTGGTACATATCGCCAGAAGTGCCGGCAAGCTTACTTTCCCTGCTCGCTTTATGTTGATAGCAGCGAAAAACCCCTGCCCCTGTGGTTATTTTGGCGACGAACAAAAATCTTGCTCTTGCAGTGCGGGACAGATAGAAAACTACAACAAAAAGATTTCGGGACCACTTTTGGACAGAATCGACATTCATATTGAAGTACCCAGAATCGAATACGAAAAATTGAAGAACTTCGAACCCCAGGAGTCCTCTGATGTGATTAGGCAACGAGTAGAAAATGCACGAAATATCCAAATTCAACGCTTTGCTGATAGCGCCAGTTTGACCAACAGTGATATGAGAACTGAAGAGTTGAAAAGTTTCTGTGTCCTCGATGATGAGGGCGAAGCTTTAATGTCTCAAGCCATGGAGAGCTATCAGCTCTCACCTAGAAGCTACACTCGCATACTTAAAATCTCCCGCACAATTGCAGATTTGAATAATTCGCCAATGATAAAACCGCATCACCTCGCCGAGGCGATTCGGTATAAGGTAGCCGATTAAATTCCAAACAAACCGATCAGCCAACCACCAAAGCCGGTGTGTGCCACTAGCCAGTTGAGACCAATCAAGACCGCGACCATCACTGCGATCAAAACAATCAAGCCGATAAGATCACGACGAATCTGACTATGATCGTCCACGGCCAGATTGACATTGGCAGCAGTTGGCATAGTCGCTGTGGGTTGTATAGCTGAAAGCTCACGTCGAGAAGTATCGACGCTTTGTCCATAAAGCGCCTTCAAGCGCTCAATTTCTTTTAATCTAGCTTTGTGCTTTTTGCCCATAGGTTGATTTTAACAAAAAACGAGCACATAACTCTGGCGCTGACCTACTCTCCCAGACCGTTACGATCTAGTACCATCGGCGCTAAGGCGCTTGACTGCCGTGTTCGGGATGGGAACGGGTATTACCACCTTGCTACAAGCACCAGAGCTATGGACTCGTTTTTAAGGGATTATTTGGATTTATCAGTAAAGAAATCTTTGAGTTTGCGGGTATTGTCATCAACCGAAATAGCCAATAGAACGAATTCACTAACACCGAGAAAGATAATAGCATAGACAATACTCATAAATAAAATGCCGAGTGCAGACATGACCGGCGTACCAATGGTCTGGAAACCATAGGTTACCAGAATATCTGGCATAGCCATAATCACTCCACTAAGCGCAATGCCACCTAAGAAAACTAGCCAGCCAAGTAAGCGCATTGTTAAACTCAAGGTTCTCAACATCTTATATTTAGCCATAAATTTCTTTATCCTCTCCGAGCCGGAGACCCCCGGTGATTAATTGTAATAGTACCCCGCTTAGAAATGACGTTTGCCATGTCTAACGGTAATATTATATCGCGCCTACCATTAGAGACAAACTATTTCTAACGGGGCACAGCCAACTTTTTAATTTCTTACTTCTCTTAAATCGTCGATTCAAGCCAGGCAAGGCACAAAGTCCTAACCTATAGACGAAAAAGTGTTCGGCATATTAGTACAACTCGGCTGAACTCCTCACAGAGCTTACACCTGTTGCCTATCAACCAGGTCGTCTTCCTGGTGCCTCTCGTTCCGGCAAGCCGGAACTTGGAAATCTATTTTGAGGTGGGCTTCGCACTTAGATGCTTTCAGCGCTTATCCCGTCCGTACGTAGCTACTCGACAATGCTCTTGGTAGAACAGCCGATACACCAGCGGTACGTTCTCTTCGGTCCTCTCGTACTAGAAGAGACTCCTCGCAAATTTCCTACTTCCACAGCAGATAGAGACCGAACTGTCTCACGACGTTCTGAACCCAGCTCGCGTGCCACTTTAATTGGCGAACAGCCAAACCCTTGGAAGGTGCTCCCCCTCCAGGATGTGACGAGCCGACATCGAGGTGCCAAACCTCCCCGTCGATATGGACTCTTGGGGGAGATAAGCCTGTTATCCCCGGGGTAACTTTTATTCGTTGAGCTTCCGCGCACCCATGTGCAACGGTCGGATCACTAGATCCTGCTTTCGCATCTGCTTGACTTGTAGGTCTCGCAGTTAAGCTCCCATATACTCTTGCGCTATCACGCCGATTTCCATCCGGCGCTAGGGAACCTTTGAACGCCTCCGTTACTGTTTAGGAGGCAACCGCCCCAGTTAAACTACCCGCCAAACGCTGTTCCCCTGCCGGGTAACGGCTAGGGGTTAGAATTAAAAACTCATCAGGGTGGTATTTCAAGGATGGCTCCACCAAAGCTTGCGCTTCAGCTTCAAAGCCTCCCACCTATCCTACACAGATAAGTCCTTAACCCAGCGTCAAGCTATAGTAAAGCTCCACGGGGTCTTTTTGTCTTGCTGCGGATAACCGGCATCTTCACCGGTATTGTAATTTCGCCGAGTCCTTCGTTGAGACAGTGCTCAGATCGTTACGCTATTCGTGCGGGTCGGAACTTACCCGACAAGGAATTTCGCTACCTTAGGACCGTTATAGTTACGGCCGCCGTTCACCAGGGCTTAGATTCGAAGCTTCTCCCGGTAAAACCGGGATGACCTCTCCTCGTGACCTTCTGGCACCGGGCAAGCGTCAGCCCCTATACCTCCTCTTGCGAGTTAGCAGAAGCCTGTGTTTTTGGTAAACAGTCGCCTGAGCTCTTTAGCTGCGTCCTGCGTCACTATTATTTACATAAAAGCTAACAGGAAAGGCTTATTCCGAAGTTACGCCTGCTGTTTTGCCGAGTTCCTTAACGAAGGTTCTCTCGTACGCCTTGGGCTACTCGCCCTATCCACCTGTGTCGGTTTCGGTACGGATACTTTGTATTCTCGCTAGAGGTTTTTCTAGTCAGATTAGATCAGTCAAGTCACTTCATCCCGAAGGAATCCGTTCCCCATCACAGCTCGAGACCGTTTGAACGAATCCAAACCGATCCCCCGGATTTACCAAAGAGATCACTCTTACTGCTTAGACCGGGAAACCTATCCCGGCTCGACTTACCAGTCCGCGTTACCCCATCACTAGACGCATGAGTACACAGTTCGGCATCCAGCCCGGCCGAAGCCGAGTCGATCATCCAATCCATGCATCTCAATTGTCTTGGGCGAATACAAAGTAGTACGGGAATATTAACCCGTTGTCCATCGACTACGCCTTTCGGCCTCGCCTTAGGCCCGACTAACCCTGGGACGAAAACCGTTGCCCAGGAAACCTCAGATAAATCGGCGTTGAGGTTTTTCACCTCAATCTCGCTACTCATGCCAGCATTCTCACTTCTATGCGCTCCACCAAACCTCACGGTTTAACTTCACTGCTGCATAGAACGCTCCCCTACCACACCCGACAAGTCGGGCATCCGCGTCTTCGGTACTTGGCTTAGCCCCGTTGAATTTTCGGCGCAGACACACATCGACCGGTGAGCTGTTACGCTATCTTTAAAGGATGGCTGCTTCTAAGCCAACCTCCCGGTTGTTTATGTGTCCCCACTTCCTTTCACACTTAGCCAAGATTTAGGGACCTTAGACGGCGGTCTGGGCTGTTTCCCTTTCGACTCATGACGCTTATCCGCCACTGTCTGACTCTGATGCTTTAACCAGTCAGTATTCGGAGTTTAATTGGACGCGGTACCCAAAAGGGCCCGAATCCATTCAGTAGCTCTACCTCTGCTGGAAACGCTATCAGGCTATACCTAAATATATTTCGGGGAGAACCAGCTATCTCCGAGTTCGATTAGCATTTCACCCCTAACCACAGCTCATCCACCCACTTTTCAACGTAGGTTGGTGCGGCCCTCCACTGCTTCTTACGGCAGCTTCAGCCTGGCCATGGTTAGATCACCCGGTTTCGGGTCTACTCCCTGCTACTTTAGTCGCGCTGTTTGCACTCGCTTTCGCTGCGGCTCCGAACGCTTATGGTTCTTAGCCTTGCAACAGAGACGTAACTCGCTGGCTCATTCTACAAAAGGCACGCCGTCATTCCGGTTAAACCGGAACTCCGACTTCTATTCAAGCATACGGTTTCAGGTACTATTTCACTCCCCTAACAGGGGGACTTTTCACCTTTCCCTCACGGTACTTGTTCACTATCGGTTTGAAATGATATTTAGCCTTACCAGATGGTCCTGGCATCTTCCGGCAGGATTTCACGGGTCCCACCGTACTCTTGAAAAACACTTCAGAGTAATTTCCCTTTCGCGTACAGGACTTTCACCTTCTGTGGTGGCTCTTTCCAGAGACCTTCCGCTAGAAAAATTATTTCTCACTCCTTAACCAATCTGTTGCTTGGTCACGTGTTCTCAACCCCTTCTTTTACAACACCAACAGGTTTCATACATAAAAGAAGGTTTGGGCTTCTCCCTTTTCGTTCGCCACTACTCAGGGAATGACTAGTTTGTTCTCTATTCCTTGTGGTACTAAGATGTTTCAGTTCCCACAGTTCCCTCCAAACTGCCTATGTGTTCAGCAGCTGGTACCCGCCAATTCTAAGTATGACATTCCTCGCTAGCTAGTTTGGAAACTGGCCAACAAGAGGCCAAGCTTGGAAGTCAAGCTTGCAGGTTCATACGCAGAATTGGCGGGTGGATTTCTCCATTCGGATATCCCCGGATCAAAGGGTGTTTGGCCCCTCCCCGAGGCTTTTCGCAGCCTACTACGTCCTTCTTCGGTCATTTCAACCAAGGCATCCGCCGAATGCTCTTGAGTAACTTGATCGCCTATCTTTGTGGTTAGGATTTGTGCCTTAACGACTTGATATCGACGATTTAAGAGAATCATCTTCTTTCTACGCTCGTCAAAGTATAGAAAAAGATGAAATTTATTTGCTTTTGTACTACTACACTAATTTTCAACGAGCGAATTGGGATTACTATTGAAATGAGTGATGCCCCGAGGCACCGAGGGGGTACCTTTAGAACTGTCCTTAAGAACAAGGAATATCCCTCAGTTCTTCGGGACAATTGCCTCTCCGGCAATTGAAAACAGGGCGTTCGCCCTGCCGGTTAAATCCGCCAGCTGGCGGACGGAAACTTACGGACGAACCTACGTCTTAAAAAAGTTTTGCAAATACAGAGACACCAAATCGTAAACTTCGGATACTATTTGATAGAAGATTGGTTGAATCAAATGCGTGTTTTACTAAATATTCCCCAGGTATGCAAACCTTCATTTGCAACTAGTAAAAAATGTACCATATACATCTTTTACACACAAGGGAAATTTTGCCATTATTTTTTGGATACGTCAATACTCCGAGGACAAATCGGAGGTAATTGACAAAAGTAGCTCTGGGAGTATGATAAATCCACCCTTCGGGGTGAACTTATATGTGGGTAAGGAGATGAAAATGGACGTTGCTGCCGCAAATGATATGGCCAACATGGCCAATCAACAGTTTGCGCGGCTGCAAAGGATCCAGGGAATTCGAGATATCAACGAGAAGGCCAGGCAGCTATTGGCATTTCTCAAGGAGCCGCAATACTTGGAGTATTCGGTTCGAAATGACATCTTGAGCTCTCTGGGGCGCCTCCTGGAGTCCCCTGGTGGGCTCGAGGAGGAGCTGCTGGACGAGATCCGGCGATCCTGGCAGCGAACGTAAACTCCACCCCGACCAAGAGGGGGGCCTCGTGCCCCCTCTCTTTTTTTATATTGATATACTTTATATGTATGGAGGAGCTGTCGGATAGTTTGGAGAAGCTAAAAGAAAAGGTGCGGAATCCGCATCTGCATTCGGAGTTGCATTTGCTGGTGGATGAGGCGCGGACTCTTTTTGGGGAGACAGCTGTAAAAGGCAAAGGTTCTTTTGCTTTTTATTTAGGGTTTTTTAAACGGCTCGGTGTGAACCGAGTTAGGCAATTGCTGTCGGAAGTGAAACAAAGTGGAGCAAAAGAGCCAGGGCGACTCTTCTGGTACCTTGTGTCCAAAGAGTCGAACACTGATTCGGAGAATTAGTTTTAAGTTGTGAGTCGAAGACCCGAAGGGTCGTAGATCCCGGTTTACCGGGAGTGGAAAGTTAAAAATGAAGGGGGTTCCCCTTCAACCCCTTCCAAACGCTGGCTGGCGTTTGATCCAGCCCACCTTTTTGGGTGTGCAAAAAGGTGGAGAAAAACACACCCCGGTCGCGATTAGTCAAAGGCACATGGAATTTATTTTTGTCTGACAAAGCAGCAAACTCTCCGCCAGCCGGCGGATCAAACATGCCTTAGTCAGAACTAAAGCTAAATTCTCATTGCCTAATGTCTAATCTCTCCAACGGGGACCACTGGATAATCCCTCTCGACTGCGGCTTGTATAATGCTCTCTGAACGCTGCACTAGCTCCTCCATCTCATCCATTAGTTCAACAATGTCTGCCTTGTAATGATAAATTTTGAATACTGTTGGGGGAGAAAATTGTAAATCAGGGAACTTATTGGGAACCTCACCTTTGCACTGAAGACAACCAACTCCTCTGGCATAATCCTCCCAATGCGCCAAAATATCACGTATGTCCTTGTAATCAAATTTGGATTTAATACTCTTAACCGTTTCTTCAATAACATTGTCTTTGTAACCGTTAGCAATCTCTTCACACACCGTCATTAATTCTGCGACTCCAAAAGTCAACAAGACCCAGCGACCTAACGGATGGGGCAATTTCCGCAATGAGTCAACCAGCTCTGAGTCCAAGGGCGCTTGCTTAAAAGCATCCTTCAGTTTGTCTAAATCCTTAGCCAGTTCTCGAAGTAATTCGAGCGTAAAACGAAACTGATGCAACATACTTTGTAAATACAATGAATCTATTGGAAGTTTGTTAGAGCCCATAACATTAACCCCACATCTTTCTCTTACCTCGTCTGCAATAACTCCACGCATATCACTATTACTAACTAGTTGGAGGTTTTGCTGTATGTATTTTTTTGCTTTTTCAATGCGCTTTGTCTCCCGGGAAATATCTTCATAGCTTCCCAAGATATCTCCAATTCCAGATCTTATATTATGATAAATCTGTTTGCCATAAGATACCCCTACAAGGCCGGCAAATTTCTTAGTCGACTCCTCTAAATCAGACAATTTGGGGATAGGATAACGCACAAAAATACGACGCCTTTTGGGCAAAAAGTTTTTCCAATTCCTTGGTAATGTTTCGGCCATATCTTGGTCGAGTTATAGGTTAGTTTGTAGAGTTCCTTGCCTTCGCTTGTGATGGTTTCGGTGCCTTGGAAATTTAATTCGTCGCCGGCGCCGGTGCATTTATATTGGAAGTTGTCTTTTTGCCAGTCGACTTGCTCGCTGGTGCGGGCGGTTTTGGCGTTTTCGATTAGGGCTGGGCGGAGGACAGAGTCGATTTCTTCTTCGGTCATTGTGCCCCAGTCGCCGTGATAGACCATAGACCAAACAACTTTGCCTTGGTGATAGATTGTTTCTATACCCAAAAAGGTATGTTCGCCGGTGTAGTAGACATCTCTATATAGATATTCACCATCGCTGAATTCCAATTGGGTGGAGCCATGCAAAAGTGGCTCGACTTTACCTCCCCCACTGGCATAGGTATTGGTTCTGGCTTTGATTAAAAAATTTATTATTTCTTCCATAAAATTATTCTAAATGGCTGGCGTCGTTGTCTAATTCTATCTCGACCTTTCCATCTTTATCGACCTGGAAGATGGTGATGCTAGTGTTGAGCAAAACAGGAGTGTCGTCGAACTCTTTCTCCTCGAGCACGGCGATAATGTTCCTGTTCATGCCAGCATGTCCAACCAATAAAACCGTGTCATTCGGGTGTTGGGCAATAACCTTCTTTATAAATTGACTAGCTCGATTTCGGATATCTACTATGCTTTCAATACTAGGATCGTCAAACCCACATCCGCTCTTTTGTTTCCCTGCGAACTTGCCCAGATCTCTTTCACGAAGTTCTTTAGTCAATTCAAACGGGACTTCAGGATGATACTTGACGATCTCTTGTGCAGTATCAGCGGCTCGAGCTAAATCGGATGAGTAAATGTAATCTATCTCTTCATCCTTCAATCTCAGAGCAAGTTTTTTGGCTTGTTCAATCCCAAGTTCAGACAATGTGCCGGGTATTTGCCCTTGTAAAATTCCTGCCTTGTTCTCTTCTGTCTCACCGTGGCGAGTGATAATTAATTTCATTTCTTCTTTGGTTTGAATTGGTAAACATTGTAGGTGTGTACTCCACCGAAGCTTTTGATGTTGGCCTGGGAGGGAGTGTTATCAGGTCTGATGTAGACAAGGATTTTTGCTAATTTATACTTAGCCAGTTGTTTTAATCGAGTATCAGTCAATGCGCGACCAATGCCTTGTCTACGATATCGTGGCTCCACCCAGATTGCATCTAGGCTGGCAGTCTTCTTTTTGGTATGTTCACTTTTCTTTATTGAGACTACCGAAAAACCTACTGGCCTCCCTTCTACCTCGGCAATGAAGAAAAGGAAATTTTTGTCTTTGATATACCCCGGTATTTGTCGTAAAAGTTCAGCCCGAGACGGTACGGGATTCAAAGGATTATAACGATGCTCGAACACATCCAGCTTCCGACGTAAATCGACTATCGTCTTGATATCTTTTGGCGTGGCTTTACGAATTGTAAAATTTATCTTTTTCATCCCATTAGAAATTTTTGCTATGCCTATTAACTGACACCTTGATTATCACATTTGTCAGCCCGTTTTCTAAATTTCTAACGGGACAAGTGCCTAGATTATAGCACTCCTTAGTTCGTCTATAGTGTGGACAATAAAATCCGGATGGGTGGATTCTAACTTAGCTTCAGTATCGTACCCCCAGGTGACGGCAACGCTTGTGATATTTGCCTTCTTGGCGGCATCAACTTCATGGCCACTGTCGCCAACCAAAAATGTGTTGGTGGGATCTAAAGAATATTTTTCCACTAGTTCACATACCCCTTCCCTCTTGTCATGGACACCGACTGATACTTCATCGAACACGTTATCTAGCCCGTAATTGGTTACTTCAGGAAAAATTGTCTCGGGCCAGTCGGAGCTGATGACCGCCAGAAAATAGCCCTGGTCTTTTAGCCCTTTGATGAAATCTACTATACCGGGAAAGGGTGAGGATTTAGGACAATCCGCTTCACCCATGATCTGTCTGTATAATCTCTGCTCTTCTTCAATGGTCAGCTCTGGCAAATACTTATTGAAAAAGAGCATGTACGGCTGCTCCCAGTTGTCTTTTAGTTCCTCCAAAGAGATGGCAGACACACCAAAATGCGCGAACATTTTGTTCACCACCCAAAGTTGGGTTGTGAGCGCATCTTTGATGACACCGGACCAATCAAAAATGACCGCTTTGGCTTTTTTTGCCTCCTCCATGTCCAAATTGTAGCATTTTTCTCCACTAGTCGGTGGAGGCTAAAAGATGAGCTATCGAATTTTGCTTGACTGGGAGCTGATTTTAGGACTATGCTGCGAACATCAACTGTACCGGAGCGTAAAGCTATGGCAACAAAAATCAGTATCAAGATTCCTCGTCTCTCGTCTGTGCTGACCCTGATTGCCTGTGAGGCAAGTGCCCCCTGCCGACAAGCAGGATCTATAGCAGCCGAGTTCGACCTGTGGGACGGCAGAACAGTTCGAGGTAGCTACGACCACGTAGCGGGAGCACCCGATCTGGACGTTCCTTACCCTTGCGGGGATTGGGATGCCTGGGTCAAGCAACTTATCCCATTCGTAACCAAGCTGGTGGAGGAAAATGTTCCTTTCACTGTCTCAATGGGTACACAGGATGAAGCCAAGCGCCTGCGCTGGGAGATAGTCTCTTAGTTACCTCCCAGACCCAGGCACCAAGTTAGTCAGCCGGCCCAGGTACCCCCTGCGGCCGGCATTTTAGATCGCTGCCAAAAACATTGACCGGAAGCGGGTTTTATATTACGCTCTCGGCAGGAAATTGTACCACCTCTTTAAGGAGGGGTGAGAAATGAAAAAGCGTAGGGAGCAACTCCAGGTCATAACCTGGGTAGAACGGTTGGCACCGTTCACTATGGCGCTGGCCTTCTGTTTGGTCTTGTGGCCAGTGGTCGTAGTGATCGGCATCGTCGTCGCCTTTTGTTTTCTCCCCCTTGTTCCAAAAGAACACATCGTGGCAGGATGGCTGTGTTGGTTTGGTCTGACCGTCCTTGCCGAATACCTGTTGGCTACGATGGGTATCTATCTGGCCCTAGCGAAACAGGACCGAAAGATGCGGAGGGGGGAAAGAAAATAACATGGGCTCTTTTTCACACTTACGAAGCTACCAGCTGGTACGCCAGCAGGTAGCTTCTTTGCTTGCCTTCGTATAAAAAAGTACGCCGGTGTGAGTCACGCCGGCGTATAACGGCTCTGTGGCACAGATGGCCCTAGCCACATTCGAAGCCACTGAATTCATGCTCCGCAACCGTTGCCGGAACCAGCTTGAAGCCAGTGCGAGGGACCAGGTACCCATAGGTTTCCAGAACATCTTCGCTCTTGTGCTGGCCTTCGTTATCATCGTAAATCCGGAAGAAAACGATGCGGAACAGGGCTCGGTTGCTTTCCTCTTCCAGCGTTTCCAGCTCGGCTCGGTAGCTGTAGAGGTCAGAGGTTGATAGAGCCCTCGGGTCGGTGAGCCACCGTGAACGCTTCTGGCTCAGTTCAGCCAGTAATGGCTTCCCACGACGGCTGTCTACCTCGAGATCACAGACGCCGTAGAGGCCACTTTGCACCAGCAGGGGCAGCCCGAAGGGTGCTGCATCACCGGTAGCGGCCAAGAGCAACGTCCTGGCTGCTATGTTGGCCTGCGTCTGCCCGGGTTGACCTAGCCAACCCCCAAAAAAGCAGACGCAGCGTGGCAACGAATAACGTGCCGACACTGCGATTTCTTTGGTGGCTGCTGCCACCAGTTGTGAGGATCCCATATACCACGCTCCGGAAAATATGTGCTGCCTACAAAGTAGCGCATGGCGCTAGTTTTGTAAAGAAAAATCCTTTATAGAAGCAGATTTTTGGTATAATGAACAGGATGAAAAAGAAGATTTATCTAGCAAGTGACTCTACCGATATTAAAACCCTACGCGCCAAGAGCGAACGAGTCGAGAAGGTGGATGAAAAAATACGGCAACTGATTGCCGATATGTTTGAATCGATGCATGGAGGTGAAGAGAACGGCATCGGCCTATCAGCCCCACAGGTGGGTGAACTAAAAAGAATCATTATCGCGGAATACTCTAGCAAAGAGACACCTGTCCCCCGCACAGCCATCATCAACCCAGAAATTATCTGGAGTTCAAAAAAGTTAGCTGAAGACGAGGAGGGCTGTCTGTCTTTCCCACAGATTTATGGCATGGTGAAACGGCCAGAAAGTATTCGATACAAAGGACTGGACGAAAATGGCAACCCCATCGAGAGAAAAGCTGGTGGTTTGTTGGCTCGAGTCATTCAGCACGAAATAGATCATTTGAACGGAGTGCTGCTCCCCGACCGAGTGGAGGGAGATCTCTATACTTATGAAAAAACTGATGACGCCAACAAGTTATAAAGTAATCTTCATGGGCACGCCCGAATTTGCCGTCCCGTCATTGGATGGGCTGATTCATGATGAGCGGTTTGAGATAGTGGGGGTTGTCACCCAGCCAGACCGACCTCGAGGCCGTGGACAAAAAATGCAAATGAGCCCGGTGCGAGAGATCGCCCAAAAGTATTCACTCAGAACCTTCCAACCCGAAAAAGTAAAAAATAATCCGGAGCTAATTACGGATATAAAAACTCTCTCCCCCGATATTATTGTAGTAGCAGCGTACGGAAAAATCCTACCACAGGAATTTTTGGATATTGGCAAGATTGTAAACATACATGGGTCTTTTTTGCCTAAATATCGCGGTGCCTCACCGATTGCAGCGGCTATTTTAAACGGCGAGCAACAAACTGGGATTACCTTGATGGAGATGACTTTGGGCATGGACGAAGGCCCCATTATCGCCATGAGCGACCCGGTAGACATCGACCGACTCGATACCACCAAAAGCTTGAGCGGAAAGATGAGCCAGGTGGGCGCCAAATTACTGATCAACAAGTTGCCAGATTACTTAGCAGGCAAGATCTCTCCTGCCCCGCAAGATGACACCCAGGCAACCTACACCAAATTGATCAAAAAAGAAGACGGGCAAATTGACTGGGGTATTTCCGAAATAGAAATTGTCCGCCACATCATGGCCATGAATCCGTGGCCTTCGGCCTATACCAGGTTGTCCCTCGGCGACGCTCGGGATAGCAGCAAGCTGCTAAAGCTACTTGAAGCCGAATATATTGAAAGTAGCGACATCCCTAAAAATACCGTTGCCCAAGTTGGTGGCGAAATGATGATCGGCCATATCCGAATCCTAAGAGTCCAGCTAGAGGGACGTAGTGCCATGTCCGGCAGCGAATTTATTCGTGGATATCCGGGGATGATCGGATACGTTTTTGCTTGAAAAGTATCCCAGAAAATATAGAATGAAAATGCGTCATCCCAGGGCGAACCCCTCACGTCGGTGAGGATCTGGGAGCGCGGCCCTTTCGGCCCCGAGGCATTATGCCTCTCTCACATATCGACCGGGTCTCGGCTATACCGAGACCCTTACTTCTTTTTCATGCTACAATATAAGTAGTTTTATTTGACATTTATGGTATGGCTATACCATTAAGTAGGGAGGGTCGTGATGGCATATTTATATCTTCTTATCGGTATTGTAGACCTGATTTTGGTCTTCATTAACCGCGACTGGGGATTCACCTTGGCAGTCATCTTGGGTATCATTTACGTGGTATTCGGACTGTACGAGATTTTCATGCCTAGGAAATAGGTTTATTCCGGTATTATTTTTAGTACGTAAAACTCCGCCTCTAAACAAGGCGGGGTTTTATTTTCTGTAGATAAATTACCAACTACCTAGCCACCAAAAAGCTGACAAGAAAAACTGTCAGGATTACTTGTGGTAGTAAACCGAGTATCCAATACGACCAGCTGCGTTTAGGAAACGGCAGGTCTCTATTGAATTGCAGCGTGATGCCATGCCAGTGAGAAAATTGCTTAATCCCTGGCAGGGTGGCCCACTTGGGGGAAAAATATTTGGGGAGTTCTATAAAATCCGGCAAACTCGCCATCACACCGATGACAAAAGCGTAACCCCAAAGCTGGGGTTCCACCAAGGCAAAAAACAAGGACAATGCCACTACTCCGTCAGCTACTACCATCACTACATTGGCCGGAGTAATTTCTGGTACATCAATATAATCGGCATGTGGAATAGCATCCAGTACAAAATGTGAAGTCAGGGCCACCGCAGATGCCACTACGGGATCAGGTATTTGCGTAGCAATAACCACACCGGTTAAGAAATGCGGGGTATGTAGCATCGGTGGTTATTTTAGGGCCGCGGCCGTATTAACAAACTCATTCAAATTGGCGAAAAACTCACCGATGATGGGCACTACTTCCAGAGCACCCAAAATGTAGCCGACGAGAGCGATCACTAAAGCAAACCCCACAGTCGCACCCAAGCCGACAAAAACACCCGATACAAAAGATCGGGCAATAAGATGTCGCCAACTGCCGTAGGCCTTATCCACCGCACGGGTAAGAGCGACTATGTGTTTTTCACCAGCTTCCGGTTTCTTTTTGAGTGGAACCATACCACTATTCTAGCATCTTTAGACCTCGATCTTAATGTGCTGATCAATGTCATAAAGCGAATAGTTGACGTTCGCCAGCCAATGTCCATAAGGGAGAACATACTTCCAGGCCGCCACCATGCCCTCGGGAGTCGGCATACCAGTTTCTGGTTCATACTTATACAGCAATTCAGAAGTGTATTTTATCGACTCGGCCCAGGACTCAAAATCGCGGGTGCGGCCATAGTTGGCACTGCCGGCTCGAAAATCTTTGATACCCCAGGCGTTGCACTCTCCCCCCAGATGTTTACCGTATCCGCTTTCGGCAGCCGACAGAGCGACTATCATTTTCCAGTTGTCGTATTTTGTCAGCTCTTCAGCTGGTATGGGACTATTTTTTGATTCCAAAAATTTCTGCAATTCCAAAGTAGCAGGATCAATTGTCGTCCCACCGGAACCCCCCACAGAAAGATATGCAATGAGGGCAATAGCTGCCCCCCAAAGTATTGGCAAATCTTTAAGTGAAACAAATAAAAACTACCCCTTGGGGCAGTAGCGTCAATATATATCAAAACCGCCACCGTGTCAAGGGTATTCGTGGTGGACCCGGGGGAAGTCAAACCCCTGACTTCACGCATGCGCCCCGAAAAGAAATTTTTGGTGGACTCGGCGAGAATCGAACTCGCGTTACCGCAATGCGAATGCGGCGTAATACCATTATACGACGAGCCCATGCCACCAAAATTTCAACGGGGTAAAAATCTGTGCGTCCCAGCTTACTGGGACTACGAGCCCTTAAAAACTAGATGACTTCAAAGTCAAATTCTTTGCCAGCAATCTTTACCCTATCCCCTTCGTTGGCACCAGCTTTCTTGAGGGCGGTGAGTACACCCATTCTATCCAAAACTTTATAAAAACGCGCTAGGGCTTGGGGGTTGTTCATATCGGTTTTAATGGCTAGCTTCTCTTGTTTGCGTCCTACTACTTCAAAAAAGCCCTTCCGTTTTAGCACCTCAAAACGCATATACGGCAAATCTTTGATGGTGAAGACCCGAAAGAGCTCGTCGCCCTGAGGAGCTTTCTTTTTACCAGTTTTCAGTATATTGGCGATTTTGCCAAGTAGTTTTTTAACATCGGCATGTGTGACAGCCGAGATGTAAAAAACCGGGGCACGGCCAAACTTAAGCTTTTTGATTTTATTTAGCTGATCTTCATTGGCCACATCAATCTTATTGAATACCACGATTTGTGGCTTGGCTTTCAGGCTGCTGTGGTATTCTTTCAATTCCTTATTAATATTGTCAAAGTCCCGTTTGGGATCTGGGCTAGTGGCGTCTAGTATATGCAAAAGCAAATTGGTCCGCTCAACATGTTTGAGAAACTGAATGCCCAGGCCCTTGCCAGTGGCGGCCCCCTCGATGAGACCGGGGATATCGGCTACCACAAAGCTGACATCGTCGTATTTGACTATGCCAAGATTCGGAATTAAGGTAGTAAATTTATAGTTGGCAATTTTAGGGCGGGCATTGGAAATGACCGAGAGCAAAGTGGACTTGCCCACATTGGGGAGCCCCACCAGACCCACATCAGCGACCACCTTTAGCTTCAAGGCCACTTCTTTTTCCTCGCCTGGCTCGCCGAGTTCGGCAAAGCGAGGGGTTTGAAACGAAGCTCTAGCAAAGCGGGTATTCCCAAACCCGCCTTCGCCTCCCTCAGCAACTAAAAATTTGTCGCCATTTTGATCAAGGTCCGCTACCAAAAATTGTTGGGGTTTACCATTAACCTCTTCCACCTCAAAAACCTGAGTGCCAACTGGCACCTTGAGGATCAAATCTTCACCAGATTTACCAGAGGCCTTGTGCCGCTGTCCTGACTGACCATTTTTGGCTTTGAAGATCTTGCGGGTAGCTAAGTCGGCCAAGGTATTTAAATTATGGTCGGCAACCATATAGATACTGCCGCCATCGCCGCCATCGCCGCCATCGGGACCGCCTTTGGCAATGAATTTCTCACGCCGAAAAGAGACCAGCCCATCTCCCCCGTTGCCGGCTTTGACTTGGAATCTAACTTCATCCGCAAAAGTAGTCATACCCATATCATAACCGAAAACACCCCCGATAAGAGGTGCCCTCGAATAAAAAATTTCTGTTCTACTGATTCACTTACCGCTCGTTTCTTTGTTTTCTCCATCTGGCGACTCTGGCGTCAATCGCTCGAGCCACTTCAAGTGCTCGGTGTCTCTCAGCGAGACGCGCAAGAGAGGCGCGATCTTCTTTAAAATCCGCATAGCGACGCGCTGCAACACGGGACATTTCGCCTGCCGCTGGATACTGGCCAATAGGAGTATCCTTCTCCCACTCATCAACTAATGCGGTAGTCCGACGTTCATCTTCCTGCAACAGCTCGGCAAGCTGTTGTTCAGCTCCTGCCCTATCATACGCTTCGGATAACGCATAATAACTCGCGTCGGGATTGGCTCTGCCATATGCGTTCTTCTGTTCTGCTGCATAGGCTTGAGCCTCAGTCATACGTCGGTAAAGCTCCTCTGAACTTAATTCTGTGAAGGGGTTTTCCTCTTGACCAGCTTCACGGTCTTCGGACTCAGGTTGTAAGGACTGTTCAAAACGTTCCATATTATTCACTTAAAAACGATAGATAATATTGCTGTCTTCGGTAGTATCCTGGGGGGATAGATCGTGAAGTTGTTGGGTGCTAAGAGAAGTTTGGACATTGCCTACGTAACTAAGCTTACGATAGGTCAGGATGCTCAAACCCAACGCAGCTAGTAAAATACCTGCCCAAATAAAATCTTCTGGGCCGTTGTTAGGTAACGTAGTGGAGACAGTATAAGTATAGCCAGTATAAGTGTCTTCCTCGCCATCAGCTCGGTGAACTTTGACCTGACGAGTGGAGTTTTGGGTAAGATCTGGTTCGGCCGGCACTTGAATAACAATGGCTGTGTCGTTCCAGTCCACAATCTCCATGAGCTTGGTACCTAAGTAAACCTTGCTGCTGCCCGAGACAAAGCTGCCGAAGTGCTCACCGTAAATAGTAACTTCTTGGGAAACATCCTTGCTGCCACGACTAGGTGAAATACTATCAATCACTGGGCTATCTCCCACTGGATCGTCGGTTGCAGCTGCGACAGTAAGAGTTAAGGAGTTGGGTGTGCCCAGTAAGTCGGTAGACGCACCATCGGCTACGATGTTTGAGTCCACACTTTCTCCCAGACCGTCGAAAGTAAATTCGAGCTTGGTCGTATCGCCAATCTCGCCCAAGGGCTTGAAGGTCAGAATGGCAAAAGTGCCAGTACCGTTGGTGGCATCACCACCCGCCTCTTTGTAACGAGCCATCACTAGCTCGGTGGTGTCACCATCTTCATTGATAATCGGACCAGAGGTTTTGCGGAAAATGCTGGGCAAAAAGGTAGGGTCGGTTTCGGGATATGAAACGGTGACGTATTCTAATTCGGTGGAGTTAAACTTCACTCGTGCGTCCACCACTGACACATCCTGTCCACCAGTGTTGACCGTGATGCTGACATTAAAATTAGTGTTGACCGCCACCTTGTTATTGGTTGGGCCAACGAAGGCCAAAGTAGCAGGATAGCTTGAGCTTTGCGCAAAAACACCCATAGGCGAACCTAGGAGCAGCAAAGACATCAGGATAGTGAACAGCTTTTTCATATTGATTTTTATTTTCGAAGAGTCCTTACTCTTACTTTCATTATACTACACTTTTTGGCTTTTGTCAAGATGTCACCTGATTACCAGCTGAACATCTTGTCCCAGTTTTTTAAGATATAATCCAGATCCATACCATTGACCACACTGTTGTTGTCTAAATCGGACAGTAGACCCGACTTTTCCTCTCCATAGTCACCCAGCAAGATATCTAGATCCATACCGCTGATTCGGCTAATGAAGTGCTCACTGGTATCAGCGTCCCTGTGCAAATCACCGGTCAAAAGCGGAGTAGTGAACGTGACGGTATAAGCCGTCTTACCGCTGGTGACAGTGAACTCGGGTCCTTTTGCCCATAGATGTCGTGTGCTTCTAACTAATGGAGTATAGGTTTCGCCAATGCTCACCACGCCAGCGTCTATTTCAACTGCGGCCTGATGACTTTGGTTGGTATAGAATGTATCTTCAAAAATCTTTTGCAAACCGCTGTATAGGCGTAGCAAGAAAGTAGGTGTATTGGCTTTGTAGGTAGTTTCGCCTTCCACTGGAACGGTAAGATTAATAGTAATAGCCGGACCGTCACCTGGTTCGAGCACGGTTAAGACGGCAGCGACAGTGGCTTCCAGCTCGCCGGAGGTACCCACCACTTCAAAGTTGATAGTGTCGGGGTCAGTTCCGGCTGGGATGGTGACAGTTAGGGTGGTGCTGTCACCGGTGGTAGCGGCCGGGCTAAAGTCGGCCCAGTCAGAATCTAGTTCACCGGCAACGGTAAAGGCAATTGAACCACTAAAATCATTTTGTCTGTCGATCTCGACTACGTACTCGACTTCACTTTCTGGCAAACCAGATTTTGAGTTAGAAACCAAATCCAAACCAAAAGAGCCGTTCTCTACTGCCCCGGTAATCGCGACCGTACCGGCAGGCGACGGGACCACCACCATGTTGGCTTCCCCAGCCGCCACACCGCTAACAACGAATGTATAGGTATTATCTACAGGGGTAAGCACATCGGCTAGGAGAGTTACTTCAAATGGCACAGTAGCACCATCACCCAAGAGTTCAACGGTGGCGGGATAGTTCGCGATGATAAATCCGTCATCGGGATCGAGCGCGAGTGACAGCATAATATTTCTCTGAACCGACTCATGACCCGGAGCCGGTGTGATGGCCATTTGGAAAGCAACCGATTCACCCGCCATCACGGTTTTTTCGTTGTCCTCGCCATTGGCAAAGTTAATGAGCGCAACTTGTTCACCCACATTAACTTCGTAGGTTAAGCTCATGGCGAAAAGTTTGGGTTTGCTAGAGCTATATGTGAAGGACTGTAAGGTAGCCCTAAAACGTGCATAGCGAATTTCAGGGAAGAAAGAGGTACTATCAATAAAAGCTAGGGAGTCATTATCTGCCACCAGCCAATAGCCGTTCGCGTCAGAAGCATATTGAGAGCCGATGCCTAACACCTCTTGATCTTCGTCTAAGAACTGAACTGCATAAAGAATATTGCCGGTTTCAGTATTATATTCATCGTCGGCTATAAAGTTTCCCAAAGCAGCTAACGGCGCTGGAGCGTCGGCAAAGTCGAAGCCGATCATCGGAGAAAAGTAGGTACCGCTTTGATCAAAAGCGCTGCCGGTTGGCAGAACGGCAAATGGATAGGTCTTGGCGAAATAGTTCACATTGTCTGGATCAATCGGGCCTTCTGAAGCATAAGCGAACATGAGCGTAGCTTGATACGAGACAGTCGTAGCCGGAATCTCCCAGTCAAATTCAATAGTGCCATCGCTGCCCAAAGTGAGCTCTGTCTTTTCAACAATGCGTGTCCAATCACTGCCATCTTGAGAGATAAATACTCCTAAGTCCATGGCTTGGGCGGTGCCAGTGGCCTGGAAGTGGCTGCTTTGTTTAAGTTCGCCATTTAGAGTTGTGCCCGAAGTGTATTCAATCGACGGAATACCACCCGGCCATTGGCAAGTACCGTCCAAGGGTTCCTGCCAACCAAACGGTGACTCAATCGCAAACTCACCGCTTTCACTAATAGCCGGCAGCTCTGGATCGTCTGACAGGAAAACCTGCAAGGTTAAACGCAAGTCAGTACTGCCTACTGGTCGGCCAAAAGCACAGTGAATTGGCCCACGTACGATGTCCCATGGCAGGGAAACGCTGGTAGAGTTTTGAGGCAAGTCATAACCTTCCACAAGGCGTATGTCATCCAGTACCGGATGACCAGTTAGATAAATATCTATCTTTTTGCCTTGAAAGCCTTCGGCATATTCCAGCTCAATGGCACTAGTATCGCCCCAAATCAGTACATCTCCCTTGGCCGGCTGATTAATCTCCATACCGTCTGAAAGTGGTGCGGCTAGGATTTTGAACTCTTCACTATAATATTCTTGGCCCACACCAAGCCGAGCACCGATTTGGCCTACTAACTTTAAATCCTTACCGGCCTTGTCTGGATAGAGCTTCAAAAGTGAGTTGCCGTTAGGCGATGACCCGACCTCCCAATCAAAACTGTAAATATTGTCCTGATGACCGATAGTCGGATCCATAACAAAATCGTTACGTACATACCAAAAATGATCATTACTTTCCGTAACATCAACTAGAGCAAAATTCAAACTGCTGCTAACACCGCCTAGCAGTGACATGCCGCCTACTTTTGGTACAACCATGAACTCAATCTTTTTGGTGTCACCACTGATCCATTCCTGATTCTTGGTTTCTGGCGTGAGCATTTCTAAAGTAAAGAGTGCGTCCTGAACAGTAAATGGATCGCTGGTAATAAAGAAGAAGCTACCAGTCGGATTATTGTAAGCGGGTGTTATCTTTATAACCACTTGGACATTCTGCATCGGGAAACCAGTGAAGCCAGAATGTTTATCTTCTTCACCGACAACATATTCAAAAGATTTCACGACACCGATATCGCTACTGCTAACCGTGGTGCTAGCCAACAGCCGTTGGCTGGTTTTGTATTTTATATAGAACGCAGCACCGGCGGAGTCGCCTTCAAAGTATGGTACTGTCCAGTCAATATTGCGAATCTCACCGATATGCCAAGTGTCACCTGTGACTGGGCTGGTAATGGCGCTACCGATTTCAAACATCCGGCTTTCACCAGCAAAATAGCAGACCTGATCGGCGTTGTCGCATAGGTTAGACCAGATTTCTACTCGGTCGGAAGGGATGTCGTCAAAAACGGAATGGTTCAGAGCATACCCCACTTGGTCCCAAGCGATTGTGAAGAATTTGCTTGAGCCGTTACCAGTAATGGGCAGGGCGGCAAAATAATATTCGTCACCCGCAGTTACAGTTTGACCATTTTCTTTCAATCCTAAGTTGAGTACATAGGACTTGCCACTGGCCGGTGCAACAGCGAATTTGATGCCCAATGTTTGATGTCCACCTAAGGTTAGCTTAGTGGTTTCGCGCAACATATTGGCATTGGTTTCTTTGATACTCAAACGACTTAAGGCAAAACTGTTGCCCCAACCGCTGCCCATGATGTTGACGATAACCGCTCCCCCACCTTCCGGCACGATGGTTTGCATGATGGTAGCTTTAATCACAACTCTAGCTGCAGGGGTGGGGATAACGGGCTGACCAGAGCTGTTGTAGCCCGGCTTCCAGCGAAAAGTATAGTTCTCGCCTGATTCTAAATCTTCACGGCTATCTGCACCGATACTGTAGCTGTACCAATAGCCGTTAGTACCATAAGTGGGATCAAAAACTAGTGCGCTGTAGGAAGCGTCAGTCCAGCCCGGATATTTGGCATCCAACAAATCTTTACGCAGGTTGATTGAAAGTTGGCTGCCGCCTTCTGCAAAGGGCAACACCGGATCATTTTCGTTAATGGTACTGCCAGAACTTTGCATCCACAAATGTGTAAAATCGCCGCCGGGGAATTCCGGCCCTACCGGATCCGCGGCTTGCGCAGATTGATACAAACTGTAGCCAGCCCATCCCAACACCAGTACAGTCAGAGCCAAAAAATGAACCGCAATGGGTTTGGATTTAGATTCGGCTGTTTGCAAAGACCGGCCTAGTTGTTGAAAAAAACGTTTCATTATTGCAAAGTAACGTACCCAGCTTCTGTATCAGTTGGGGCAATGTAGAGGATCTCGTCATCGGTTAGGTCACCAGCGCCTAAATAACCGTGGCCGTCCACTTGAGACGGGTTGTCGTCAACCGTGAGAACTCGTTCGGTACCAGCTCGGCTGCCAAACAAATCTAGCAACCGTCCGACCTGATCACCGAAGAAAAATACGACTACCAATGCGAATACTACAAAAACACCAAGGCCAACTTTGAATGCCTTGGTTCTCCACCAAAATGTTTGAGTTGTACTTTTCATCTTTTGTTTTAGTTTTTGACTTTCTTGTATTTTATCACAAAAATCACCTATTGTCAATCTGGGGTTTCGCTTTGGTCACCCTCAAATTCGTTCCAAAGTTTTAAGAAAAGATCATAATCCAATCCATTGATAACCCCGTCACCGTTAAGATCACCCAAAACACCGGCGGCCCCTGACAAAGACGGCAAAAGATCGGGGCTTTCCTCCTCGACTACGGCCTCGCCCTCGGGGCCATAGGAAATGCTGAATTCTGCTACCATGGGTCGGTCGTAAACGTCAAACTGCCCGAAGCCGATTGAGAATTGGGCATAACGATGTAGGGAGGTGCTGAACAAAATTTGCCGAGTAGTGAAGTCCTCCACGGCTCCGATGTTAGCTAGGTCTAAGGTTTGGAAGGCAGCGTCCGCCAACTCGCCTAAGGAATCAGCAGCACGATAGCTATACATAATCTCTGATCCCTCTGGCAGATATTCCAAAACGTCGATAGAAACCAGTTTGTAATCAGTTGGCTGTTCACCCAAATCAATAATTGGAGAGACGTACCCGCTACCAGTGACGATATCGCTGTCCTGACTACCGCTGATAACTAATGGCATAACAAAACCAGCTGCCAGTCCGGGGTCATTGGGCTGGCCAGTAAAATAGTTGAAGGCGGCGGTGTTATTAAACCGTGGAGTATTAAAACCAGTATCCAAAACTGCAATCCACTCGGCCTGATTGTTACCAAAGAAATCGCCTTCGCTAGAGATTGATATGGTTTGTAAGCGTGAGGCGCCGACACCCAAGAGTTTGAGCAACCCTTCCAAAAAATTTCCCTGCAAAATGATAGCTACAGTCAGAATTAAAGCTACCGCAAACACTGCGGCTCGATTGAGCCACGATTTAAAGCGGTTTGGCGTGTTGTTATCTGGTGGGAGTGATTCGTTCATAAGCGTACACAAATGAATTGGCCTCGACATCAGCTAGTTTCATAGTATCTAGGGTGTGCAAACGATCGGCGACCGTGCTAGCTACCAGCCAACCGGATAAAGTCCACATAAAAACCAAAAATAAAACCGTGCCCGACCTGTGAGTCCGGGCTTGATCGGCTGCGGCTAATTGTTTACCAATTCGCTCGAGCATGTTTGTTTTGGTTTTGCCTCCGGCTCTAGATAATGTGAGCCCAGTAGGTTTTTATTTTGACTTTTTTAATTATACTAGAAAAGATGCGTTTTGTCAAGAACGGTATTTGGCTACTATCTCTGAAAGAAAGCCCTTGACCACTAAAAAACTCTCATGATATGTTTGAGCTCATGAAGAAAGACATCCACCCACAGTATTTTGAGAAAGCCAAGATCACCTGCGCTTGCGGTAATGTGATTGAGGTTGGCTCCACATTGGAAAGCTCCAAGGTGGATATTTGTAGTGCTTGTCACCCCTTCTATACTGGTCGCGAGAAAATGCTGGATAAGGCCGGCCGAGTAGAGAAATTCAAGGCCAAGGTTGAAAAAGCCAAGGCCGTAGCCAAAACCAAACGCGCCCCAAAAGCTAAGTAACCATCCCCTACCTGAGGTCTTTGATGTATGTCAAAATGATAAGGTAGGTTTTTATCATGCCCCGTAGAGAATTTTAGAATTGTTTTGAATAATGCGGTAGCCATGATTGTGTTGATGAACAAAAAAATATCAAGGTCGGGCTTATACTCAAAAGATCTCCAAAACAAAAGCATTATTTTCTAAAATCTTCTACAGGGTATGATTAGTCGAGACAATTTCCAAAAAGAACTGACAGAGATTGAGAACCAGCTTGGCGCCGCTGGTGATTTAAGCCATGAACAACAAGGCAAGTACATGAAACGCGCCGCTGTCCTCAAGGATATTCTGGCGGCCTACAATCTGGTACAGGACCTGCAACAAGAAATTAGTGACAATGAAAAAATAAGCGTAGGTGATGACACTGAACTGGCTCAACTAGCTACTAGTGAATTGCCCCAACTCACCGCCAAGCTGACTGAGGCTCAAGCTCGGTTAGAGACACTGACCATTCCAAAAGATGAAACCGACGAACGTGATGCGATTGTGGAGATTCGCGCGGGAGCCGGCGGCGATGAGGCCGCCCTGTTTGCTGGAGACCTGTTTCGAATGTATACCCGCTATGCGGAACGGCGCGGATGGAGAGTAGAGCTGATTGACTCTAGCTCGGCGGGTGGCGCCGATGGTTTTAAAGAAGTCATCTTCAAAATTGCCGGGCAAGATGTCTTTGGTGCCCTGAAGTATGAAAGCGGAGTGCATCGAGTGCAACGAGTCCCCACAACCGAAGCCAAGGGCAGAGTTCACACTTCTACCGCTACCGTGGCGGTTTTACCAGTAGCCGAGGAGGTGGATTTAGAGATTAAGCCGGAAGATCTGCGCATTGACGTCTTCCGTTCATCCGGACACGGTGGACAAAGCGTGAATACCACTGACTCTGCGGTTCGGATTACTCATATCCCCACCGGTGTCATGGTGACCTGTCAAGACGAAAAAAGTCAGACCCAAAATAAACTCAAAGCCATGTCTGTACTGCGTTCCCGTTTACTGGCAGCCGAAAAGGAGAAACAGGCCAGTCAAAGAGCTGATACTAGACGATCTCAAATAGGCACCGGCGACAGAAGCGAAAAGATTCGTACTTACAATTTCCCACAAGACCGTATCACCGACCACCGCATCAAAACTAACTGGCACAACTTGGTCAATATTTTAGATGGCGATATCGAACCAATCATCCAAGCGTTAAAAACTGAGGCGCTCAAACAAATTCAAGGTGAAGGTTAAAGACGCTGTAAAAGCGGGAGTAGCAAAACTAAACAACTCTCCTTCGGCTAGATTGGATGTGGAGGTGTTGTTGGCATACGCGCTCAACAAAACTCGTACCGAACTACTAACCCAGTTGGATTTTGAGTTGAGTGATACTCAGCTCCAGCTTTTTTACCAATTTTTAGACAAACGAGCGCACAATTGCCCAGTAGCTTACTTAGTGGGCACCAAAAGCTTCAATGGACTAGAGTTAATCGTGAATCCGCATGTATTGATCCCCCGCCCTGAAACCGAAAGCTTGGTCGATGCCGCTTTGGGTCTAATTCGACAAACTGGTCTGACTGAGGTTTTTGATGTCGGAACGGGCAGCGGAAATATTGCTATCGCTTTGGCGAAACGGGTGCCCGGTCTCAAAGTGATAGCGAGCGATATTTCACCCCAGGCGCTCCGAGTGGCTCAAGAAAATGCCAAACGACATCAAGTGGAAAAGCAACTGTGCTTCGTTGAGTCCCACTTGGCAGAGCATATCCAGGCTGCCCAATTAATCATTGCCAATTTGCCTTACGTACCAGATACCTACGCCGTGATGGAGGATATTTTACATGAACCGGCCTTGGCTATTTTTGGTCAGCGACTCGAAGACACTTCGGGGTCAGAGAGCGGAAACGACGGTTTGGATTTATATCGTACATTGTTTGAACAACCTATTTTCAAAACCTTTCGAGGGGTATGTCTCATCGAGCTGGGCGCAAGACAGTTCGACGCTATGAGCGAATGGCTAAACCACCGATTCGCCAATATAAAAATCGACCCAATCTGCAATATTGACGGGTCACGAACAGGTATGTGGATTGATTTTAGAGCTCTTGCTCAATGATTTGTGTAGTTTCGGCTACGGCCTGATCGAGCTGATCATCAAAGTTAATTACTTGGTAGTCAAAAGCAGAGGCCAGTTTGAGCTCGTCGTCAGCGATCGCAATGCGTCTTTTAATATCCTTCGGGTCATCCCCTCGTTCAACCAATCGCTGCTCCAAAACGCTTAAAGATTCTGGTGCAATAAAAATCACTACGCATCCTGGGAAAGTGTCTTTGAAGTATTTTGCTCCCTGCACATCCACCACCCATAACGGGGTGTGGCCACGAGCCATAATGGCTTCAACATCTGCCTTTTGGCTACCGTAGTAATCGTTGCCGTATTTGGCCCATTCAAACATTTCATTGTTTTCTATTTTCTTTTCGAAATCTTCATGAGCTATGAAATGATAGTCCACATCCTGGGTTTCACTTTCGCGTTTGGCGCGCGTAGTGGTGGTGGTTACCTTAGCGATTGGCAGACCCATGTCTAACACTCGGTAAGCCACCGAGGTTTTGCCAACTCCCGATGGACCAGTGATAACAAAAAATTTATTGAGCTCGTTCATGTTCTAAGAATAATTTTAAATCACTAGGCAGTGCTGAGACAAATTGATGGGGATGACCGGCTATATCAATAAAGCTAATTTGGTGACTATGCAAAAAGAGCCGAGTAGCAGCTGGAGCCCGATTGTACTTTGTATCACCTACCAAAGGATGGCCAATGGCCGAAAAGTGTACTCTAATTTGATGCGTACGCCCCGTGTACGGAATGGCCTTCAGATAAGTACGTGAGCCCACGTAGTCGATTACTTCGTATTCGGTTTTAGCGGTTTTGCCAGACACCGAGGCGACAAATTTGGTCTTTTCCACCAAGTCCCTCTTTAATGGCACATCAATAATCCCCTTGCGCGCCTTAAGCCGACCTTCGACCAGAGCCAGATAGATTTTTTGAATTTTGCGATCTTTAAATAGCTTTTTTAAATAGTCGTACATAACTTGGGTTTTGGCCACCAGTAAAAGTCCGGTGGTATCTTTGTCCAGCCGATGCACTAGCCCCATGCGGCTGGACTTGAGTGGAGAGTTCGGTAAATGCTTGGCCAGTAAATCTACCAAAGTATCACCGAGGTGGCCACTGCCTTCGTGTACCACCAAGCCAGCGGGTTTATCCACCACCAAAAAATCCTCATTTTCAAAAACGATTTTAAGCTTTGACATAAAAAAGACAAATTAATAAGCCCACTATGCCTACCGAGATACTGACATCCGCCAAGTTAAAAGTAAAGAGACCGAGCGCCTCCCAGTAATCCGCTACCAAACCGCTGTGGATAATTCTTTCGAAGAGGTTGCTTAGTCCACCACCTAAGATCAACCCCCAAAAGATGGTCGGTGCCAATTGAACGGGGCGGTTTTGATAAAACCACCAGATGACAACCGCCAAAAAGATAACCACTGTGGGAATGATTAAGAAACTTGGCCAGCCAATGCCAAAAGCTAATTGGTGGTTATAGACCACATTGGGAATTAGCCCTCTTAGAACCTGGCTCAGCCCGAAAACCAATAGGCCAACACCCCAAAAAATAATTTGCGGCTTTTTAAGCATCGTCCCGACTATTTAATTACATATCGGCTGAACAGGTTCTGGCAGCAGGATAAGCCACGAGGCGCTCTTCACTGATCCACTCTCCGCTTTTCTCGCATTTGCCATAAGTACCGTTCTCGATTTTTGCCAGAGCATCGTTCACTTCGTCCAAAGTTTTATTTAAATCTTGGACTTCTGACACTCTGTCCTGATATTCTTCCGCTTCGGCTCCAGCATCCGCTGGGTCTTCGACATCGCCTACGTCATAATCGGGCTGGGTGGCAACATAGCTTCCCGCATCGTCATCATACTTAGCAATATCATTAAGCTCGGATAGAGTGTCAGCTTTCAGTTTTTCCAGAGCGGCTTTGCAACGGTCGATAAAATCTTGGGAGTAGTGTGTCATAGCTTTCCTTAAAAAAATTAATTGGTTTAGTTTATACCGAGCTGTGTCGAGAAGCCCTCTCTAATTTTGGGCTCCCAGCAGCTTGAGCACTTCTGTCAGTTTTTCTTTGGTACCGATCAGAATCAAGCGATCACCAGCTTCAACTAGTGTATCACCAATCGGGTTGATGATGGCTTTGCCATCGGGTTTATTGATAGCCAATACCGTAGCGCCGTACACTTTGTTAGAAAGTTTTTGGGCGATGGTATGCCCGGCTACTGGTGAGCTCTGGGGCACGATCACGTCGTCGATCTGGATTTCACTGTTGCCCAAATCTTGGATATCGTCAATAAAGTCCGCTACCTCTGGGCTAAGAGCAAAACTAGCCATTCTAAAACCCCCGATTTGATGTGGGGAGACCACCCGATCAGCACCGACCTGACTAAGTTTACTGGCGGCCGCACCTTGATTAGCTCGAGCTACCACAAAGATACTGCTGTTCATGGCTTTGGCTGTAATGATGGCCATAATCGTATCGCTATCTCGACCTAGACAAATCACAATCCCACGTGCATTCATTACGCCAGCTCGTTTAAGAGTATCCTCTGAAGTGGCATCGCCTTTCACGCACATGTGTCCGCCAGCTTCACATTTTTCTACCAACGCTTCATCTTGCTCCACCACCACAAACGGTGTGGTGTCTTTATCAAGTTCGCTTACCACCTGTGTTCCTACTCGACCAAATCCGCAAACAATAATGTGGCCTGACAGATTTTGAATAGTTTTATCCATACGCTTCGATTTAAACCTCTCTTCTAGTTTATTTTCTAATACATATTCACTCAACATTCTAAGCACATAGTAAAGGGTGACGATACCAAAGACTATCAGCAAGATAGTAAAGATTGTACCGGCGGGAGACATCGTATGCACCTCTTTGAAACCAACCGTCGCCAAGGTGATGACCACCATGTACAAAGCATCCAGGAAGCTCCAACCCTCGATAAACATGTAGCCCAAGGTGCCGATGCCAGCCAGTGCGACAATCATGAGCACCAAGCCCCAGAAGTTTGTGCCTTTGGAAGATTCGTCATTGATTTGGGGAATATTTTTGCCCATACCCTGTAGAAGATTTTAGAACTATACGACTTTATTTTGATATAAATAATCTTTCAATCGGCGCTTAAGTAATCTGTTGCCCTGGGTGCTTTTGAGATACGGGGCATATATATATTGTAAATTATTCTTCTTAAAAAAATTATTGCCCGAGCAGGGTCTTAAACGAGATCAGTGCGGCCACCATGGCGACAAACCAACAGACCCCCAGCCCTACCCAGAGTAGCAACCAAGCTAAATTTACCCGCACCATAATTTGGTTGAGCCGATCTCGAGTAAGAAAAATACTAACGCATAACATAAGAGTAATAGCCAGCCCACCCAAAGCTATAATCCACAGGTATATTTCCGGCAGCTGGCTTTTGAGCTTGGCTATAAACTCTGTCTCGTTGCCAGAAAGAATGGAACCATTGAGGGCCTGGGTCACTCGAAGATAGCGCTGATATAGTACCCAGCTCTCCCACGCCAAGATGCCACCCAATACAATATCGGCTATTGCGGTTATCGCCCGAACGCCAACTGATGTAATTAAGGCCTTAGTCGTCTTGTCCATTGTCCCCCTTCAAAGCTGGCACAGTGGTGGCTTGTACACTCAATGTGTCACCTTTGATCTTGCTAATCATTTGTTTGTATTCTGTATAGGCATTTTGAATCATCACATTGCCCTTAGCTACTTTGTTGTCTAAAATGTCATCCATCTTGGAAAGAGAATGGCCTAAATCGATTAGAAATGCCTTCACTCGCTCTTCGTCTAGATGAGTGGCGTGTTTACGATGCAAATCTAAAAATGTCAGCAGGTACGGCACGGTCATGCCGTAAGGGATGATGATAACATGATGATCACGATAGGCTCGCATCACAGAATCTTTCAATAGATAGTGCAGCGGATCCGGCACCGCCATGATCGCCCATTCATAAGTAGTCGGGGGGGAGATATATTCGCTCACCTCTCGCGCTTGGCGCAAAACCAAGAGTTCAATCTTTTGAATTATTTTCAGCTTGGCAGCCTCGTCCTGCGATTTTTCTAAACCAGCCAATTCATCGACCGCCAAAATTTTTGAATCAATCGGGACAATCCGTCCATCTGGCAATTTCAACCCAAACTCCACCATCTTGGAACCGACTTTGGCATCATAAACCATCGTGTCTGGCGGAAAGATCTTCAAAATTTCACGGATGATGTTTTCCCCAGCCATGCCTTTGGTCTTGCTGCCGCGCATTACACTTTCGATATTCCGTGAGGCCTCCAATAGGTTCTTGAAGTATAGCTGGTCTCGTTCTTCGCGTTCGCGACTAGCTATTAATAACCCTTTTAGCTGATCCGAGGTCTGTCTTAATTCGTCTTTAAGCCCACGTTGCACCTCTCGAGCAACACTTTGTTCAGTTTGAACTTTGCCTACGGCTTGGGATATCAAATCTACTGCCTTGGCCATACCTTCGTCGGTTTGAATTTTTGGCTTACGCCAAAAAAGCAGTACCACGGCCACTAAGAGCGCCGCGCTTAGAACAGAGATAATGATAAGTTCGGTCGTCATACTGGTTTACGTTGGTTAATTAGTAACCATGCCCCTACTCCCGCGATAGCCACACTTGCCCATTGGGCAACAGTAAGCACCCCCCACATGTCGCTATCTATCCGCAAAAATTCAATAAAAAAGCGTAAGCCACTATATAGTATCAGATACCATCCAAAAAGTACGAAGGGCTGGCGTTGTATCAGCCAAAATAAAATGCCTAAAATTATCAGCAGCCCCAGGGCCTCGTATAAAAACGTAGGATGGAAAAACGCCACATCCGTAAATTCGGCTGGTCGCATTTCCAAAGTCACAAACATCTTCCAGGGTAAGTTGGTGGGGCCGCCATAGGCCTCTTGGTTAAAAAAGTTCCCGAATCGGCCAATGGCTTGACCTAATACTACGGCCGGCATAAACAAATTAGCCAATTTCAAAACTGAGATCTTGGCTAAGCGGCTGTAGATAGCCAGAGCTGCCAGACCTCCCAACACTGCACCATGAATACTTAGCCCACCTGCCGTATAGGCAAATATCTGTGTCCAATCCTCTGTAAAGAGTGGCCATTTGAGAAGCACAAAAACCAATCTAGCCCCGAGCATGCCACCAACTATCATCCAGATGGCTGCAGTTAAAATGGCGTCAATTGAAACATGAAAAAAACGATTAGTGTAATAAAGTGTTAAGCCCAGACCAAAAACTATACCTAGGGCAATCAAAAATCCATACCAATGTAGAGTAAGGTCGCCCCACTGAGCCAAAATTGGCTGTAATAACCGGTCTCCGGCAAAAAAAGGCCGCAGCCAAAATCCTAATCCCACTAAAAACAAAGCTGCCAGAGCAAGTTTTATCCACATTGCCATCTTCGCCATCTTGCGACCTCCTCTAACTCATCTTATCATGAATACGTATGGGGGCCTCGACGTCGCTAAAGAATTGGATTTGACGCGCGGAGGTCTATATAATAAATCTGAAGTTTAATTTTTTACCCCATGAGTGAAGAGGTCACATCCAAAAGCAGCAAAACAAATCGTCTCGCCACGCGCATCGGTAAACTCCTATCCCATAATGCACGTAAGGGTGGTTTTTCAACATCCTTAGTATATGAACCAGACGAGGTCAGCGAAAAACGGCATGGTAGTTTGTATTTTGTGATTGACATCGGCAGCCCCTCAGCTCTCAGCGCTGATATTGCCTACAATCTAATCGATATTATCAAGGAAGAATTTTATAGCGATTTAGAACTGGGCGTTGGTGAGAGTTTTGAAAATGCGCTTAAAGCTGCCAACGGTGAGTTGGCTGCTATTGCCAAAGAGGGTGAAAAAGATTGGATGGGCAAACTCAATATCATTATCGCGGCTGTTCGCGATAAGGAGATGCACGTTGTCCAACGTGGTACAGCGGAAGTGCACTTGCTGCGTGAAGGCAATCTGACCAATCTATCCAAAGGCATGTATGCTCCCGGCGAAACCTATGCGCCAGAAGAAACTTTAGTAAACATCATCGAAGGAGAGTTGGATGTATCGGACAAAGTAATTATGAGCACATCCGAACTTTTCTACTACATTTCTGTAGAAAAGCTCAAGCGCTTGATGGAAAATAACACACCAGCTCAGGCGACCAAGAAGTTGGCCACCATGTTAGAGCAAGAAGATGACATCAACCGCACCAGCGTACTGATGGTTGAATTCAATTTGCCTGATCTGATTGCTCAGGAAGAAGAAACCGAACCAACCGAGAACTGGATTGGTGAGCCCGGCCCAGTGGCTAAACCCAAAGCTCGTTCGCCTTTGGCGGTAGCTATGGATAAAGCCCAAAGTTTAGCTGACGCTCTCCAAAAAAACGAAGAGGATACCGAAGCAGAGATAACTGACGACAGAGCTGAACCGGAGGAGGTGGTACTACGAGAGGAGATTATTATTGATGAGGTTCAAGAAGCGCCTACAAAGCCGGCCAGACCGAGCTGGGCTAGTATGAAAACTGTCAACATCAAGGACTACACTGCCAAAGTCGACAGCAAACAGGTTCAGCAAATCGGCCAGGTGGCATGGCGAGTAGTCAAAGCTATCGGCACCATGCTGTGGGCCTTGCTAGACAGTATCATTACTTTCACTACCAATGTAATTCGTAATATCAAGAAACGCCCCGATGGTAATCGGATATTGTTGATTGCAACAGCCGTGATCGTGGTAGCAGTGGTAGGCGTTACCTTGGCGTTGTCTAGTGGTTACTCCAATCGTATCGGTCTAAAAAATGCTCAGGCCGCTCTAGCCGAAGCTCAACAAAAACGTGATGCGGCTCAGGCCGCACTCATCTACGAAGACGGCGTTAGGGCCAGAGAGCTTCTGGCTGAAGCTTACGCGGCAGCGGTATCTGCTACCAAAAATGTCCGGACCGAGTCAGCAGCTTCTGTCTTGGTAGCCGAGCTACAAGGACAAATCGATGATGTCAGTAATGTATCTCGTTTTACCGACGTACGACCGCTAGTCAATTTCGATGCCATTGCCCCTCAACTAGCTGGCAATGGTGATGATGTGAGCGTAAATATTGGCGACATTGTAGTTTTGGGTGGAAATATCTACACCAATGATTCGGTTAATAACAAAATTTACAAATATAAGGCCTCTAGTTCCGAAGTGGCAATTATCAATTCTTTAGTCAGTAGCAACAAACGCTTGGCTCTGACCGCTGAAGCAAGCGACTCGGAACTCATCCTTTTTACAACCCCGCCTGGTATTTATAGTTTGAATTTGGTGAACAACAGTTTAGAGGGCAAGGCCTTAGATAGTGGCGACTGGAGTAATGCAGAGCAGTTAATTGTCTACGGTGACAAGCTCTATTTCTTAGATTCTGCCACTAATCAAATTTACAAATACTCACCGGTGCCAGAGGGCTATACACCGATCGCTCCCTATTTTGAGACTGGCCATACACCAGATATTGCTGGTGCTCTGGATTTTGCTATTGATGGCAATGTCTATGTGTTGATGCCGGGCAACGTCATCAAACAGTTTTTGGGTGGCGAAGAAACCGGCTTCCAGTTGAAGAATATCCCAAGCAGCTATCCGGCGATTTCCAACATTACTCACATATATGCAGATGCTGAGAGTGATTTCTATGTCTTGGATGCGGGCAACAACCGGATTTTAAGATTCGATGAGGAAGGTGTGTATTTGGCTCAATATATCTATGACACCATTCAAAACCCCAGCGATATGACTGTGGATCAGGCTGGTGGATTTATTTACTTATCATCCGGCACCGAGGTCTATCGTCTTCCGCTAAATAAAGAGTAGTCGGCGACCAATGCCCGATATCTACAATCGACAGGCCAAGTTCAACTACGAACTCCTCGAAAATTTTGAGGCGGGGGTTGCGTTATTGGGCTGGGAGGTGAAGTCCATTCGCGCAGGACGAGTTTCTCTAATCGAAAGCCACGCCCGAATCAAAGATGGTGAGATTTGGCTAATGAACACTCATATCTCCCCTTTGCAACAGGCCCCTAATAACGCTGACCCGATTCGTCCACGTAAGCTTTTGCTAAACAAACAAGAGATAAACCGACTCGTCGGCAAGATTAAGGAGCAGGGTTTGGCACTCATCCCTATCAAAATGTACTTCAAGAAAAACCGTGTTAAAGTTGGGCTGGCTTTGGGTAGGGGTAAGAAAAAGTACGACAAAAGAGCCACCATTAAGCAGCGTGAGCTAGAGAGAAAAGAGCGCTCTGTCTTGCGATCAAAAAAGTAAGACGTTGGCTAACCACAAAGGAGATTTTCTTGGTGGTGCATTCTGGATGAAGTGGGAACTTATATGAGGGAGAACCGATGGGCTCTAAGCTCGGAGACACCTATGTCTCTGCGATACTGCATCCCTTGAAAATGAATTAGGGCAACTGCCTTATAGGCAGTATCTAAGGCCCGCTGGAGAGTATCCCCCAAGGCAGTTATGTGTAGAACTCTTCCTCCTGAAGTTATTAAATCACTTCCCGAAGACTGAGTACCTCCGTGAAAAATTACTACCCCCTTTATATCAGAGGCTTGTTGCACACCTTCAATCGCATCTCCCCTGCGATATTCTCCAGGATAACCTTCGGCTGCCAAAACCACATCCACGACGAAGCCCGAATGCCATTCGACAGACAGGGTGCTGAGCTTGTTATCTACTGCAGCCATTATGAGATCAACTAAATCGGTTTTTAATAACCTCATATAGACTTCTGTCTCGGGGTCGCCAAATCGAGCATTAAACTCAAGTACATACGGTCCAGTCTTGGTCATTTTTAGACCCGGATAAAGACAACCAGTGAAGGTAGCTGAGCCCTTTAATGTTGCTAACACTGGAGCAACAATCTGATTAGCAATAACGCCAAGACCCGTTCCAGGTGTCTCAACTGGAGCGATTACTCCCATCCCGCCAGTATTTGGTCCGGTACTATTCTCGCCAATGGTTTTGTGATCTCTTGAAGGAGGAAAGAGCACAAAACTTTTTTCATCACAAATAGCGTGAATGGACACTTCATTACCTTCCAAAAACTCTTCTATCACTACGGTTCCTTGAGGTATAAGTTTCTGCAAGGCATTGCCTGCTTCTTCCAATGTATGGCAAACAAACACCCCCTTCCCCAATGCTAGCCCATCTGCCTTAACTACAATTGGCAGATTTTGTCTTTGAACGTACAACCACGCAGTTCCATAGTCCGCAAAAGTTTGATATTTAGCTGTCGGCACGGAGGCAGCCTGCATTATCTCTTTCGCAAACGACTTTGAGCTTTCAATCTGACCCGCAGCTTTGGTCGGTCCGAAAACTTTGAGCCCCTTCTCTCGAAACGCGTCAATTACTCCTACAGCAATTGCATTATCCGGTCCTACTATTGTTAGATCGACCGTTTCTTTAATGGCAAACTCCACAAGGCGGGCTACTTCCGTTGCTCCGATTTGAACATTTGTAGCTACCGCTGCTGTACCAGCATTGCCCGGAGCTACAAACAATTGAGTCACTTTTGGTGACTGACTTAGTTTCCACAATAAAGCGTGTTCTCGCCCCCCACTACCTATCACCAATATCTTCATAGTTATATTTTACCGCACATAAAAAATCAGTCCCGTAAAGGAGATTTTATTGGTGGAGCTGGGGGGATTTGCACCCCCGTCCAGAGAACGATTTTTCGTGATATCTACATATGTAGTTGATTTTTAAGTTTCACTTATCGGTAGAAAACCAACAAAATAACGATAAGCTGAGCTAATGAGATCTTAGTTCAAGCCGATAGCGAGCCTGAAAGCAGTCCGAATAAATTGGCACCGCTTGTCTCCCCCTTCGGACGAGGCGAGCAGCGATGGCATTCACAGCTTAGGCGAATGCGGGTTGTAACTTGTTTGCAGTTACGATTTTGGTACGGTTTCGCGCCAAGTACCATCGGCGACATGCAATCAGCAAAAAATCAATGTTCACTGTCGAAGCTAAACAGCCCCGTCGGACTCTACTTTACTATAAAAATCGGCTCTGGTAAAGCATTTATGGCGAAGGTAGTGTTTTTACAGGTTTCACCACCTTGACAGAATAGGAAATTTGGCGTATAATGTAGTCAAGCTCGAGACGGATTGTAAACCTAAAAACAAAAACAAACATGAGACAAATTTTGGCCAAAAAGCTAAATCGTGCGCTATACACCTTTGTGGCAATGGCGCTGATTTTGCAGTCCGTTTTGCCTATTTCCTATCTTGGCCTTTCCCCCGCTTTAGCCGATAGCCAGAGCTATCCTTTCACGACTGCTGGCAACTATGATGTAGATACGAATGTGGAGGTTGTGGATGACGTAGCCATGTTCCATTTTACTTGGGATACCAGCAATGTCATTCAGGCCAACGACGCCGTCGTTGATTTGCTGTCGGCAGATGTAGGTGGTGTACTTTTGGCCACTACCAACAAAGGCACTGTACTACGTTCTACTGACTACGGAGACAACTGGGCGACTAGTGTCCCATCTGCGACTTATCGGGCGACTGAACTTGTTCAAACTACGGCCAATGATGTAGTGGTGGTAGGTGTAGATGTTGGAGTCACTAATCTTTATTATTCCACCGATAACGGCGCCACCTGGAATGCTAGCACTTCTGTTTTCGCAGGGCACTCTTTTAGTGCGGTAACTTACGATTCTGTCGGTGCTCGCGTTTGGGCAGCCGATGCGGGGTCTGGGGTTATTTATGAATCATCCGACGGGGGTGACATTTGGGCTCCCTTGGCTCAACCAACGGGACTAGACACAACCAATGACATCGTTTGGTATGGTGGTAATGTTATCGTGGCCGTGGGAGAGCGAGGTGGAGCAGGCGCTATTTCCTATACACCCGATGCAGGTGCCACCTGGTTTGACCTGGTACCACCCGACAACCCCGTGGTAGCACTAACTGTAATAGAAAGATTTGGCAACACACTTCTAGTTGGTGGCAGTGGGTATGTAGCAGGCATTAACCTAGGAGCGCCGGGTGGGACACATGATTACACCGACCCAAATGATTGGACAAACTACTCCAGCAATATTAATTCCGGCCGCTTCACCACTGTGGGTGGATTTTATCAAACTACCGACGGGATGCTGTTTGTAAGCTTGCTGCAGGACGTAAGTGCTGAAGCTCGGCTTTATACTTCCATCGATGGTGGCACCGATTGGCATGGACAGGGCGAACCTACAGGGTTTATATCACCAGGCGATGTCGTACGAATGTATACCGACGGCGGCATACTATGGGGAGCTAGCAATAGCTTAGCGGGTAATAGTGCTGTCGGCCTCATTTCCGAATATTATGATGTGAGTGATTCCTTGGTGACAAACGTTGGTGTGTCTGGTGTGTCTATCGATTCAGTTAGCATCACTTACCATGCCACTAGCGAGGTGACGGACATCGGTATTGCTTTGGGCTTTAGCAGCGATGATGCTGGTACGTGGTATTACTACACTGGTGGAGCTTGGACATCAACCGTGACGGATGAGGTCAGTAACTCAAACACGGAAACCGTTTTAAATGCTAACCTAGCCACATTTGACACTAGCACGGGCGATGTTTATTTCAAGCTATACATGCACCGCAGTCCATTCTCACCTGAATCAATCATTAACTCTTATGATTTCGTGGTGATAGAGTCCATGAGCGTGACCTATACCACTGGTACACTTGAGCTGACTGTACCAGACGATGGCACCCAGAGCTGGTCAATTGGAACCACCCAAGACATTCAGTGGAATTCTACTGGCTTTTCTACCGTTGATCTGTACTATTCCATAGATTCAGGCAGCAATTGGACTTTGATTTCTGCTGGAGAAACCACAAATGATGGGAGTAATGTCTATCCATGGTTCATCCCGGATGAGGCAGTCACCATACGAGCCCGTATAAAAGTTGCAAATGGTGGAGTAAGTGATTACAGCGCCAAAGATTTTATTATTTACGATCCTGATGACGGTGGTGGCGGTGAGGTTATCGACGTTCTCCCGCCTGAATCTTGGGTGGACCCGAATGATTTATTGCCAGAATATTCACCCGGCACATTCACAATTCAAGTAGAGGCTCACGATGAAGTCGGAGGTAGTGGAGTAGATGAGGTCTATTTGTGGTACTCATTTAACCAAGAACCCGGACCGTTTATCGGTGAGGTTACTTTGGCTGGCACTCAAAGTAGTGGTGGTCCGGGCGGTATTTTTACATTTGAGTTCACTGCCCCGCAAGACGGCGCCTATTATTTTGTATCTTCTGCTATTGACTTTAAAGATAATGACAACGCTCCCACAAAACCCATTAACCTAGATCCTCCCGATGAGGATGGGGGCTATCCCGGATGCAAACCACCACTTTGCTGGCCAATCATGCCGGCTCCACCAGCTATTGAAGCACAGACCATCGTAGATAGCACCCTGCCTTATATCACGGCTCAACAGCCCGCCTACAATGAAGAAAATGTGCCATTGGATGGCAATGTCATTGCTAATTTTAGTGAATCCATGGCAACTGATACTTTCACCTACCAGCTACTTCGAGGGCTACCAGGGCAACCAGGGGCTCAGGACGCTACCGACAAACTAGGTAGCTCGACATGGACTTTGGGCAATAGCAAAGTGACCATTAGCTATAGTGAGCTAGATCAGGACCAGTGGTACACATTCAAAATTTTGACCCTGACTGATGAAGCTGGCAACAACTTGGCTTATGATGGCAACCCCCTCTCCCCTCCGCTAGCCACCCAGTGGGCTTTTAAAACTACCATCATCCAAAACCCAGACCTAACTGGTTCATCAATCTCTGTCACCAACGAGCAACAGTGGGGCTTCAGACCTACACAGGACACCGTCGCATATCGAGTAACCCTCACCAACGATAGCAATCTACCCGCTTATGTTGCCTCAGCCGACCTCACGTTCACCAGCGGCTTGCATTCCGATAACACTTTGTCTGCCTCATCCGGCCAGGCCACTTTTTCTGTAGATGGCAATGGGCAAATTACGGGATGGACATGGCTGGGCAGTGTGTATCAGGGCCAGCCGGTTTATATAAATTTTGGGGCAGACATAGATATTCCTGCCAACGAACTTAGCATCACTCAATCCGTCACAATTGATGACGGTGTCAATGGTGCGTTTGAAAAAAGCACTACTATTACTGTACGAGAGTGCACTAGTTTTGATACTGCTAGTAAAACAGTTGATAAAAATACAGCTGCACCTTCCGACGTGCTGCACTACACAGTCACGGCTACAAACATTGGCACAACTGCCGGCTGGGTTGATATTAGTGACAGCATCCCTGCTGGAACCAGCTACGTGACCGATTCCCTAACTGGTACCGGATGGGACTCTTTGGAATATTCCAGCTCCCAAAATGCGATCTGGGCTCATAAGGACCTTACGCTAGTGGATGAGTCATTAAGCTTTAGTTTTGCAGTAGTAATCGGTGAAGACACTACCGGCACTATCACCAACACTGCCGTCATCACCAGCGCAGCTCTCTCTGGTACACCGCTCCCACCAGCTACAAAGTCGGTTTCGGCTCAAACTAGTGTAGAATTTATTCCTCCGCCTGGCAATCCGCCCGAGTTGATTAGCCAGTCCCCTCTCGACGGAGCTCAAGCCGTTGGATTGACCCAGCCAATTCAAGCTCAGTTTAACAAGGTGATGAATCCTTATAGTTTTGAGTACGCAGTGAGCATGTTCGGGCAGGCAATAAATACTAGCTCATGGAATGTAACTTGGGATGCAGGATCCAAAGCAGTGACCATCACCCCACCTTACGACTGGGATATTGATACCACCTACGAAGTGGAGATTATTACTGCCCAAGATCTAAACGGCAACCAGTTCGTTCCGGGAAGTTTTTCTAACCCTTGGACATTCACTACCATCTACCCCACAGTTAAGATTGTCACACCAGATACTGACCCGAAAATGTTGGTAAATACTACCAAGGCGTACAACCAAAGCACTGGCAAATATGAAGATTTGCAGTTTTTTGTGGGGCTGCGTGACTTCTATACCAATGCGGTTTATGTGGCTGAAGAGAATATTAGCGTGGACTTTGATTTGAGCAGCGCTAGAGGCGCAGTGGGGCTAAGCGCTGGCTTTACTGACCAAGGGGTGGCATCAGTGACCATTCTTGCCGGCCAAAGCGAAACTGGCTTCTACTATCGTGACGATGCGGTCTCGGCCCCGGACTGGGCTAGTATTACGCCTTTTGAAGATCCATTTAGAGGATGGGCTGACGAAACCAAATATGTCCAGGTGGTTAGCGAAGACGAATATCAGCTGGAGCCCCATTTGAATTTCACCATTAGCTCACGGACTGTTACGGCTGGCATACTAAGTGGCCCGATTACGATTAGTGCCCAAGATAGTACCCAGTACGCCCCTCTCCCCGCTCGACTATTCTTCCATACCCAATCCACCGCAGGCACCTTCTTTGTCATGCAAAGTGACGGACAGTTGGCAGAGCTACCCGAGTGGGCTACGATTCAGAGTAATAATCCAACGTCCAATTTGCAATACTACAATGTCGAGGGCGGTTTGCAGCACTTTGCCACTTTCTACTACATGGACAATGCCGCCGGCAGTCCCGTTGTGACGGTGGCTGATAATGCACCACTGGCGCCCGACATAGGTTACAACAACGTCAGCACTGTCCTGTCGGTAGTGGCCCTTACCCCCGAGGAATTGGAACTCGAGGAAGAATTGGAGGAGGTGGAAGATGAAACCGGTCGGATTATCACTTCGGTGGAGATCGACCCGACCGAGACCACGTTGCTACCTAACGGTGTGCAGAGCTTTTCCGCCAAAGGTTACGACCAAGAAGGCCAGGAAATTGAAGAGTTAAGATTCAAATGGTATGTATTGGCTGGTGGTGGTACCGTGCAAAAGAATGGCTTGGGTGGCAACAGCCACGTCAGCGCCTTTGTAGCAGATGATACACCGGGCATTTACTACGACACCGTGATGGTCGCCACTTTGTATAACGGTAAAATTGATTACGCTACAGCCAGTGTCTATATTGTAGATATAGCCGGAGTTGGTGGCCCAACTGCTCTGCCAGTCACCGGTGTATCTGGCCTACAACTCATCTTTATGGGCTTGACTCTGGCCGCAGCTGTGGCTCTGGCCTGGGTAGAATCCTATGAAAAACAGCACTTTAGCCAAGAGCATAAATAAACATCTTATGAAAAAATTTCTTCATCATCTTAGACGCAACCGCCACTACGCACCGCATGAACGATGGTTAACATTCGGTGCCATGTTGGCTTTGACAATTGCCATTTCTGGCAGCGGTTGGTTTCTCTTCGGCCGACCAGCTGCCTCTGCTACCTCGTTGGAGGTCAGCGATATTGTTTTAGCCCAAACCCACGTTCCCGCCAGTTTGGAAACTGGTACAGAGGTTACTATAACTCTGCGGGACAAAATCACCACTGCACCTGCACGAAATATCTGGGTGGGGCTTTACATCGAAAACACTTGGCAAAGAAGCGAAGGTCTCACTTATAACGCCTGGTATAGCCCTGAACCAGCTCGTGCATTTTACCAAACCGATGAGCTTGGCCAAATCAGCTTCAATATGAAATCCGAACTGGCTGGCGAGATAGAGTATCAGGTCTATGTGGCCAACCCCGATCTTAAAAACGACAACAAATACCAGAAGCTTGAAAAAAGCTTCACCATTAATTTCGAATAAAATCAGTCACAATTTGTCTCGGTCTAATGGCCCAGATTCTGGGCCATTAGATTTTTAAGTGTGTTTGTCCAGAGTTTGATTTACTAGCGCATCCGCTGCACTATTGCGCAAACGGCGAATATGATGAAATTCGATTTGTGTAAAAACCGAGATTAGTTTTTGTGCTCGGCCGTGAAGCACTTTTAAGGTAGTGTCTTTCACCCGATATTCACCCTTCAGCTGCTTCACAATTAGCTCACTGTCTAAGAATGCCTGGACCTTGGTCGCTCTGAACTCTTGCGCCTCCCTAAGCCCTTGAAGCAGGGCCTCGTATTCGGCCTGGTTGTTTGTAGCCGTGCCTAGAAATTTTGTGGCGGTTTTCAAAATCTCACCGACTTCATTGGTAATAACTACGCCTGTCGCGGCTGGCCCTGGGTTGCCCCGAGCTCCCCCATCGGTATATAACTTAATAGTTTTCATAAGTTGATAAAAATATTTTGGTCGGGCCGACTGGATTTGAACCAGCGACCTCACGCACCCCATGCGTGCGCGCTACCCCTGCGCCACGGCCCGACGTGGAGCCGACGGTGGGATTTGAACCCACGACCTTCACTTTACGAAAGTGCTGCTCTACCCCTGAGCTACGTCGGCGCAAACATCTGATAGAATACATTTCTAATATACCCCAGTCAACGCATCCGACGAATGAATGCTCAAAGAGTAGAGATAGAAGCAGAGCCGCCTGACCTTTTGGGTCAGCTTGTGCTGATGGCTCGGATGAGGGAGGAATATACCCCTCGGTTTTCCCTCATATGTTAAAACACCACTACTTTGCCGCATCATCTGTGTCCCGGAAACCCAGGTGGGTCTTCGCAATCTATCCCCCCAAGGATAGAAAATATGAAGTCCCATTAAAACATTGTAGAGCCAAATGATAACGGCAAATTAATGGTGCTAACTTAATTATACCAACGTTTTTATGTGTCAATTTTTGGATGTGTGGACAAAAATCAAAACGGGATTGTGCTAGAGCCAACAAACCATTGCATTATTGCAATTAGCGGTTCTAGAAGCGTGAAAATAATGTTTGTCCCAATCAGCCGATCAGCAAAAATCAAGAGTAGAAGCAGCATCGGACCCATTTGTTCTAAACGTATGATCGTGTAGGTGCCAACCCCAAAACTACTTAAAATTAAATATAAAATTTTTGAACCATCCAGTGGCGGAATGGGAATCAAGTTAAATGCAGCCAAAAAAATATTTAGCGTCACTACTACCGCCAAAAATACGTAGATCTTGCCATCTGGCAGGGTCTGATTGGTGAGTAAGAAAATACGACCAGGTAGGGCTAACAAAAATGCGGTGAGGATGTTGGCCAGTGGTCCAGCCAAAGCGATCCAGAGCTCTCCCCAACGACCATAGCGAACAAAGTTAGGGTTATAGGGTACTGGCCTCCCCCATCCGAAACCCACCAGAAACAGCAAGATAGTCCCCATGGGGTCGAGGTGTGCTAGCGGATTTAGCGTTAGACGCCCTCCGGCTCGAGCCGTTGGATCTCCCAGCATTGTAGCCATCCAGGCATGGGCAAATTCATGAACCGTAATAGCGACGACCAAGGCGACCACAAAGAAAATGAAGATGTCGAATTGTTGAAAAATCCCCAGGAGCATAAAAATATTGGCAAAATAACTGCTTTTTGATATCTTATTCAAGGTTATTAGAAGCGAACCACTATGTCTAGAGTATGTAATGTTACAGGTAAAAAGCGGTCATTCGGCCACAACGTCAGCCACTCAAAAAGGCGGACCAAGCGGTCGTGGTTTCCCAATCTCGTAAAACACACTTTGGTGGATGAGAAGGGCCGTAAAAAGCAGATCAAGGTCTCGGCTAGGGGCCTGAAAACCCTGTATAAAACCAGACGTAAAAAAGCTAAATCAACTACAAACTAAGCCGCCCGAACTGGGCGGCTTTGTTGAAATCTGGGACATAGTCATGATGCCGAGATTGAACTTCGAGCCAGTTGACTCACGTGCGATCTTCGCCCGTCCTCCTGGTCGTCATCGCTCGATGAAGTCGGGAGTTGAAGTTCAGGCACCAGTTCATTGAGCCGTCGGATAACCAACGGCTTGAGACCAGCTCGCTTGAGACGATATTGGACTGCTTCCCACATCCGCTTAGTATCAGAGATGTGGTATTTGACCACGTCCCGGTTAATTAAAACCAGTACCGGCTGAAAAATCAGCGGGGTGAGGCCATAGTCCTTAATCGTAGTCGCCATAGCGCACTCCAGACGGCACATGACCATCTGGACGGAAGTCAGTACATTTACCTCTGACGTCTTATCACGACGGTGAGGTCGATAATTGATAAAAGGTAAGCGGTAAACGGCACTGCTGACTATTGTCCACAGATTCCGAAAAAGGTTCAGGATGCTCACGTTGGCACCTCCTTGGTTCACAAGGGTTAGTGCCATCCTAAACCTTAAGATGCCTCTTGTCAAGGGTATCTTTGTGTCAGTCGGGCCGATTCCGGTTAGACCGGAACGACCTCATGAGCGTCTCTGGTTTGAATTGGTCGGGCCGATTCCGGTTAGACCGGAACGACCTCATGAGCGTCTCTGGTTTGAATTGGTCGGGCCGATTCCGGTTAGACCGGAACGACCTCATGAGCGTCTCTGGTTTGAATTGGTCGGGCCGACTGGATTTGAACCAGCGACCTCATCGTCCCGAACGATGCGCGCTACCCCTGCGCTACGGCCCGCCATGGTGCCGATGGAGGGAGTCGAACCCCCAACCTTTCCCTTAGGACGGGACTGCTCTATCCATTGAGCTACATCGGCACACTTCCTAATAGAACAATGAAACAGTATAAGGTAATATTAGGCTAATGGCGAGAATAATTGCCACTACCAAGATGATCGTGCGGCTGATTCGTTTGTTTCGGTTGCTCATATACTCTACATTATATGTCTCAAGACCAAACTACCAAACCTATCTTTCCTGGGCAACGTGACAATGAGGAAATTGTCATGGTGATTTATAAGCACTGGTATATAGCTGTGGCTCCCATGTTGAAAGCCCTGCTGATAATTTTGCTATCCTTCTTTTTACCAGTCATTTTGGGAGTGGCCTTTTTTATCTTTAACTACGCCCTAAGCGCAGCCATTTATTACTTATGGATTTTGTTTTGGGTGGGTTATATTTTTTATGCCTATAACAACTGGCTGCAAGATAAATTTGTAGTTACCGACCAGCGGATAGTGAAAATTGACCAACGAGGTGTCTTTAATCGTACCGTGTTTGAGACCGAGTTAAACAAAATTCAAAATTTGACCCATTCGACTAAAGGCATGTTTGCCACTTTTTTCAACTTTGGAACCGTGATAGTCCAAACTACGGTTGGCGAACTAACCTTGGACTATGTTCCTAACCCGGTTTATATTAAAGAAGAAATCATTCAACTAACCAAGGAAAAATAGATGATGGGAAGTGTAAAATTTGTTTTCAGAATAATTGGGATTGTGGCTCTGCTAGCGATCTTTGTCGCAGCTTATGCTTTAACCACTAGTTTGCGCACCGACCATACAGGAGATTTTAGTGAGCAACCAAAAACTTTGGGGGCATTGGGGGGATTTCATTTATTGACTGGCATCAACTATGACAATCAGGATGATTTTTGGCGGATAGCTTTGTCCACTACCATGAACCGGGTCAGCCCATTGGGAGACGAGATCAACACACCGTATGTTGAAGCCCAACAAAAACCCACGGATGAGCTGACCGACTTGGTTACCGAGTTGGATGACATCGCCGAGCTGGGTCCGTATTGCGTGGTAATTGATTTATCAGATACTAGTATTCGAGATGGCGACAATTATGTTTTTGTAGGTGACGAAACACAACCCATCAACCTAGATAACCTCAACGAGATACGCCTATATCAACCCGATGACAGCTCTTATCAGATTCTAGTTGGGGTAGACGGGCCGGTAAAATTTAGGTTGCAAAAAGATACCCAAGATACTGGAATTGTTTGGCTGGATGTATTAAAATAACTCCATCCCCATAGCCCTACGGGGGTGTAGCTCAGCTGGTTAGAGCGTCCGCCTGTCACGCGGAAGGTCGCGGGTTCGAGTCCCGTCACTCCCGCCACAACGAAACTGAAGTCGCATGGCTTCTGTTTTGTTGTGCATAGACACCAAAAGGACGAGACACGAAGTCCCGCCTGCCCGTTCGAAGTGAAATCTAAATCACAAGAGGCAAATGCTCTGTTTGTGATGAGATTGAACGCAGGAGGGTCACTCCCGCCAGAAGTGAAATAATCAACGGCTCAAAATGTGAGCCGTTGATTTTGGTGAAAAAATTTAAGCTGGTTTGGGCGGATCAGCGTCTTCCTCAGTTCTCCCCTCCAATTCTTGCCGGTACTTATCAGCAGTAGCTGTATCGCCAATGCCATCGTAATAGTTAATCATGGCCCGCACAATTAAAACATCTCGATTGGTAGCATCGACGGCCTGTAACAGAAGTGCGGGGATATGTGGTCGTCGGTCAACGTCCTCAACTGGCCAAATGGTATAAAGATTAACTAAATTTAAATAGGAGGTTGGTGCGCTGGGAGCTATTTCGATAGATTTTTTGTAGGCACTTTCGGCTTCTTCTAAACGCAGCATCTCTCGGTAGGTATTACCAAGATTGTTCCAAGCCAAAGCCGAGTTGGGGTTCAGTGCTAAGGCCTTTTGATAATACTCTTCAGCTTGATTTAAGCGCGAGAGGTTGTAATACCCTAAGCCCGCTTGCATGGCTGCATCGAAATTGTCTGGATTTCTTTTGAGCTCTATCACTGATGCCCAAACTGTGTTATAGGCCTTGAGTGAGCGCGAATTAAACTCTCCAGGACCGATAAATCTGTACCAGGCCCCGATTAAAATGAGGAGAGCTGCCCCCACCATCAATGGCCAAAACTTCTTTAAAAAAGGCACGATGCTTTGTCTCCACATAAAATTATTTTACTTGAAGGCGTCCAAAAAAAATAGTTGACTTATTAGCAAAATCGTGCTATAGTCAAAATGTTGTTGATTCTGTCTTGTATTTTTAACAACAAAAATAAAACTTAGGGCGTTCCTTAGGTGGAAAACGAGGCCTTGGGTCACTGTCGGGTAGAGAAAGTAATTTGTCTCCCCAAGAGTGATCCACGGCACGGCAAGACGGACAGCAATATGTTCATTGTCCGGGCTACGGAGTCATATATTTTATTAGGGCTCACCAGTAGCCCGGTCTTTTTTATTTATCCCCTACTTAATTGCGTGTAGGGTAGTTTTTTATTCTGCTAACAACTGCTCGCGCAGGGCTTTTAGCTCACTAACTTTACCGGTATTGCCTTGTTTGCTATAAAGTGTGATAAGGTTTTCGACTAGAATAACGGATTGAGGCCGCTTGTGATACGCTGCCTCTAGTATATCGATCGCATCGGCGATTTGGTCTGGGTTATTTGTATCCTCGGCAAGATCAATAGCAGTGTAGGTTAAGTTTCTGTAAGCCAGCTCGTATTGACCATCTATTTTAATCGCCTTTTGATAGGCCTCTAGGGCCTCCTCTAGCTTGTTTTGATCCCGCAAGGTATTGCCGTAGTTATTCCAGACCTCAGCGGTAATCAGGCCTCCAGAGCCCTCTAGGAGCTTGGCATAAACTTTGCTGGCCTCCTGCACATTACCTGCTTGGTAGAGTGCTTTTGCATGCTCTAGAGCGTTGGATTGGTGAGATATCCCCTGCCAGGACAGAACTGCTGCTGCCACAATGACAGCGCCTATTCCCCACCAAAGTTTTTTGGATTTCAGGTGAAAGCGCATTATTTGCCTCCTAATTCATTGATCAGCGTTTTTACATTAACATTGCTAGGGTCATATTTCAAAATGGCTTCGTACTGCGTTCTGGCATCACCGGTCCGTCCGACAGAAGTGTAGTACTGGGCCAACATCATTCGGTAGCTAGACCGGGTTTGCGTAGGATCTTGCTGAATTGCGGTCAGTAAAATGTTCTCTATCTTGGGTAATTTGTCCTTGAGGTAGCCGCTATACAGGTTGTAAAGGCCCTCGTAGGGCTCTGTGTGCATACCCTTGGAGTTTTGTATGGCAATCAGGTAATTGCTTTCGGCCTTTTGATAGTCCCCGATACTGACATAAAGGTTGGCTAAATTGTTAAATCCCTGCAAACCCCCTGGACGATATTTGTTGAGCCACTGGTATGACAAAATAGCTCGACCAGTGTCACCCAAATCTTTGTAGGCGTTAGCTCTGGCGATACCAGGATCTATAACGGGTAACTCGTAGAGATTGCCGCCCTTGAACCCATCCAATGTTTCATAAGCCGCCTGTAGACGTGTATAGGCCGCCTGATTAATGGGGTCGGATAAATTATACTCTGTAGCTGGCGGGATTTTGGCAATTGCAGTAAATTTCAGCGTAGCATTATAAAGCTGGAATCCCACAACAATGACAACGACGGCCAGGATCACTCCGGTGGCAATAATAAATTTGCCTAAAGCAGTTTGAACAAATTGATTTCTTTTCATGAACTCTCCCTTAACCACAGTGAGGGGGGACAATGTGTCTCCCCTCACTAGTGAAGTTAAAAGTTAATTTAAGAATCCTTAAGCAACCTTGACTCTCCAGAAGATACCGTCTGGGCCAAACCACTTGACCCACTCGGCTACTGGACGAACATAGAAGTCGTAATAAGAACCGACTGTAGCGCTAGATGGAATCTGGATCTTGAATCTGAAGACATATTGACCATTCGGGTCGACCTGAACATTGGCATAAGCCACTCGATTTTCCGACAACCAAGAGCTGTGATAAAGTGGCGAGACGCCATCCTGTGGTCTCCAAGTGCCTAGCTTTATCCAGTTGGCACCATCAGCTAAATTGGTGAGCCATGGACTGCTGCCCACATTCTTAAGCGTTAATTCTAGATCCAACACCTCTCCTGGGGCTCCGCTTACCTCATGAGCATACCCGTCGGCTGATACCACGCCAGTTTGTCCCATCCATTGAGCTCCATAAGAATAATCTTTGGCATTAATTGGAGTGGCTGGAGGATTAACTGGAATCACAACGGCTGGCGTACCAGTCGAATCATCTGGCGTGGTGGTTGGCGTGGAAGTGTCCGGCGTCGTACTAGGGGTCGCTGTGCCACCTGCTGTTGTGCCAGATACCTGAACCGGGTTCAAAGAATACATGCCGTTGTTACCAATCGATTGGACAATGTAGTAGTAGGTTGTCCCTAGTGTTAAACCAGTATCAACATAATTGGTGGCATTAACTACGGCAATCTCCTTGCCGGAATTTTCTGTAGTAGTCGAACGGAAGATCCTAAACATACTCACATTGGTTGGCGCAGTCCAGGAAAGTGTCAGTGAAGTGTTAGTTGCGCCGCCAACCGTGACATTGGTCGGAGCAGCGGGGTTACTAGTACTTGGATCGGAATAGACCTTTATAGTTTGGACATTGGCATTAGTCAGCGCGGAATCAACAGGACCGTCATTAGCAGAAGCGAAGTAAACTCCCAAGTCCCCTGCATCGAACTCACCATTGCTGTTAACATCACCGCCAGCACCAAGCGGACCATCGTCTAATTCGAAGTGGGCTGTCCGGCCATCAACAGCCGTTTGTGATAACTGCGCCACTACGAAAAGTTGATTTCTAGGCTCAATCTGGTTAATGGTAGCGGATAGACCACTCCAAGACCAGGCCTTGTCACCAACACGCGTAGCTGTGCCGAGTGATGTATCCACAGAGGCGTCCAGAGCTTGGTCGCCATCAGCGTCAATATAAGCAATCATGTAGAGAATGTCTTGTACGCCAGAACCTGCCTGCACCATAGTACCGGCAGTGTTGTTGACTGTAAAAGCAGTCAACTGGTCACCATCCAGAATGCGACCAGTAGTGTAGCCAGCATCCGGAGCGGTGATTTCACGATAGATTTCATCAGTGCCGGCGGAGAAACCACCACCAGCAGTTTCATCATAATAAGCCCACACACCACTGTTAGGAGTTGTAGCGGTTAATTCATTAGTATTAACACCGTCAGAAATAGTGGCTGCTGTATTGGTGCCAGCTATCGCAATGTCTCCATCTGTCGCTGGGTCAAAGTCGCCATCATCGCCACCACCTTTTTCTATCCAGATTAGGTCAGCGCCACTGTCCCACGTACCATTGCCAGCCGCATCGTAAATGAAAATGTTGTCGCCCGTAACAAAGCTGGTCAAAGCGGAGGTGCCGGAAGTGCCACTGGCCGAACCGGCAGTAGTATCAGCTACAGATGAAACACCATCGCCATCGATAGGAGCCGGATCAACACCACTGTTGTAAGCATTGTTATCATTGGAGTCGACAACCAAGTCCTCAAGATTGTCCCAACTAGTATTTGCATTTTGGTCGTGGTAGTGAATCAGACCACTAGCAGCCAGTGAGTCCAGCTCGACGGTATCAGCGCTGTCCGCAACTACGGCCGAGACGGCCGTGCCAACAATGCCCAAATCACCATCCGTCACTGGATCATAGTCACCATCATCAGCGCCACCCATTTCCAGCCAGATAAGCTCACCGGCATCGTAGGTGTCATTACTGTTGGCGTCGTACCAAAAAATGTTGTCATTGGTATCAAATGCCGTCAGAGGGTTCGCATCCCCCACGGTAGGTGCGATTACAGTATTGTTGAACGTCACACCGAAAACACCGTCGGCATCCACCAAGGTGTCAGTCAAGCTAACGGTTGAATCCAACAGCTCAATGCTCAAAACCGTTAGAGCCGTGCCACGATGCACTGCGGCGTTAGTGGCGATATCGGTTTTGGTATACCCGTCCGCATTCGTAGTGGCGTAAGTAATCTGGCTGAAACCAGAGAATGAGTAACCAACCAGTCCCACTACTATGACCCAGTTGATTAACGAACGAAAGTATCTTTTAAACATAGACCCCTCAAACCTATTAATTAGTAATAATAACTTGCTCATTATACCACAAAAAAAATTATTTTTTATGCAAGTATTTACAAGTATTTAAATCTTAGTGTTCTCCTTGAATGAACTCTAAGCCCCCGAGGGGGCCCCGCCATCTCCAAGCAAGGAGGATGGCGGGGTGCACTTTTTGGTGGAGGGCACAGTGCTAACCCTTGAATATCAGCTTGGTAAAGGTTTTTTAGGCCTTGACCAAGGTGCCACCGAACTTGTCGCCACGCAGGACGATAGTACCTACATTGTAACCGTTAGCGGCAGAGTCAGCGGTGATAGTGGTTCCAAATTGGAAGTTACCATCAGCAGCATCACTCAACCATACCTGCAACGAGTCACCAGTGTCCTCAAAGGCCTGGGTATCGGCGTAGACAGCTAAGGTCTTGGTCAAACCTGCACCTATGAACATGTCGGCAGTGGAGAAATCGCAGATTTCATCCGCACCTGCCTCTAGGTCAGTAGTCGCAGAGTCAACAACTGTAGCGGTTGACAAGTCCACGAACGAGTAACCACCGGAGTCAACACCGTCATCGTTCACCACAACGTTCAAGCTGATGACGATACTGGAGTCAGTAGCATCATGAGAAGCGTCGTCGTTAGTGAAGGCGATGTCAAAGGCGGCATCCGCCGTGATGTTGATCTTAGCGATCAAGCCAGTCACAGAACCAGCAGCAGTCGGGGTCAACGGGCCAGATGGCGTGTCGGCCGCGAAGCTGACGTATGGACGGGACTTGTAGAGCTCGTGGTCGGCGTTGGTAATGGCATCAGTACCAGTGCCTGGGACAGTGCTTCCAGACGCTTTACCAGTAAAGTCGATGTCAGTGTCTAGTGTAACACCGTCACCCGCCTCGTTGGTTAAGTCAGCAATGTTGGTATCGACTGTATCACCGTTTTGGACAGTAGTGCCGTCAACTGGCAGGATGTCTGTCTTAACAGTCAACAGGGCAACTGAATCGGCTGGGATCTTGGTCGTGTTATCTGGGACATTGAACGTCATGGTCGCGCCATTGGCAGCAGTAGCTACTACGAATGGAGTAACTAGGTTGCCGGAAGCGTCTCGGTTGGAGTAGAGATACCAGGTACCAGTATTCTCATCGCCGGTAGAACCGTTGGTTACCTTAAATCGGTCAAGCTCAACAGCTTCGACGCTGGTAGTAACTGCGCGGTAAACCGCAATAGTTCTGCCAGTAGAGCCACCGACCACAATGTCAGATTGTGGGCTGCTAGAATCAACTGTAATGGTCACGGCACCAGCTGGCTCGATAGTGCGAGTCTTGGAGGTAACAGTGGCCGGAGTACAAGCTGGGTCGGTGCCAGTATCAACACCGGCAGCTGTGACAGTTGGCGAACCATCTTCGTCGAACTCGACGTAGAAGGTGTCGTTGCTGCCAGCTACAGTAAAGATGCCACCGATGATGTCACCGATAAAGGCGATCTCAATGGAGCCATCTTTTGGTACTGTCAACGGAGTAGTGAATGTCCAAGAGTAGTCAACGGTAGCAGCGGCAGCGGCTGTGCCGGCTGGTTGCTCGGTGTTGGTAATCTTGGTTTCGTACTTGTCACCACGTGAGCTGTTAGCAGCTGTTAGGTCGGCCCATACTTCCATGTTCACCAAAGCATCTAGGTCAGCCTGGTTAGTTGTAGTCACCTGGAATGGAGCACCGGTAATACGGACATCCTCACCGGAACCGGAGGCGCTGAACACACCTGTCATAAAGATGTGGTCTTGAATACCCACAGCAATACTTTGTTGTGGCGGAGTCAGGAGAGTAGTAGCGGTCAAAGCCACAGCTTTTACGGTCATGGTATTCAAGGTGGCAGCAGCACCGATGATGGTGGTGCCAGCAGCCAAAGCGGTATTTGTACGAATAGTCCGCGCAGTAATGTCACCATTGGCCAAAATTCTGGCGTAGATGGTGTCAGTGCCGGCAAAGTCGGTACCGATTCTCACCTTCAGGGTGTAGTTGTGGATACCAACTGGGATGATAAAGCTGGAAGTAAAGTCAAGCTCACCATCACCAGTACCAGCATCAGTGGTATCACCATCGATTGGGCCAAGGACAATGTTACCTGCCTCGTCGTAGAGACGAGCGTTGGTAACGTCAGAGGCATCTGGTGTACCAGCAATCTGACCAATAACAAGGTCGCCATAGAGAGCTGTAACCAAAATGTCTTCGCCTCGGGCTTCAAAAGTCCAAGTACCAAGATTCTGGTTGTCAGCAATAGCGATGCTGCCGGTTGGAGCAGTGGAAGAGGCCTTGCTGATTACTAAAGCACCGCTGTTGATAGTTTGGGAAGCGGTTGGAGTACCGGCCCATGAACCAGAAACAGTTGGGTTGATGTAGTAACCATACAAAGCACCTTTAGCCACGATCAATCCATCGGAACCGTCTACAATGTCGGCGTTCACAGTCAGACCAGAGCCGGATACAATGTCGATTCGAACAGTGAATCGAACAGTGTTACCCTTACCAATGGTCAAAGCTGGGCTGAAGTTGAAGACAGCTTTGTTCTCGGAATTCCATGAAGCCACAGTGGCTACTGAAATACCAGTAGAGTCGTTGACCAACTCAATGTTATTGGTGTCGGTGCTGTTAGCAGTACCGGCTTTCATAACAGTGATTTGTTCAACAATCATGTCCTCGGTAGAACCAGCTGTGAGCTGGAACGTATTGAGGGTAACATCCGTGTCACCAGCATCAGGAGTGCTATCAGCTACTGCACCGTACTGGGCAAGAGTGATAGTACCAACAGTGATGTTGACAATGGTCATCTGGTTACCGACAACTGGAGCGCCGCTCACAGATGTGGCATTGCTCATAATGTCAGAGTTCGCAGCAATACCTAAGGCCACAGTGTTTCCAGCTGGAGCTGTAACTGTACTTGAAACAATACCAGCTCTCAAGTAGAAATCGGTCGGGCTAGAAATTGACATTGCAGGCGAGAAGAAAATCTGCGCCTTGTGATTGGCATTAAAGCCACCCGCAGTATTACCAACCTGGACACCGTCGGATGCGCGAATCAATTTTACGTTCTGAACCGCAGAGTCGGTCGAAAGACCGGAGCGAGTCACGTAAAGAGAGGTAACGCTTACCGTAGCTCCGGAGGCCGGAGTTAAGGTGACCTTAGTGAAGTTGGTGTTAGCGTTGTTGGCAATTTGGCCAGCAACTGGAGTACCGGAAGCCATGCTGACGGAAAGTCCGCCAGTGGCTGGAGTGGAAGAACCACTACCGACAACGATGTCCCAGAAAATGGTACCACCGCTACGGCCACCCAAGTTGTTGTTTGGGCCCCCTGCACCTGGACCTGGTTTGTCACCAAGCCAAGCGTCATATTCCTGAACCATACCTACGCGATAGCGGTAGGTTCCGTCGGCAATGCCGGCCTTCACCTTGAGCGCCCAATTGAAGGTCAAGTTTTGGCCAGGATAAACCGCGTCACCACTTTGGAAAGTGGCAAATCGGTTGTTGTTCACAAACGGGCCACCGTATGTGAAGTCGAAGATATTGTCATAGACAGTATCATCGGTTGCACCAATCCTCAGCTCATGAGCGCCCACATAAGGAGCGACTTCATCGAGCAAAGCATCAGCGCTGTAGAAAACGTCAGTCCGGGAAGTGTTTTGAACAGTCAAAGAAAAGTTCAAAATGTCTCCACCGGCCGCGTTGATTACCGTGGCACCACCACTAGCAGCACCTGGGGTTTGTGCAACCCACTTGGCACTGGAAGTGTTACCACGAGACTCAAAAGCCATTACTTGGGTAGGAGCAGCAAAGGCAACTGCCATCGCCACTGTCATGACCCAAGCCAGAGCTTGAGAAGTTCTTTTCATTACGGAATTACTCATGTAATTATTTATCCTTGATTAATAATTGAATTCTGTTGATTTTGGAGTTTAGGTTCAATTCGCCTGACACAGCTAATTTTGGCTGTCCTCGACCCGAGGTGAATCGTTAGCAATATAATCCTGATTTTCGAAAATTAATTTGCTGGCGACGGTAATCTCACGCACAGCTATCCCCCACTGCATGGTGGCAGTCGGGTTTTCTATGATCCGACCATCGACTCGCACTTTTTCTGGTTGGCCAATGTATTTGTTGATATCAATGGCCTCTGCTCCGCGTAGCAAATAAATTACTCCCCCCGAATTCAGTGCCGGTTGGCCATAAGCAGTGACTATTGAGCCATAGAAAATAGTTTGCGCCACGGGCTCTGCCGGCTCTTCTTCAGCTGGCTTTCTGATGTCTTCTGGCAAAATCTTGTCTAGCTCGTCCCGAACGGCTACAACAGATTTCTTGATCTCTTCATTATCAACATTTTCCTTGATAATAGTGCTGACAATGCTCTGCTGGTTGGTTACCAGCTCTTTCAATTTATTCAAAAGCTCGATTGATGCTGCTCCATCCGCATCTTTCAAAGCGGCTACGGAGGTTTGGGCTGAGGCCAGAGCTTTTTTAGATTCATTTAAAACAGCTTCGAGTTTGGCTGGATCTACATTCTCCAAGCCCTGGACGCGTTCATTGGCGATAGACAGTTTCAAGGCCGCCTTCTGGGCTGGATCTGAAACCAGCGCTACCTGTACGGTTTCCAGTGCCTTTCTCACACCAAAGAGCGGATCGCCCGGCTCAGCTGTACGCGCAATCGCACCAGTAGTAAAGGTGGCGATGAAAACAGTTGCCACTAGCCCTAGAGTGGCTGGCAGGGAAAGCATAACCCGACGTGGGCGGAAGATGTCCTGCAGCTTCTTCAAAGGCATAATCAAGTCCATTGATTCGGTCTTGGTTTGCATTGAATCAATCAAATCTAGCTGGCCAATCTTTTTGAAAACCTTGTCACGAATGGCCTGCTTTTGGACAGACGACATATAAGCATCTTTGCCCAAAATGCTTAAGGTTTGTTCCAGCTGATCAAACGGTTGTTTCGACATTAGATTTCGGTTTCATTAACCCATATGCGACTGACTACACATTCCCACGTCCCATCCTTAGTGGGTCTCACCAACCCCTCGACTGTTGCTTTTTGTTCGATGTATGGCTGCATGTTTCGTCCTCCTAAATCCGTCAGTGATACTCTAAGATAATTTTTTGACCCAGCGTAAACTTCTGGGGTAACGAAAGATAACGTGACCTGGTCTGGGGTATAAATGTTTTGGGTAAGCAGACCCATAATCCTATCAGCAGTATTTTCAATAGGCATTGACAGGGCGTTGTTGGTGTAGAGAACTGTTTCTGCGACAGTACTAACTATACTCGAAATGCGAATTAGATGATCGGTGTCAGTAAGAATTCCTTCTAATCGAACCCCCTGTCCCAACTTATCTAGTGCCTGGTCTACAGTGAGACCTTCATCAATAAGCAACAAGCCATTCGTCTCGGTCACTACAGCCGCCTGGCCCCAACCCAACGTGATATTGCCAACAAAGGTGGCCGCGTCAACTTTCGTAGCCCCCATGAACAGAGCGATTATCGCCAGACCACTAGTGATGCCAACGTTCAACAAAAATTTCTTGAGGTTTATAGTGTGAGTCATATTCATATAAAAATTTAGGGATGTAATGTTTTATTTTCCCCATATGACCCAAAGATCCCCAAGAATCCTTAAGTTCCTAATTTATTTGTTTTTGAGTTCTTCGGCCAAACGCTTCAGGGCCCGATGTGTGAGCGCTCGAACGTTGGCCTCTTTTTTCTTCATAATCTGAGCTACACGCGCAATCGGGATCTCTTCCGCGAAACGCAAGCGCAGCACCTTGGCATACTCGGCTGGCATTTTGTCCAGCACGGCCTCCAGTTCACTCGCCTCTGTGTACGGCTCCTCCCCTTCCAAGTCCGCCATTTCAGGCAGATCTTCGAAAGAGATTTCTCGCCGGCTACTCACGCGGTAGTAGTCCACTACGGCGTTGCGAGCAATGGCATAGAGCCAAGATGAAAACTTAGCCCCTTCTTTCGGCTTGAACTGATGAATTTTTTGCCAAGCTTTTAAGAATATTTCAGAAGTTAGATCTTCGGCTACTGGTACCGATTTGACCTTGATGTAAACAAACCGGTAAACTTTCCCCGCCCAGACCTCATAGAGCTGCCCAAAGGCGCGCTCATCGCCCGATTGGGATGCGAGGACTAAGTTGGTTTCCGAAGATTTTGACTTAGCTTGTAAATTAAGCTGCGAAGTAGCCATACGGCTATGTACTTCTTACAACGATATAGACCCATTTTTTGTTACACAAATAGGCAAAAAGTGTGTCTGGGAGCTTAATATCAGCTTGTGACTTTATCCACAAAAAGAGCTCCCTGAATGTCTTCAATGCTTAGAATTATACCCAGTATATGAGATTTTTGCAACCCCTGGCTCAAAGAAAAGCGCCCCGTGGGAGCGCCTTTCTGATTGAACGACTAAATTTGAAGCAGAATGGTTCTTGACTGACCCCGGTAGCGCTTAGTTGGTAGGTGCTGTCACGGTCGTGGTCATCGGTTGTGGAGTGGGATATTTTTCCTCCTGCTTCCACTCGACTTCACCGTTTTCGAACTTGGCTCTGATCTGCTTGGCGATCTCTTCGCGCTGCCGAGCCATTTCTTGCTCCAGTTGACGCCAAGCATCGGGGATCTGTTCGTCGAACTCTGGTTTTATCGGATAGGGATTGGGGGCAATAGCAGGCACCGTGACTCCGAACTGGCTCTCCACCTCTTGCTGAACCTGCTGGAAAAGCTCGACATTATTCGTCATAAATGTACGGATCTGGTTTCTGACTTCCTGTGACTGAGCCGGCGGAGTTGGCGGAAAATGTTTGTCGATGTCATCGACTTTTAACTCCCGACGAGTGATGATCTCGTCCATTCTATCAATAACCATCTGATAGACCTTCAGAGTGGCCTCGTCCGTAGTTTCGCTAAGCTTGGCCTCAAAGTAATCTCGAATCGCTTCAGCTTTTTCGATGCTAATAGCCAATCTCTCGATAGCATGCTCTTTGTGTGCCTCCCAGTTTTCCCGCATTTTTTCAGATAGCTGATCGGCGTCTAACGCTAAGAGTGCACCTAGTTCGTCGGCCCTTTCTTCGCTAAATAGAGCAAATAGCCCGGCTTTGGCCTGTTCAGAGAAGGTTAATTTCTCCTGGAGTTGCTCGACCAACTGGTCAATCGGATAGAGCATATCGCCAGGTTTGGCAGCATCTGCTAGAGCAGCGGTACTACCACCCAAAGCGATGACTAGCGCTAGAATCATTGGAATTATCGGCATAGTTAATCTCCTGTGGTTGAATATATTTACACGACCCTGGTGATAAGTCCGTGTGGGTGTGGATTTTATTACAGTCATCAGTTCAGCTTTGATTGCGCCTTTATCGGATTCGTCTAAACGAAAAACCTGACCGGCGCGCTCCAGCCTTTTGATTAGTTCAACATCTGTAAATCGTTTATTGCTCATCTAATAATGTCTCTCTTAAATGATCTAGTCCCCGTTTAAAAATAACCCTAAGATTATTCTCGGTTTTGCCAGTGATGTCGGAAATTTCGCTATACTCCAGCTGCTCTATGAGCTTGAGCTTGAGAACCGTTTGATACATTTCCGGCAAATGGTTGAGTGCGTCAATGATCGCGTAGCTCTCTAGGGCGTTAGCCGTTTCTACCCCTATGTCCGTATCATCCGGTATATCTGTTACAGCGTCGAGCGATACCTGGGGCTTAAAACTGCGATAGTGATCAATCAATTTGTATCTGGCGATAGAAAAAATCCAGGTTTTGAAGCTACGATTAGCGTTATAGCGCTTTAAGCTCTGCCAGGCCTCTAAAAAGGTTTGGCTGGTAAGATCCTTGGCTATCTCTGGATCTTTTACCCGAAAGGCCAGAAATTTGTAAATGTTGTCCGACAACAGGTCAAAAATTTGTCCAAAGGCATCCGTATTACCGGACTGGGCTTGTTCCGCCAGTTGATTTAGCTTGGAAACCGATAAAGACATAATCCTAGTGTATCCGAAAAAAGAGCTAATATATTACAGATTTTATCACTCCCCCACCTAAACAGATATCGCGATCGTAGATAACTAATGACTGGCCAGGGGTTAGGGCACGTTGTGGCCGATTAAAAATAAACTGCCAGTGGCGATTGGCTTGATGCAGCTCACCAATGTATAGCTCTGGCCCGTAGCGGGGCTTGGCTTTGAGCTTGGTGGGCATGGAGTAGGTTTTATCGATTAGATGGAATTTCTCTAAGACAACCCCACGGCGGTAGGTGGCCTTGTCTGGCCCGACTATAACTAGATTTTTCTTCACATCTGTATCCACCACATACAGTGGCCGTACCTGACCGGCCAATCCGGCCACTCGCCTTTGACCTACCGTGTAAAACCAAGCGCCCTCATGATGGCCCAAGATTTTGCCGTCCAGATCAATAATCTCCCCTGTCTTTTCTGGCAGACGGGTTTTTAAGAAGCTTTTAACATCGATATTTCCAATAAAACAAATCCCCTGGCTGTCTCTTTTGCTGGCCGTGGGCAAGCCGGCAGCTTGCGCAATCTCACGAATCTGACTTTTTTTGTATTCACCGATTGGGAAAAGACACTTGGAGAGCTGGTTTTGGGTTAAATTATAAACAAAATAGGTCTGATCTTTGATCGGGTCTTTGCCTTTGAGCAAGTGGTATTTAGTTTTATCCTTACGCACACGAATATGGTGTCCGGTGGCCATTAAATCGGCACCCATTGCCAAAGCTTTTTTCAAAAAAAGATCAAACTTTATCTCTGTGTTGCACAAAATATCCGGGTTAGGGGTGCGGTCGGTTTTGTATTCTGCAAAAAATCGCTCCATGACTCGTTTTTTATATTCTTTTTCAAAATTAAAAACCAGATAAGGCACTTTTAAAAATCGACAAACCTTCACCATATCTTGATAATCCTTCAGCAGCTGGCAGTGTTTTAGGGGGATTTCTGGAAAAGACCAGTTTTTCATAAAGACCCCGACTATCTGATAGCCCTGCTGCTTTAGGAGATAAGCCGTCACAGATGAGTCCACTCCCCCGCTCATGGCCACAAAAACTGTTGGCTGGGGGTGATTTTTATTCAGTTTGAAATTTGGGCTGTCTTTGAAATGTTTGCGCCAGTCGCGTTTTTTTCTTCTGATTGGAGTTAGAGTGGACATATCGTCAATTATAGCTCAAATAAAGGCGCCACCGTAGTGGCGCCTGCTTCTCCAGTGCTCTCGTAGGATTCTTAGGTCTCCTCGGTTTTCTGTTCAGATGACTGCGGCCCGAGGAGCAACCGCCGTCTAATCTCCAAGCCGGGCATGCTTGGAAGGAACTCCCTGACCAGATGGATGGCCAGGGTTTCACTCGGTGGCCGATTGACCACCTCGTTGGTCGGGCCAATGAATTGAACCAGGAATTTCCCGCCTCGCTGGTTCAACTCCTTGATATCAACCCGAACCACCCGGCGGCGGCTAGCATCAGCGGGTCGTTTCGAGATGGGCTCATTGAGCCAACCTCGACACTCGGAGCAGGCACGTACCGCAATGGTGGCCTGCTCCTTGGACCATACGTACGGCTCCTCGAGCCGTCGGACTGGATCTGGGTTTGTGCGCCAGATCTCGGCGCATACATAAAAGACGTGGATCGCCTCCGGCCCAGAGAGGTTCTCTCCGTCTTTGCCCCGTTCACGCGTAGCGGTAGCGGGGCTCAAGCAGACAATACAGACACGTTTGCTGTACCGTCTGCGATACCAGTTAAAGGTCTGAAAGAGCCAGGCCTGTACGGCTGATACCGGAGTCTGTTTGAAACTTTTCATCTTCTTCACCTCCTTTGGGTGTGGGTAGATGAGCACATGGATTTGGGGTTCAACACTGCCCGGATCATATACGAATATGCATAAAAAGTCAAGCCCAGAGTGCATTTTTATATGTGAAAGGCCGGGGTTACCCGGCCTTTATATCCCTTCAAAGGGCAAATGACACCCGGAGATTTTCCGGGGAGCTATGGCGTCATGGTGATGGTGCCGTCCTTCTCCTGACGCCACTGTTTTGCCCACTTGCCACCAAGCTCCTTCCAGAGGTCGACAAGTGGCACTGGGTTTACCTGTCCGCAGACCCGCGTCATGACGCGGTTCTGAGTGACTGTAAACTTTTTGCCATCGCTGGGGGCGGAGAAATCCCGCACCACCAGTAGCATCGGCAGGTGGCTCCTGACCAGACGCCGGATCTTCTCATCCTGGGCTGCCTGGACCTCCTTAATCCAGGCTCGCAGCTTGAGCATGCAGGATGCATCCGCTCGAACTTCCTCCTGAAAGGGAGGAACATGCGCCATACTGCGGGGCTCACGATTCTGCACCTCATAGGTGAGGCCTACGACGTAAACCCCTGCCACCTGTTGGCCCCTGATGGAGCCATCGACTCCGCAGACCTGGCAGAATGATCTTTGCTCCTGCCGTCCTGACTCAGGTTGTTGACCTATCATGTTAATCACCTCGAGAAGAAGTATGTACACAAATTATGTCGGTTGCAATATAGACCATTTTCATGAATATTGCAATTCTAGAGCAAAAAACTAGGGAGCGAGCCAGTGACTCACTCCCTTTCCCATATTGTTTGGGATGCCCGTCCGCTATTTTGCGGGGGTGACGGCCACTTCCGACATTTCCGAATCCGGCTGTAAGTTGTAGCCGTCGGCCAACCGCTTCGGTTTGTCGGGGCCATCACTGACCCAGCAGAGCTGATCCCTGGTACGCAAATGTGTAATACACAGTTGCACTGTACGATCCCCACCTTTGATTGTCACTCCGGATACCCAGAAAGCATTTGGGCATCCTGCTACCGAGCATCGCTCGGCGGTAGATTTTGCCGGTCTCAGTCCGTAATCATCCCCTTTGACATGAGACCCGTTCCCTGATGTACACATGGTACACCCTCCCTAACTCAAATATGAGTACAATACATATCAAAAATATGCTCCTGCATTGATTTTCTGTCAAGAATTGACTGATGGCCGCTCCTGCTTAGGAGCGGCCATCTTATGCTTACAGGCGGAAAATTGGTTGACGGGACTTATTGTAATCAGTGAAATGTACCCCATTTGGGCTGATGAAGCGCCCCTCTGGAGTAACCATCCACCCCTGTCGGATAAGGTCACGACATTCACCGCAAACCCCCACTAACCGACAGTGTCCGTTTTTCACAGGAGTGGTCCCTGTCCCTAGCAACAAAATGTCGCCGACCGGGATTTCCAACTCCTCGAGATGCCGGTATTGATGACAGCAGCCACAATCCCCCATTTGGATTTCTGCACTGCCCATATGGTGCCTCCTTTGCGCACACTACCGATACATCTCCGCCTGTTTTTCGCCAAAGAGCACTTCTCCTCTATCCCCAGGTTTTACCAGAGTCGCCACCAAGGACGCTTTTCAACTGGTTTTTCAGGTGGAAATAGGAGTAAAGTTAAATGCTCCAGATCGCGTTTCAATGACCCCTTGAGGTCGTCTCTCATTTCGCGTCTCAGAGCATGGACTTCTGACCCTAAGCTGTTGAGGGCTAGAAGTAGCTTTTCTTTGTAACTTTCATCCAGAGCGCTAACCTGTTGAGACCTGACGGGGGCGGATTGGTTCAGATTGATATCACCTTGATTCCCCAACATGTGTTTTACGCCAGCTTGGGTAAAAAGACCCGATTCCATCAAACCTTTGACTCTCTCTAGAACTTTGACATCCTTATCTGTAAAAACCCGATGATTGTACTGGTTGCGATAGTTAGACAAAAACTCGGCGAATCGCCTTTCCCAGTTTCTAAGTGTGCTTTCATTAATTTCCAAAAAGTCCGCCACTTCAGAAAGTGTGTGAGTTGTATTTGAATTGGACTCCCCTCTTCGATCCTGAGCGCTCTTTGAACCAAAGGCCCCATTTTGATTTTTGGTTTGGAAGTTATCCACAATTTTTTGAGCTTCTTGTTCCATTTTTTATAAAATTTTTTTCATGCGGGGGTTGCAACAGTGTTGCAACCTTCATTTCGTTTGTCAGAGCGTAAAAAGACGTTTAGGTTGCAACACTCTGCTAAGTGGATAAACGAAAAAAGATAAATATGGCTAAAATTGTTGCGAGGGTTAGCATGGTGTTGTAGGTACTTACAAGACCATTATAACCTTAACTGCAAGAGTGTTGCAACCCTCAATATTTTTGCCTACATTTTTTGATTATACAAAAATGGGGATATCTATATATATAATATAGTAGCGAGTTTTCAAATGTTGCAGACCTGCAACAATGTTGCAACCCAAATGTTGGTAGGTTGTAACGGTCTTGCAGGTTAGGTTGCAAGAGTGTTGCAGGTACCTACATTTGATTTGTAGGTCGGTTTTGTGGCGTAATATTTTTTTAAATTTCTACACCTATGAAGATGACTGTGGATAACTCCCCTCTTGTCGTGGGTTGCAAGAGTGTTGCAACCTTGTTTGCTAGTATGAAAGGTACTTTTTACGAAGGGTTGTAAGGGTGTTGCAACCTATATTTAGACGATTGTCTAAATATCTATGCCATAAAAAGTTTATTTGTCAATGTGGAAAAGGGGAGTTATCCACATAAAAAGACACCCCGTGCGAGCACGGGGTGGGTCCTTTGGGACCAATAAGTGACCTCATCTCTGTGAGCAATCGCTGTGGACGTTTGGCTTCACTAGAGAAGAGAAGGACAAGGGAGAAGAAAAGGGGAGCCGTTGAATCTAGAAAATAGGAGGTGGGATTTCCGGCTCCCCCTCCTGGGCCGTAACCCCAGGGTTAATGACGCTAGACTTTGGACATACAAGGTGAGAGGGCTGGCCCAAGGCAATGCCTGCTACCGGCCAGCCCCATCCTGCTGTGCATCCCAAGAGCGACCTTTCTGGCGTTCCAATACCTGTTGTCGCTCTAAGGAGGAATGCCTAGAAAAAAGAAAGCCGTACCCGGGGCAAGGTACGGCTCAATGGAAAGGCGGAAAGACGGGATAAGCAAATTAAAAGACAAGGTGGGAGGTAAGTCATTGACGAGCTAACCACCACCCAAGAAAGCGTTCTGGCGCCAAACAGCTGGATCTATCTGCCTGACGGCTTCTCAAGTGAACTACGTCGTTGTTTGCCTGAAGGGGGACCCCAGGCACACTCCTTTGAGGACTTACTCTCATTCTGATGTCACGTCAGAATGTCCCACCTTGTTGAAGGCCTTAGGTCCAGTGGACCCAAAGGCCCAAGTAGGGCAGAGTAATTCCGTTTTCCGTTTTTTAGCCCCATATGGTAGGTGATAATAACTTCAGTTGATAAGTTATTTCTACCTAACAAGGAACAAGGCACGAGAGCTATGAATATGTCTCAAACGGGTTTTCAAGGAGCGCTGACATCTGGCTTTCCGTTGCCACTTTTATTTTCTGAATTTTTTTAACTTTTTGTCAACAAAAATCTATTTTTGCAGGTGTAAATATTGCACATTTTTTTAAAAGATGTTGTAGTACGACCTACAAAGGTGTTGCAGGTTACAAAGTAAGTCCTGGAGCGCAAAAAATAAAAGAGGTTGCAAGGGGATTACAACCCTGCAACAAGGTTGCAACACCCTGAAATACTTACCAAACAACCTGAACTAACAAACTTCAACGGCTCAAAATTTGAGCCGTTGATTTTTTGATCAAATTGTAGTGTAGCAGGAGGTTTAAGAAAGCTCTGGGAACCAGAGTTTTATCTCTCGTTGGGCTGTATCTGGAGCATCCGAGGCATGAATTAGATTTTCCACAGCCCGATCTTCGGCATCGCATCTGTCATAGGTTTCGCCATGATCCCCTAAATCACCGCGGATTGTCCCTCCGCCGGCCTGACAGGGAAGAGTGGCACCAACAATTCGTCTGACTTCCTCGATAGCATTGTCGCCTTCTATGACCATGGCCTCAATAGCACCTGAGGTCATAAAGGTAACCATACGCCGTTTGACATCTTCGCCTTTGCGTTGGCCTAGATCGTCATAATGTTCAGACGCTAAGTTCATATCCGCTTCTAGCCGTTTTTCGGCCACGATTTTTAAACCGGTTGCCGTTAAGCGCTCCTTTATTTCACTTTCCAATCCCTTACGTATACCATCTGGTTTGATAATAACTAAACTTCTCTCCATGTTCACCTCAAAAATTAATTAGTATCACTAATCCCCGTTGGAGGGATTAGACATTAGATGATGAGGATTTTCTTCTACGTCTGATTAAGGCATGTTTGATTCCGGTTCCTCTATGTATATATACATAGCTACCGGAAGAGTTTGCTGCTTTATCAGAGAGAAGAATTAATCCCATCAGCTTTGACTAATCACGACCGGGGTGGGTTTTTCTCCACCTTTTTGCCCACTTAAAAAGGTGGGACGGGTTAAGCGCCGTCTAGCGCTTACAACTTAAACACTTTTTTAATTTTCTTATCATCCCGATACGGGCCAATCACTGTCAAAGCCAAACGGTCATCTCTGAAAAGTGTTTTGGCTACCCTTTGGATATCCTCGGCGGTCACTGCTTTGATATGTTTTTTTAGATCTGCAAAAGTTTCTATCTCGTCATAAAGTAGTTCTTGAAGACCATATCGCATGGCGATAGAATCAGAGTCCTCTAACGATAGGGCATTGTGGCCAACAATATATTCCTTGGCCTTTTTGAGCTCTTTATTTGGCACTGGTTCGCTTGAGATGCGTCTAAGCTCGTCTAGAACGAGTGAAATGGCTAAATCGATGCGAGAGACGTCTACACTGGCCTTCGCAGCTATGAATCCTGTATCGGTGAAGATGACACGGGTAGAGAAGACGCTATAGGCCAGCCCGTTTTCTTCACGGATTTTAGTAAATAGCCGAGAACTCATACCGCCACCTAAAATAACGGAAAGTACTGCTAAGACATACCGGTCGGGATGCTTGCCATGAAATGATGGCACACCCAACACCAAATGAGCTTGGTCACTTTTTTTATAAATGACTTTCAGTTTTTTGTGGTGCTTTTTGAAAGAGTAGGGGACTGGCTGATTTTTCTTACCACCTTTCTCATAGGGGAAGTATTTTTTGGCCAACCGATTGGCATCTTTTTGGGCAATGCCTCCCACTACCATTAAAACGATGTTTTTTGGAGTATACAGGCGTTGGCGATAATCGCTGAAATCCTTGGATTGTAAGCGTTTGATAACCTCTGGCAGCCCCAAGGTCGTCCAGCCCAATGGATGGTCACCGAAGAGCAAAGATTCAAAGTCATCCCAAATGCCACGAATGGGGGTATCGTTCTTCATGTTCATTTCCTCTAAAATCACCCCCCTTTCTCGATTCAGAGCATCTTTATCGAAGTGGGCGTTTAAAAGCATATCGGAGAGAACATCAAAGGCGGTCTCTACCTTATTTTTGGCAACTCGCACGTAGTAACCGACGAATTCGTCGTCAGTAAAAGCATTGAACTCGCCACCGATACCATCGACGGTTTCCGAAACCGCTCGAGGTGTCGGGTAGCGTTTACCACCTTTAAAAAACATATGCTCCAAAAAATGAGCGATGCCGTTAATACGTTTGGTCTCATAGCGAGAACCGGCCCGGATGTGAACCATCACGGTGACGGCTTCGGTGGACTGCATTGGAATAGTGAGAACTCTCATCCCGTTAGGGAGGGTGGTTTTTTTGATTTTTAACATAGAAAAAAAGCTGATGATATATCAGCTATTATCTTAGCACAAAGTGAAGGCCGCCCGAGGTAGAACCAAGGGCGGCCTCTAGGGAGGTCGAATAGCCATGGATGTGCCTCCTACTTGTCGTAGACGGCGATAATTTCCACCTGGCCGTCGTCCGTCCGCTGTGCTGTGAAACCATTCCGCGCCATATCTGTAGAGATGTACACCGAGTCTTGGGGCACAACTCCGACATACTCGAGGAACGGCTTGCCGTCGGGGTTAACGAACTGCAGAATGCTGCAGATAACCGCCACGGCGACTAGAATCCAGAGGCTGCGAATAGACATTTTGACCCTCCAATAGGGTGCATCCTCACAATAGACCGAGGTTGTCTCGGTAATCGGTGTCGAGGCATAATTTACCCCTTATAGGGGCATACCACCGATTGCTCTCATTGTACCGCGTTTCCACCTTTTTGTCAAGAGTTTTGTCGCTCCCAGAGCGCATTTCTCGCAACTCCAAAGAAGTTGCAGTCCCGAAGCACTGAGGGATTTTCCATACACCTGAAAACCATCCCGAGCCTGCCGAGTGACCACCCCTCAATTCTTCTTCGGGGTTCTTCGAATAAAAAACTGCCCTGACACGCGAACGTGTCAGGGCGATACAACAAGCCGGTAATCCCCGTTAACCTTCCTCTACACAAGCCGCGTGTCCGATGCTGCTAGCCGCCGTACCCCCCGGCTGACTTGCAGCAACTAGACCCGTGGCACCACAGCCGCCACAGACAGCTGTGGCTCCCGTGGCGATGTTTCTGACGCCACAGGTCTTGCATCTGACTCGGCTACCACCGAGCGGGATGAATTGTGACTTCAGTTTCTTTGGTCCTTTGCCCATAGGCAATACCTCACAAATAGGGGATTGGTGCAATCAGTTGATAACAACTGAGCGCCCAAAATTTGGACGCTCGGTTATTTAACCACAAAGTAGGGGAGAGGTCAATCCTATTTAGCGATGGCCTCGGCTCTAGTTTCTCGGATGACGTTGACTTTGACTTGCCCGGGATAGGTCATTTCTTTCTCGATTTGTTTGGCAATATTGGTAGCCATTTTAGCCGCTTCCAAATCGTCAACTTTTTCTGGCTGGACCATAATGCGAATCTCACGACCGGCTTGGATAGCAAAGGCCTTGGCCACGCCCTCATAGCTCGTAGCGATAGTTTCAAGATCGTGCAGACGCTTTACAAAACTTTCGGCAGATTCACGCCTGGCCCCTGGCCGAGCAGCGGAGATGGCATCGGCGGCCATGGTAATGAAATCGAGTGGTGTAGAGGGGCCACCGAAACCTTCATGGCTGACCTCCAGCGCGTGGACGATTGGTTCGGGTAGATTGTACTTTTTGGCGATATCTCGCGAGAGGTCAATATGGCTGCCTTCGTACTCGTGATCGAGGGCCTTGCCGATGTCGTGCATCAAGGCAGCTAGTTTGACCATGCGCAAGTCCTTCATCCCCAATTGGCTGGCTAACATAGCAGCAATATGACCGGCCTCGACGGAATGCCTTAAGACATTTTGACCGTAGCTGGTTCGAAACTCCAGTCGGCCGATGATTTTAATAAGGTCGGGGTTAAGACCAGTTAGGCCCAACTCCAACACGGCAGCTTCGCCAGCTTTTTTCATTTCTTGGTTGATGCTATCCTCGGCTTTCTTTAGCAGCTCCTCAATGCGTGCCGGTTGGATGCGGCCGTCTTTGACCAGTTGCTCTAAAGCCCTTTTGGCAATATGGCGGCGGATTGGATCGAACCCTGAGATAGTCACCACATCGGGAGTATCGTCGATGATAAGATCGACACCAGAGGCCTTTTCAAAGGCCTGAATATTGCGACCTTCTTTGCCGATAATACGGCCTTTTATTTCATCGTTGGGCAAGGCCACATTGAAGGTAGTGTTTTCGGTAGCCACTTCTGAAGCGTAGCGCTGAATGGATTCGGCAATAATCTCTCTGGCTTTCTCGTCAGCTGTTTCTCTAGCTTCGGATTCGATGGATTTGATCATGGCCAAAAGCTCGTCTTTGTATTCTTTTTCTAAACGAGCAAAGAGCTGCTCTTTGGCTTGCTCGGTAGGCAGCTTGGCTACTTCTTCAAGCTTTTTGAGTTGCTTGTCTTTGATCTCTAAGATCTCATCGCGGACACTTAAAATTTCCTTATCTTTTTTTAAGACCGCTTCTTTTTGTTTTTCTAGCTCGTCCATTTTTTTATCCAAGTTTTCGTCCTTGGTTAAAAGCCGCTTTTCTAAAGCGGAGAGCTCTTCGCGTCGATCACGCTCTTCCTTATCGATTTTGTCACGAAGCTTGGTGGCCTCTTCTTTGGCTTTTAAGACCACGGCCTTGGCCTCATTGTCGGCCTCGGCGAACTTTTCTTTGGCTTTGGCCAGAATCTTGTTGGCCTCACGCTCAGCGTTGCTAATCTTTTGCCCAGTCAGCAAACTTTTGGCAAAGTAGCCCAAAGCTAGCCCCACAAGCAGCGCCAATGCCCCGATTACAATGTTTGTCATATTGACCTCCTGACACAGATTTCAGAAAGCGAGCTCACACACTCAAAGTCGGGAAGAGTGAAGTGAACCTCCTTAAAGCGCCAACCCTTAGAAAAAGAAAATGAAGCTGGAGACCTCTAAACCTGGCTCCAGGACATCAAAAAATGAAACGACTGGTTCTGCAATTAAGGCAAGTAGTAAGCTCATGCTCTGAAATGAATTTTTTAAATATAGATGATCGAAAGGGTATCTCTTGTCTGCTTCTTCCAATCACTCATAATGTATGCTTTTTAGATTTGGCAGTCAAATAAAATGTGAAGCCCCCGCTTCCAAGTGGCGAGTGGGGGCTGATGGCAACACAAAGGAGTGCGCGCTTACGACTGAACTGCCCGGGAGACCGTGCCGTCGGGGAAATACTTGGCGACCGGACACCAAATCGAGCTGCCACTCATGTCGCGGTCATAGAGGCATACCTCCTGGCCGCAGACCATGGCGACCGCTGCCAGCGCACGGTGACCGGGTGCAGCGAGCCCGTCCTGGATGATGGGAATACCATCGAGCCCGCGGTAGCGTAGGTAGGCCGGCAGACCGTCTGCATCGTCCTGGATGGCTAACATGAGACTATCCAATCGGCTCTCCCCGCCTACCAGGAGAGAGAGCTGCGGCTGACTGGCCAAGCTGGTGAACTGTGGCGGAAACCGTCTGGCCTGCATGGCGCGGTCGATTTCGGTGCGGTCCTCGGGCGAGAGCGCTGTCGTACGCTCTGTCCAGGAACCACTGCCCTGCAGAGCCAGTGACTCTGGCTGGGGTACCGCAATCCCAGCACCGAACGCTGCGTCTGCGAAGCTGCTGTCACACATACGCTGCTCCTCGTCGTTGAGATGAACATTACTTACGTTGCCACGGTACGTCTTTATTTACTACCCGTCAAGATTTTGGCCATGAGAACGCATAAATCACTCACGGCGCCAGTATCTTTGTTTCCGTTTTTTAACACCAACCGCCAGTCGGCGCTTCATATTCACATTTTGAGGATCATGCCTGGACTTGGACTAGCCAACCCACGCCAGGGGCCGTTAACGTGGTGATTGTAGAAGAGGAAATAAATCTTCTGCCATCGTCAACACTACCACTGCCAGCAGCTGGGGCGCCTTTGAGAATGTGGATGGGAATTGGCTTGATGAGTTTCTGTCTGGCCTCTATGCTGGTGTGGTATAGATTCAACAATGAAATTTATCACCAATAGTTTGGCCGAGACCCACACGTTGGGGGAGAAGATGGGCAAAAAATTGAAGGGCGATGAGACCATCGCTTTGATTGGCGATTTGGGTGCAGGCAAGACCGCCTTCGTGCAAGGACTAGCCAAAGGATTGGGCGCCAAAGCCGCTGTGACAAGCCCAACATTTGTATTAGAAAAGATTTATAAGGGCACGGGAAACAGAATGCTGCATCATTTTGATGTTTATAGGATTGAGGGAGAAGATGTCGGCAGCACAGGATTGCTAGAAATCTTGGGAGAGGTCGCCGACCCAGGGGAATCTCTGACCCGGAGGGGGATAGTGGTAATTGAATGGGCCGACAAGATCAAAAGTGTCTTGCCCCGTGATACGATTTGGATACGGATAATGCATCCGAGCGAAACCAAGCGCGAATTTATATTTGATATTCCTGAAAGTCGAGACTATCTACGCTATATAGCGTAATTACTAGACAAGATATGAAAAGAAATATTTTGGGTATTGATACCAGCCGGCCGGTGACAGTTATTTCACTGAATGGCAAGACAGTGGCATGGGAATCTATACGCAACCAGTCGCAAGAGCTGTTGCCAAAAATCGATAAGCTCATCACAAGCCAAAAGCTTAAACCCGAAGCTTTAACGGGTGTAGTGGTGAATCTAGGCCCCGGTTCCTTTACCGGCTTGAGAGTGGGCATAACTATTGCCAATGGATTTGGCTATGGCCTAAAAATTCCAGTAGTGGGCTTGAGTGAATTCGAGATCATCAAAAAACTATACCCGAAAGTTGATTGGATAATTTTAGACGCAAAGCGAGACGAGCTTTTTGTCCAGCACAAATCTGCCCAACCAGAGCTGATGAGCGTGGAAGCGTTTGGCCAAAAGCTAAAAAAGAGTGAGCGTGTATACATCGATGACTATCGACTAATTAAACTACTACACGACGCTTTGAAGGGAGTGGCTACAATCTACATCCCAAACTTGTCGCGCGAAGAAAAGATGGCTGCGATGCTCGCTGTTGCCAAGCTGCCCAAGCGTTTCAGCCAAGTGCTTCCACTTTATTTACGTGGAGCCAACATCACACAACCCAAGAAAAGGTAAGCCCCGATTCACCTGGAACCGGGGATTAGAAACCAACTAGGAAGCGAGTGGTTTTGCCTTCTAAAATGGCTTGGCCTAAAGGGATTTCTTCGGCCGCTTGAAAGTTAGCTGGGTTGTTTAAAATATCTTGAACGTACTTTTGGTATGCAAAGTTCTCCGGTATTGCAGTCGGTTCGAGCATCGTCACTACTGGCGCCGCCTCTACTGGAGCGATGGCCGCTTCGGCCATGGCAGCTAGACCAGTGTGGCCACACAAAACATTAATTTCTTCACGGAAGAGAACGATACCTACCAACAAAATATAACCCGTCACAATGAAGCCGATCATAGTCGGACTAAGTAGGCGGCGGATTGTGTTGGGGAGGTAGGTCATCTTTTTGGTTTTTATTTTTTGTTTTTTTAAAGTAAGCGCTCTATGGCTTCGGCGAACCGTCGCCGAAGTTGGTTAACCAATACCACAGATCGTAGCCGTTGACTAAGAAGTCACGATGCATATCGGCCAGATAGGAGTCGGCATCCCAAGCCGCTAGGATAATATCTAAGTCGAGGCCATTGATTTGATTGTCGTGCCACGGAGTCGTGACTTGCTGTGCATTGATTTCGGGGGACAGGTCAGAGGCCTTGAGTTCATTAAAGGTCACATTGACTGTTGAGCTAGCCGAAGAAGTAGTGAATTGTTTGGTGGCCGCTAAGTGGTTTTTACCTTTAACCCACACGTCATAGGTTTTATTGGCGCGAAGATAGAACGGATTAGGTAGACCTTGCAGCAGCTCGTTGCCGTCACGGGAGTAGGCCTCATCGACTTCATAAGGTTCGACAGAGTTGGCCTCATGAATAGTTAACCAGATGCCTGGGTTGGTGACATTATCATAATCGTAATCGCGTGCCTCGACAGGTACCTTGATGCCTAGATTGGTGATAGGCACCAGACCGTTTTCAAATGAAATCGGAGCCTTGACGGTAGTACCGGCAATTAAGGCAGTGGCTTCAGTTTTGTGAGCCGTATTAGAGCTGACTCTAAAGACCACATGGCCACCATTACTGGTAGTAAATGTACTCGGATTATTTATGCCAGCGCCCGTGACATCGCGCAGAACATCCTGTGTTGAGTTAGTGGTACCAATGGTAACGGAAATACCATCCAGCGGGATGCCGTTATCATTTCTTACGGTCACCGTCACAGTCGAGTAGGCGCTGCCATTGGCTGGCACACGATACGGTGCCGCAGCAATATGACGATATCCCACGTCCTGGCCGGCGACTTTCTGCAATAACAAACTCTTTTGGGGCAGGAGCAGGGGTACGGCACTAGCAAAGACGTTGCCAATCTGACTACCTGGCACAAAGTTGGTGGTTAGTGTACCAGCTAAGCTCGTGACACCGTTGTAGCGAGTCAGATAATCCGCCGTGTGCTGACCAGCGAGTTTGAAAACAATCGGCCAGCCACCCATCGGTTTTAGAGTTTGACCATCAACCAAAGTAGCGGTTAGGATGACGTAATCACTGCCACCCACCTCCACAGTAGTTTTGTTAGCCGCCCACGTCAGCTGATATCTTTCGGTGTCAGCATTGTATTTGTTGATAGTTATTGGATTTGAGTACAACCAGCCATAGGTAGGCAAGAGGGCCTTGGCACGAATCTCGACCGTGCCTACATTGGCATCGGCCACATAATGGCTATAGGCAATACCCAAGCCGTTGCTTTTATCAATAACCGGGTCTAGTGAGCCGGTGCCATCGGTAATGATGAAAGTCACATCCTGCTGAGGCACCACTTTGCCAGTGGGGTCAGTGAGGGTGGCAGTCAACAGAGAGGCGGCATATTGTCCAGGAATGATTTCGAGCTTATCCACTTCGCTAATCAACTCAAATTCGTAGACGTTGTCTTGCTTTATGATAGTGGTTGATCCTTCTACAAAGACGCCTTCCGTGGCATTTTCATACGTAGCCAAAATACTGGCTTCGATTGGTTCCACGCCGGCCTCTTCATTGTCGATGGTGTAGGTGAAGGTAAAACCGCCATGCTCGTCGGTAGTTACTTCTTTGGTGCTAAGAGTGCCTTGCTCCCGTTCATCTTGGAAGTGAATATCCACAACGGCGTCAGCTACTGGGATAATACCACCCGTGCCAACATCAAACCGAGCTAAGATGCCCGTAATAGTAGATTTTTCCAGACCGTTCCGTAGCAAAGCATTGGGGCTGGCAGTCATATCAATGGCATAACCACTGCTGGAGACGATTGTAAAATCATAGTGACCCGGATATTCAGCATGTTCGGTATAGGACTTGTCGACAAAGGTTTCGACGTAGATATCCCAGTAACCAATCTTGGCACTGGCCGGGATAGAGGTTTCCACTACGAGTTGATTCGCACTGAGCACGTTGATCTTGGCAGGATCAGTTATATCAAAACCGTCCGTACCGGGATTCTTGTTATTAGGACTGGGCCGGAAATGAACTGTAGTTCTGTCCTTAGGCGCGACCGTATCAAAGTTGGTGTTAGTACCAGTGATAGTAATGTTAAGTGTATCGCCACGATCGCTTGTACGCGGGACAACGCTGGCTAGATACGGGCCAGTGTTTTCGCCTGGTAGTACGGTAAAGAAAGTGGTTAGACGTTCCGTATAGGCAAAGCCCGTGTCGGTCACGGCAGGGGAGAGAGTAGTAACTCTCCAAATTCCTACAGGAGCCAAGCTGCCAATTTTTATATCAAAGGTTAGAACCTGTGAGTTCTGATTAATTTCTAAGTTCTCAACCTCAATTGTGCTGATACCTCCAGCCAAGTGATTATAAATTTCCCGACGATCGGAGACAAAGTAACCATCAACTTGGGCATGGGCAATTATAAAATCGTAGCCAGGATTATTGGACTCATACCAAACCTCGCGGCAGGCCTCGCCATCACCATAAGTACAGCTGGTTGGTGTGGTGTCGATAGTACCGCCGTTGGTAGCAATAAACTGGACGCTGCCACCGTATGTATCGGTAATATTAATCGGGTTGCCATCTTGGCCAGTTTCATAAACTCTTACTTTAATAATGGAACGGGTAGTGTTTTCGTCTAACTCTTTGGGATCAACGCTGATGATGCTTAATGAATACGGGCTGACCGGCTCGATTGCGCGTAACCAAACATGGGCGTCATAATCAACACCAGCATAGGTAGTAGCGCCGACGATTTCGACCATGCCAGCATCCTCCGCAACCGGTGCTCGATAGGTAATAGTGGCGATACCACTGGAATTGGTCGGGTAAGTCAATATATCCGGTGGCGAGAAATGGCCAGCGCCGGTGACAATTTCAAAAGTGATAGGTTGGCCGGCAATGGCGTTACCCTCGTCGTCAACAAATTTGGCAGAAACGGTTTTGGTAGATTGGCCATCCGCCACCACTTGATCGTCGCCCGAACTGTAAAGAGCGAGCTGTGATGGTTCATCGAAGAACACCGTGGTCTCGAGACCAAAATGCGAATCGGTACCGGCTATCTGCACATCGTAAATGGTCTGGCCTTGTTCGCCTTCATCGGGTTCGATGCGTATACCACCCGCATCCGGCACTCCAGCGGAGAACGGCCCCATGTATTGGGTAACTGAAGAACCAATGCCGCCGTATTGATACACCACACGCGATGGGTTTTCGGTTAAATTAACCGCCGTCAGTCCAGCTGTGGGGAAGCTAGAGGTTAAGTTGACTGGCATTTCAGCCATAATTTGCCAACTTTGGCTAAAGGCATCGCCAACCGGAACGTACATGGTGGTTTCAGGGTGGAATTGGAAGCGAATCCACTCTATTTCCTCACCGGGGTCGCCACCACTTGCTCCTTCGCCAAAAGTTTCGCCCGTGGCTTCGGCAATATTTGGATACATTGGCACATGCGGATCAAGCAAGAAGATCTCGGAGTCGGCAGGAATGGTGCTGTCATAGCGGTTGTAGGTATTTTTTTGTTGGAAGTCACTTTGTCCACCATGAACCAACACGCCCCCATCCAAGCCAGTAGCAAAGTTGTTGTAAACCGGAATTGGTTCATGCTCCCCATCATGAATATCACGATAGTCGGCATCGACTTGCCAACCATTGGTCCATTTTTCAGTGCTAGCCGAGGCCTCAACCTCAATGCGAATGACATCTGTATCGTAAAGTGGACCACCAGTAGTCGGAATCCGATAGGCATAGACCTCCATCACTTCAACATCGTTGGCAATGTTTCGCAAACCTCCGACGGCGATGAAGTCGTCACCGCTGGGCGTGTAGGAAGCCAGGCCAAAGAAGGCACGACCATGCGCAACTCCGCTCTCCTTGAAGGCATATTTAGCATCCAGTTTACTGCGACTATTTGCCAGTCCGGTTACCGGAGTGGTGCCCGACCAATAAGTATTATTAGCCGCCAGTCGGTAGGCCACATTACCAACGAATTTATAGTTGAGGGATTTACCGAAGTCCATAACTGGCATACCAAATGGCTTATTGGATCCATCTGGTAGTTTCGACGTAGTATAAAACGGATGGATGACATCATCTATAACCCAAAAAGTTTTTACTCGGTAGTTATCAACCCGAGCCGTCTGAACATCTGGAGAGATGGGTTGTGGATCGGACGGCCAAGGCGGGAAGTGAGTAAAGTAGGTTTTGGCAAGCTTGCCGATATGGCTCACCTCCAAGCTCTTAAACCAGCTGGCACCGCCCAGCACTAGAATCTCTCCGGCTTGGGTTTTTATAACCTCATGTCCATAGCGACCTTGCGGCACTGGCACAATAGAGTAGACCGTTTCTGTCACAGCGTCGGGAGATTCAATGTAGGTGGGCGAGCCACCACCGGTAACATACCACTGTGGGGTGGTAGTAACTTGGTTGGCTTGAGCCATAAAGCGCAAGTGACCTAAGTGCATTACTCGATTGACCGCCCACACGTCACTCAACTGACCGATATAGTCACTTTCCAGTTCACGTTCAATTGAACCACTGGCAGTCGCGCTAGCGGTTTTGACAATATAGTGTTCACCCACAGTGGTGACGAAATCACCTGAAAGCAGGGCGTCGCGCAAAAGGGGAGCGAGGTCGATACTGGACTTGATTTTAAATTCATCAGTCATAGCCAAAACATCACCCATGTGGCTGGGGTGTAAACTGACCATGCGAATAGTAGCATGTTCCGAATAAACATCCGACGGAACCGCCCAAGCCAACTGCTGCGCGGTGACGTTCACGATATTGTTGGTGCCTACTTTGTACCAGACTGGGTTGTCATCCAACTTTTTGACTGCATATTCCAACTGGACCGCAAAGCTTTCTTGGGTCGGGACGTTGGTGTACCAACGAATAGCATAGTTGCTGCCCGGTTCGATGACGGCTGGTTCTTGTTCGCCAGTTTCAGTGTTGAACGGTACAGGCGCACTAAATAATACCCAGGGCTGACCCCGGTCAGAAACTTGAAAAGTATTAGACAATGACCGTGTCTCTTGCGGATAGTAGTTTACCAACCAAGGATAAGGAGGGACTAAGGTTAATCTGAATTGGACTTCGTAAGTAGTCCCGTCAGTTCCAAAGGTTTGCCAGGTATAGCCACCTCGCCCTGCGGGAACCTCGGTGACAAACTGCCAATCCGTCCAAGTGGTGTTGCCCACAGCACGCCTTTTGTATTCAACCTTTACCGTGCTGTTGGCACCATGAGAGTCCCAAGTGATTCTCTGGCTAGTGTATTCCGACCGATCAGTTAGATTCTGCGCGGCTTGAATCCAGTACTCGGGCTTCAAAAGCACTGTGACAGTGTCCACATGTGCACCTGTACATTCAGGATCAATTTCAAATTTACCAGTTTCAGGATTGAGACGGTAAGCGGATTGGTCACACAACTTAATGTCAGCCAGAATGTCGTTGCCATGGCCAACATAGGTACCACCCGAGTAACTTCCCACGCGCCAAGCATATTTACCGTCGTTCTCTGTACGAGCACTGATAGTTTGCCATTCGGACCAGTAATTATCATCTTCAGGGGGTGGATCGTCGAAACTAAACTCACCGCTGTCTTCGTCCAAAATGCGAATAAACAGAGCTGCGAATTGAGTCGCCTGTGGCTCCCAGGTTATGTCATAGTAATCACCAATCTGGAGTTCTTCCAGTTTTTGTCCGACTGGTTTGCTGGGATCAAAGTCGCGCGGCGTGATGATGCCTAGGTTACTTTGGGCGAAGGCCTTGGTTACAAAATTTTTCAACCTCATCGCCAGATTGACCATGGTGGTGCTCAATGATTTGTTGAGACCGGCCTCGGCGGCAGCCACGTCGGCAGCCCTGAGCGTATCGATTAGTGTTTGTCGCGTAGTGTTGATGCCCACATTTAAGCCCCGGTCAGTGGCCAGCTGCTGCAGCTGGTCGGTAGTCATCGAGTCGTACTCATCCGTGGTGGTAGTGCTGGTCGTAGAGACAACTGCACTGGTAGATGTGTGATAAGAAACCGTTGTGCCTTGATTGATAGTGGAGCCCACCGTGCCCCCAGGAAGATAGAGTTGGCTACCAATCGAACCGCCTGGGCCGATGACACGTTTGGTGCTTAAATTCAGCTCCTGCCACTGGCTGCTACCCCAGTCCACAATGCTTTGTAGGGGGTCGCCATCCACGCCGACTGGCAGATCGAATGGATAACCATAAACACCACCCATAATATGCAAATCGGTACCGACCGAGATTACTTCTGGATAATAGTTCACACCAGTCAGCAAGGCGTACACCTTCCAACCGGATTCAATATTGGTTAGGTCCAGACGTTCGATAGTGGAATAAAAGAGTCCGATCTTGTCTGGCTCTTCGGGCGGAGTATGCATATCACCTGCCACCACGTATAAGAAATTGCCCACTCTCTCGACACCAAACTCCATGTGACCGAAGTTCAGATCGGGGACTTGTTTCCAGTCAACAAAATTGTTGGTACCGGGTTTAGTTTGGATTAAGCCAGTTTGGTTATCTACCTCGATTCTTTGAACAGAGTTAGACGCCACCCATTCGGTTTGGCCATTAATGTAATTGTACCTGGCATCGCCGCCGCCAATAACATAAAGCCAGGTTTGGCCACCCTGTTCTAGTTGGACCAGTTTGGCATGTGCCCGTTTTTCGCCACCAGTATTCTCAACTTGTTCCCAGGTTTTGTCTAAATCGACAGGCAAAATACCGGCTCGGCTGCCAAAGAGAGAGAAGAGATTGCTAATTTGAGTAGAGAAAAACACTGCTCCAAACAGCACAAACAGCCCGACAACAAAAATAATCAGGCGTGAGCGGTTCCTAGGGACATCTAACCACTCAAAGAATTGTTCTCTCCAATTAGACATAGTTTTATTTTAATTTTTTTCTTGTAATTCTCCTAATACTATCACCTTACAAGAACCCCCAATATGCAAAAACATTATACTATTTTTTTAGTATTTTGTCAAGGGGTAGTTTACTCGACCCCTAGTTCCTCTAAAGTCGCCCGCTGAATGTCGCTGCCCGCGCCAGTTCCCGTGCTGGCAGTACCGCTGGTATCATCTTGGTCCGGCATATAATAGCCAGTGATAACTTCACGGATGTAATCCTCATCAGCGACCATGAAGGCGAGAGGGGTATCAAACTGTGCGGCCAGTTCGCCCATTCTTTCGGGTGACGGCTCAGCAATAGCTACGGTCAAGGCCTCGCCGGAACGGGCGATTGGCACTGCCATGTATTTCACTGCGGTATCATACGACATTTCCTGTACCACACCAGGATCAATTTGATAGCGAGAGAGGTCAATGGAGGGAATATGGTACTGATTGCCTAGTGCTCGAATCAGCTCTTCGCGAGAAATAAGTTCTTTGTCCAATAAGATCTTGCCTAAACGCTGGCCACTACTGTGTTGTTCACGCAAGGCCATAGTTAGGTCTTGGTGCGAGATTGAACCTTGCGCGACTAAAATCTCACCCAGAGTTTGCGTTGGCTTCATAGTTTTGACTGTCATCTCTCCCGTTCCAGAAGCAGGGTGGGTAGATTCGCTGTAATCAGAAATGACTTGGGCCCATTTTCTGGCATTGGGGATAGACCGCAACTCAAAGAAACTTTCCTTCCCCGCGGATTGTACCTTTATATCACCGAAACCGAACACCGAAGCCCAGGTGCCTTGGATGGTAAAACGCACGTCTTGAATCTGGGAAAACGGAATTTGAGAAATCCGACGGTTGAAAAGAGTAACTAGTTGAATATCAATTAAGCGTTCCTGGGTAAGTATCCATGCATCCATATACCAGAAAATCCACTGCATCATGAAGAAACTGATAACAAAGACAATATATAATCCACCAAACATCCAAGCGCCGGCTTCGACTAAAGGATCCTCAGTCAGCCCTAGTGCGTTAACGCCAATTGCGCCTAAAGCCATTGGCAACAACATGGCCACAGACCATCCAAAGGGCGCTAGCAAGTTTAAAACATGCCGACGTAGGGTCTTCTCAATACGCTCCTTGGTGGCAAATTGTGAGTCAGAGTACGCCATGTCTTATACGTTATAGGCCACGATACCAGCGATGAGAGAAAACCCTGCTATCGTCACCACCAGAGCCAGATAAATAAATAGAACGATTAAAGATTTGTCGGCTGGATCTTTGATACGGAAGCGAAAGACATGAAATATGTTAATACCGACGTACGTAGCCGCCATTAAAGCCAAGATAATGTATGTAATAATCAGGCCTGTCATGATTGAAACAGCCGTGGGCTGTCCTGTGTAAGACCCAGATGCATACGAGCCTTGTCGGTAACTAGGCGCCCTTGAGCCGTCCGTATAAGATAACCTTCCTGGATCAAATACGGCTCATAAACGTCTTCCAAAGTTTGGCTTTCCTCTGAAATAGCTGCTGCCAGAGCCCGTAATCCTACTGGGCCCCCATTAAATTGATTAATAATGATCGTGATGATGCGCCTGTCAATTTCGTCTAACCCTACCATATCTATGGTCATTAAGTCAAGGGCTTCCTTGACCGTAGCGATGGTGATCTGACCACCATTCTTGACCAAAGCGAAGTCCCGTACACGTTTGAGAATGCGGTTGGCCGTCCGTGGAGTACGCCGAGAGGCATGGGCCAGTACGTCGATGCATTCTTCATTTAGGATTATCCCTAGAAGTTTGGCGGAGCGCTTGATGATAGCTTGGATATCTTCGACATCGTAAAAGTCCAACCGAAAAATAGAACCGAAACGATCGCGTAGGGGAGAAGACAGCAGCCCAGCTCGCGTGGTCGCGCCAATCAGAGTGAACTTGGGTAGGTCGATTTTGATTGAACGAGCCGACGGCCCCTTGCCCACAATAATATCAAGTGCATAATCCTCCATGGCCGTGTAGAGCACTTCTTCAATCGGTCGGCTTAAACGATGGATTTCGTCAATAAACAAGATGTCACCGTCTTTGAGATTGGTTAAAATCGCTGCCAAATCACCAGCTCGCTCAATCGCAGGGCCGGAAGTAGTTTTAAATCCTACTCCCATTTCTTTGGCGATGATGTTGGCCAGAGTCGTTTTGCCCAAACCCGGAGGGCCAAATAGCAAAATGTGGTCTAGCGCCGCCGAGCGCTGCTGGGCAGATGCGATAGCAATCTGAATCGCGGCCTTGGTATTGGTTTGACCAATATAGCTAGCAAAACTCTGCGGACGCAGGTTTTGGTCTAGGAGCTCGTCATCTTCTGAGATGTGGGGGTCAACAACTCGAGTTTGCATATCCTTATTATAACGAAAGAAGCGCGACACCCCCCAGTGTCGCAGCCGCAGAAATAATCACGGACAGAAAAATGCCTATTAATAACAAGATGGCGGAGTGGTGCAGCTTGATGCCAAACAGATACGCCAGAAGTGCACCTGTCCATGCCCCAGAGAAGGGCAAGGGAATCGCAACAAAAATCGTTAAAGCCACCGTGCCCCAGCGTTCAAATTTCTGAGAATGGCGATGATACGTAGTATGAAAAATGGCGGCAAAGAACTTGTCGATAGCCGGATGCCAAGTCCGCACCCAGCTCGTTAGATATGTCAGCCCCAATAAGATCGCAAAAGCCGTAACAAAGCTCACTACAGTGGCTATCAACATAACCCAAATTGGTGGCAACCCAAGTGAGATGCCCAGAATCACTGCACCCCGTGCTTCGATAATTGGCATGATGCTGGCCAGCATGACACTCTGATAGTCGGCGATAAACTCCATTTATCTAAAAAGATAAAGTGCTATAAGACCAGCGCCTGTTGCGATAAGATATCCTGCGAAAATGAACAAACGATTGTTTTTTAAGAAGTTTATAAGTAAATGGATAGCTAAAAGACCGAATCCGAATGCAGTTACAAAGCCTATTGCTAGTGCCTCCCAGGCCACGGTATCCGCCGCCGTGCTAAACTGCCAGAGAGAATAAAGTCCGGCCAACACGATGATGGGCATGGCTGCCAAAAAGGAATAACGGGCAGCGGTTTCGCGTTTTAGACCGTAATACATACCGGTGATGATGGTAGCTCCCGAACGTGAAATGCCCGGCAAAATAGCCACGGCCTGTGCCAGGCCGATACCAAGCGCATCAAAAAAGTTGAGTTTTGAGGTATCCTTTTTGGCCTGAGAAATACGCTCGAGCCATATAAACATCAGACCAGTAAAGACCATCAATGCCGCTACGGGTATCACGCCACGAACTTGCTGCTCAATGGTTTCCGCCCAGAGCAGCGCAGCACCGATGGCCGGAATAGTAGTAACGACTATCAATAGGAAGAGCCGTCGCGATTGAGTAGCGGTGCGGGTTTCTTTTTTAGAAAAAATGGCAACGGAAATATTTTTCCATTCCTGCCAAAAATAAATCAACACAGCGAGAGCTGTGGCCAAATGCAATACGGCGTCAAAAGCCAGACCCTGGTCTTGAAACCCAAAAATTTCTCGAATTAAAATAAGGTGCCCAGATGAGCTAATCGGAATAAATTCGGTTAAGCCCTGGGTGGCCCCCAAGATTGCTGTCTCAATATACGTAGCCATGTCCTCTATATTACATTAATAGTCCAACTAAAAGTTGGGCCAAACCAAGTTATGTATTCGGATACCAACTGGAAGGTTTCTGTGTAAACGCCTGTCTGGCTCGGCGCGAACACTTCAACCGCAAGAGTTATAGAACTACCAGGCGGAACATTGAAGCCACCGGTCAAAACGCGATTAGGACTTAGCCAGGTGGGGAGATAAAAGATGCTTTTACGATCATGGGGGAGGGCAGTGCCCAGTTTGACGACGCCGGTATTTGAACCGGATTGGCTGCCTAGCCAAGTAGCCGTTCCGGTGTTTTTCAACGTAACAGACAATAAGACCTTTTCACCCGGACTGGCTACCAATGGACTATTAATTTGTTCGACGTTGGCCTGGTAGGCCACTGGGCTAACAACCGTACCAGACGCCCCCCCAGTCCCAGTGACAGTGACATCCCAATAGATGCCCAAGTCATTCAGCCAGGTGACTCCCTCGGCCACAACACTAAAATACTCCCTGAAATTGCCAGGTTGACTTGCGGATATGGTAAAGGTAAAGCGACCAGTTTCGCCCGGCTGGACTACAGCCGGGGACATAGTAGCAGCCCGATTCGAGCTTAACCAACTAGTGTGATATAAGCTACTCGCTCGATCTTTGGGTCGGTCAGTGCCTAAACGCACTTGACCCATATCGGTTGCCGACTGGACTTGGCTGACCCACGTAGCGGCACCAGCATTTTTGAGCTCTACCCACAAAGTAGTTTGCTCACCAACCGCCAGAGTCGGATAGGCACTCTGACCGAGCCATTGCATCCGATAATCAGCGGGGTTAGAGCTAACTGTAGCTGACGCGACTTGAGTCCCAGCCTGCCCCAGCGCCGCCCAAGCATCAGCGCGTCCGGAACCAAAGAAAATACTTTGGCCGCTACCTAGCGGAAACGCAGTCGTAGTCATTAAATGCTGGATCTGACTAGGCGAAAGTGCTGGATTCTTTGCCAACAACAAAGACACTATGCCAGTCACTTGTGCAGAGGCAAAAGACGAGCCAGCTCCATCAACATAATCCTGGCTGCCTAGACCCGCCATCACGATATTCTCACCTGGGGCGACTATGTCCATATTGCTACCATAGTTTGAAAAGGCAGACAGTTGATTTTGGGCATTAATTGAACCGACGGCAATCACTTGAGGATATCGCGCTGGGTAAAAAATTTCGCCACTGCTATTGTTGCCAACCGCCGCCACTATCGACACCCCATGCGAGATGGCATAAGTAACGGCTTCGGATAATACCGCTGCATCTGAATTTGAACCAAAGCTCATGTTAATAACTGAGGCACCATTGTCCACGGCATAGCGGATGGCTTCAGCCACATCCCAAAAATCGCCTCCGCCCAAATTGTCCAAGGCCTTTAGTGCCATAATGCGCGCCGACCAATTGATGCCAGCCAGACCCAATTGATTGTTGGTGTTAGCCGCTATGATACTAGCGATGCCAGTCCCGTGGCCATGGCCGTCATTAATATCGGAGTTGCGATTATAAAAATTGTATCCGAGATAATCATCGACATATCCATTGTGATCATCATCCATTCCGTTATCGGGGATCTCGTCACTATTAACCCAGAGACGATTTGTTAAATCTTGATGGTTCCTATTGATTCCAGTATCGATGACTGCCACCGTTGAGGGTGAGCCAGTAGCCAAACTCCAGGCCTGATCAATTTTTAATGTACGGAGTGAGACCTGCTGAGGGAAGTAGGGATCGTTGGGGTTGACGGTTTGGATACGAACGGGAGTCGGTTGAATTTGCCCCAAGATTTGTCCAGCAATATAAACGTCCGACTCTGACGAAGCCAAGGTCGGCGAAATACCCGCGCAGGTGAAGGGCAGCAATATCGCGACTAGGACAAGCATTTTTCGCATGAACTCATTTTACCACAGGACTTTCATTGGTTTGACAAGCAAAGTCCATTAAAATAGAATCGGATAGCGACTTTTTCCTTGGGTCCATAGCTTAGTGGTAAAGCAGTTGCCTTTTAAGCAATTGATGAAGGTTCGATTCCTTCTGGACCCACCAAAAAAATCCACCCAGAGACACGTCCTGGGTGAGTTGAATTAAAAAGTCATTGGTAACTCGTTCAACAACGAACCGTAGGGATCAAATTGTTGAACAACTGGTGCCTTAATAGTGGGAACATGGTTATGATTGGACAAAGCGATATCTAAATCCACACCCAAAGGAATACCCTGACTGGAGTAGACACCTCGGAAAACTAATCGAGTGGGCCAAAAGTCCCGCTTGCCAATCCAAATATCGACTACGTAGTTGCTCAATTGATCCAAGACATCATCAGGCAATAGTACCGTGTCCGTCAGCTGCGCCAGTAGGGAAGAGAGAACGGCTGTTTTGACATGGACACGGTAGTGATACGAGCGCAGAGCCCCGATGGTCTCGTCAGGCAGCGCCTCTACGATTTCAAACAGATTGGGGTCAAATGACTCGGCGTTGGATAAGGTCAAAGCTTGCGACGGAGCTGTGCCCAGAACCTGACCGGCAGTTTCTATGGCTGGATGTTTTACTTTGTACCAACGACCCAGTTGACCAATGTCAGAAGAGAGAAACAAGGGCAGCTGCAGGGCATCGATCTTGAAATAGGTATAATCGTCCACGCTAATCAGTTGGCCACCGAGTGTGACAGGCAGACCCTCCACTTCAGTAGTGATTTGTCCGCTGGCTTTGATGTTTGGCTTGGCTGAATCTGTGCCATCCATAAGACCTGTCAAACGAAGGGTGGCTGCTTCCACATTTTGGCCTAAACCGGTGGGGAGATTGCCAGACAGTTCTAGAGTCAAATCGTAACTGAACCCAGACAGTCGTTCTAGCTCAAGAGAGAAGTTGGTCATCACTTCTGTTGGCTCAAGTGAAGCGGCTTGCAAACCACTGATACACCCAGACAAGGCAATTGCCGCTGCCGCTAGTGCTAATCCGAGAATTACTAACCTAGACCTCATACTAGTCATTATACACAACCCCGAATTCCAAAAATTTTCCTATATAATGAAAGCGGAGGTGAAGATGGCGCTCAATCTACGGCCAATTAGCGGCTTTGCAAATATGCCAGTACTCGACTTAGAATCTGGCGCCGTGCTGGGGAGAGTTTTGGATTGGATTTTTGATGTACCAAAACAAAAGTTGGTGGCTTTTGTGTTAAACCGTGGGAGTGTATTGGCCCCCGCACAAGTTTTAGTCCCAACCGATATTGTTGAGTATGGACCTAAAATGATTTTAGCTCGTAATCGTAATGCACTAATCCACCCAAAAGAAGTGGTCGGCCTGTTAGAATTGATGAAATTGCATCCCAACCTGCTGGGCCTAACCGCTACTAGCGTGGAGGGTAAGTTGCTTGGAAAAATTAATGACTGTGATATTGATACAATCAGCTCGATCGTCCAGCGTTACCACATAGGTGCCCCCTTGGTGGCTCTAACCCAACCCGACCTTCTACTGCCGGCTAGTCGGTTTGTACGCACAGACAAGGGTCGTATTATCTTTGACGTCAGTACACAGCCAACCAAAACACTAGCTGAGTCCCAACAGACTCAAACCGAAACGGCCTAAACCTTTAGCACCAGACCCAACTTCTGCAGTTCGACCTTGGCCTGATGGTAGTTAGACAGGCCCTGGATCTTTAGATACTCTTTTTTTACCACACCCGGGGAAAGTTTTTTGACCAAAAACCCATAGCGCTTGAGTGCCGCTAAGGTTTTAGCATCATATTTGAAACCTAGTTCATGTTTAAACCTAACCACGCGCAAAATTCTAAGTGGATCTTCCTGAAACCGGATGCTGGGTTCACCAATGATGCGAATCACCTTGTCTGTAATATCTTGCAGACCACCAACGTAATCTAGGTATTTACCTGTTTTGGGATTGAGATAGATAGCATTGATGGTGATATCACGGCGCGGTGCATCCTGGGCCGCCACTTGCACGAATTGTACTGCTTCAGGATACCGTTTGACATGGGCTAAATCTTCGCTATAAATATCCCGTCTAAAAGTGGTAACCTCATAAAGCACTTCATTAAACCGGAAGGCTACCACACCAAATTTTTCATCTACGGTAGCAGGAATGATATTATGCTGTCTTAGCATTCTGGTCACGTCTTGCGGCCTGGCATTAGTAGCCACATCAATGTCTCTGGGGTCGTCATTAATCCCAAGTAGCCGACTGCGGACTTGGTTGCCTACAAAATAAGCTGAGAAACCAGCTTCCTGAAGCCAAAACAGAGGCGTGTTAATCTCTTGATTTATCATTTATACCTCATTATATCCCAAATAACTGCCGCGCATTGGCAGTGGTTTGCTCACATACTTCTTTTAGGGGCAACCCTTTGATCTCGGCAAGCTTTTTCGCCACCTCGCTAACGTGCATAGGTTCACATCGGGCTTTGCGGATTTGTTGCGGTGGCAAAAAGGGACAATCTGTTTCTAGAACAATCCGGTTTAGGGGCATATCTTTGGCGGCTTCCTGCAAGGCAGCATTTTGAGGATAAGTAAGCATATTATTCAGGCCAATATAGAATCCCATTTGTAAAAACTTACGTGCATGCGCAGGGCCCGCCGTGAATGAATGGATCACACCCGGGATACGTCCACCCAGGTGGGGGAGATAATCTCGTTCGAGTATTTGAACTGCCTCGCCATAAGCATCTCGGCAGTGGATCACAACTGGCTTTTTAAGACCGAGGGCTAATTTGAGTTGTTCTGCAAAAGCGGCCTGTTGGCTTTCGTGAGCAGCTAGGTTTCTAAAATAATCCAAGCCAATTTCACCAATAGCTACTACCTTGGATTCTTTGGCCAGAGATTTGATCTGACTGGACATCGCTGCAAACTCCTCAGCCGAATGGGGATGTACCCCTACTGCTGCGTAGATATCTTGGTAGCGGCCGGCTAAGTTGACTGAGTTTTGAGAAGTTTTGAGATCGGTCCCAATGTTTACCATGGTGTTTATACCATGACGTTTGGCTCGATCGATAACCTGCTCCATATCCTCACGAAACTGGGGGAAATCCAAGTGAACATGTGTATCGATGATATTCATAGACCTAATGCATTAAACTAGCCCAAACCACCAATAGGGTGACAATGATGCTAGCAATAATATTTTTGACCCTCCACTGCTCATGTAAGAAGATAACCGAAAGAATATAAACTAGGATTGGGGAGAGCACAAAAATAAAAATGGTGTGTGATAACCCCAGAGCATGAAACGCACTATAGGCCGAGACCACTGCCACCACCGCCAACGCACCGATAACTGCAAATGGCCCAAGGTGATGTCGTTTTATGATTGAAAAATTTGGCCGCGCCACTAGTGTCAGGGCAACTAGAACCAGCGAGCTTCTAACGAAATACAACACAATCGGGTCATAGACAGCCAAGAGTGTCTTGATAGCTACCGCCTCGAAACTATATGCAACCATAAATAACACAATGGCCCAAAGGCCTTTGGTTAATGCGAACCGATGCTTTTTATGGTGTAACCAAAGCAGCGTGAGGCTCGCAATACCGACTGCCACATAGATAGGCCAACTGCGTTCCTCGGCATAAAAAGCCCCAGCGATAAGAATGGCGCCCAAGGGGTTAAACAGCAAGAATGGCTCGACCTCTGAGATTTTCTCATGTTCGATTCCCCAAAAGTATAGCAGGTTACTAGTAGTTGCTAGGATGACCACGATTAATATCAACCACCAAGAAGCTACGGCCTGTGATAAACTCGGCCAAGACCCAAAGAACGGTAATGCCAAGAGCAACACAAACACAATGCCGGCAAATTGGAGCCAATTGAATTCTCGGCTAGTTAATCGGCCATATTGGCGAAAAAACTTTTTCGTGATAGTCAAAATTCCCGAATCAGCACAGACCGCCAAGATTGGCAACAGAACAGGAGGTATCATAAAAGGGAGGGGTTAGAGGAGTATAGAGTGACATTCCCTCTTATAATAACATTATGGAAATAACCCGATTAAAGACCCAGGTATCAAATCCGAATCGAGTGAATGTCTTCGTCGATGGGAAATTTTTTCGTGGGCTAAATACCTTGGTAGCAATGAAACTTGGCCTAAAGGTTGGTTTAGTTTTAAACCCCTATCTGGTGAAGCAGCTCGACCAGCAGGTCACTGGTGATGACGCATGGGAGTATGCCTTGCGATTGCTGCAGCATAGTCCAAAAAGTGTGCGCCAATTGGAAACTAAATTGCGTAGTAAGTTTGACACTCAAACCGTGCACAAGACCACCACCAAGTTGATTAGTCAAAGAATTGTGGATGATACACGCCTAGCTGGTGACTTGGTCGGCCGAGCCATGGCTGAAAAAACGAAGAGCCGACGTCAAATCTTTGTCTGGCTAAAAACTAAGCTATTCGATGATGCGACTATCAACCAAGCGTTGAAATTGATAGATGACGATTATGACAGGCAGGCCGCTTGGCAGGTAGGCAGCAAAAAATACGGCCAACTACTGCGGCAAGGCAAAGTGGGGGATATAAACAAGAAGTTAAGTGCTTATCTGGCACAGAGGGGATTCGGGTACAATGCCGTCAAAGCGGTTTTATCCGATATCCAGCAGCTGGCCTAGACGCATTTGGTCAAAACCAATTACGATTTCCTCTCGCATAGTCCCACTATCATCTAGCTGAACAATGCTCACTGGAACGCCTAGCTGGTGACTCTTGGCGACCATCTCCTGACGTGCTTCAACATCTGACGCAACATCTTTTTCTTCAAATGCCACATGGTTTTCTTTTAACCAGTCCTTTAACAAGTGACAATAGTGACAAGTCGGTGTGGAATAAATAGTGTATTTTGATAACTTCATGGTGCCTCCTTTTTCAAGTGTCTTGCTTAGTGTATCATACCCCGCAATCGCATCGCGTTGACCAACCGTTTAATGGCTACCAGGTAAGCCCCGACTCGCAATGAAACTTTGTTGTCAGTCGCCTGACTTAAGACCGCGTGGGTAGAATTAGTAATATAACTACGTAATTTCTCGACTACATGTGCCTCGCTCCAATAATCATGGGAAAGGTTTTGGATCAGCTCAAAGTAACTAATGATAACCCCGCCGGCGTTGGCTAGGATATCAGGGACCACTAGAATATTGCGGGCATCTAGAGTAACGTCGGCCTGGCTGGTAATTGGGTGGTTGGCTAGTTCTAAAATGATTTTGGCTTGAACATGGTGAGCGTTCTGATCGGTAATTTGATTCTCCATTGCTGCCAAAACCAAAACATCAACGTCTAAACTAAGTAGTTCACTGTTGGTTAATACTTGAACATATTCTATATCCTCAAGCGTACCCTGGCTCTGTTTGCGCCGGAGGACCTCACTAATATTGAGCCCACTCGGATTAAAGATAGCGTTGCGGCTGTCACTGAGCGCCACTACTCGGAAGCGGGGGTCTTGTGCTAAAAGTTGAGCAAAGCCCGCTCCGGCATTGCCAGCGCCTTGGATAGCCACAGTCAGATGCGTTTTAGTGATGTTTAAATGTTTGATTATTTCTTCCAAAACATATTTCCCGCCCAAGGCGGTTGCGATGTTCCTGCCCCTAGATCCAAACAGCTCGACTGGTTTACCCGTGACGATACCGGGAACTGTGTGCCCAACAATTTGCGAGTACTCATCCATCATCCACGCCATGATTTGATCGCTAGTGTTAACATCTGGTGCGGCCACATCTTGCCACGGCCCCAGCACGGAATGGAAGGCACGCAGATATGCCCGAGCTAATCTTTCTAACTCTGTTGGGGATAGGTTCTTGCTGTTGATCCGAACACCACCCTTAGCGCCACCCAGAGGAATATCAGCTAAAGCGGTTTTAAGAGTCATGAGACCGGCTAGAGTCGTCACCTCAGCTTCATCTACTGCCGGATGAAACCGCACCCCGCCTTTGTATGCACCTCGCGCATTATTGTGTTGCACCCGCCAGGCCGGGCAGGTAATTGTCTCGCCATTGTCTAGTTCGATCCCAAGCGTGGCTTGATGGATAGCATTGGGCTTTAAAATAGCCTCCTGAATCCGATGACTTACCCCCAAAATAGTAATAGCTTCTTTAAATGCAGACGCAAAACTTGGTAGTTGTGTTACTTCGTTCATAAGTATCAACCCCCTTTTAAAAATATGTCTATTTAATGTAGCCCTGATCGGCTGACTGGGTATCTGCGCTAAGCCCTTGAATGTAATTATAAGCCGCTAAGGCCGCCTTGGCACCCTCTCCGGCAGAAATTACAGTTTGTTTAAAGGGAACCGTAGTCGCATCTCCAGCGGCAAACACCCCCGGAGTGGTAGTTTGATTAACATGATCGATGACAATTTCGCCAGCAGCATTGAGCTGAACCAGCTCACGTATAAACTCACTGCCGACTACACTTCCAATCTCTACAAAGACACCATCGACATTTAGAGTTTGTTCGCCCATCGGTGTTTGAATCACTAATCCAGTTACAAACGAATTTCCTATAATTTTTTGGACAGTGGCGTTTAGAACAAGCTCTACCTTATCATTGGCTTGGGCACGTTTCACTAAAATTTCTTCTGCCCTAAATGTGTCGCGACGGTGGACGAGATAAATTTTCTTGGCAATTTTGGTTAGTAATAAAACTGCGTCAAAAGCCGCGCTACCGCCACCTACCACCGCGACTGTTTTGTCACTAAACAGCGGTGCGTCGCAGGTGGCGCAGTACACCACGCCCTTGTTGCGAAACTCTTTTTCACCACTTACATCCAGCGCCCGATGGTGTTTGCCAAAGGCCAATATAATCGTCTTGGCACCATATTCACTACCGTCTTCGGCTTTCACCCAAAAATCTTGCTCACCGCGTTTTTTGATATCAGCGATACCAACTAACTTGATTTGAGCTCCAAACTTTTTGGCTTGATCAGCAAAGTTATTCATTAGCGCTGGCCCTGTAGAAAAATCTATGCCGGGATAATTCTCTATATCCATCGTGGTAGAAGTTTGACCGCCCAAATCTTTGCCAAATACCACCGTCGAAAGTTGACGACGCGCAGCATACAGGGCAGCAGTCAGGCCAGCTGCACCAGCCCCCACGATAATAACATCAAACTTTTCCTCCATGATGCAATTATAACAAGACTAGGCAAGGGGGTATTAAAAACCCCGCTTTGAGAACCAAGCGGAGTTTTTAATATTTCCTTCAAAAAGGAAGTGGATTACATGTCGTCACCGTCTTCGTCATCCACATCACCCATGTCATCGTCAGCATCCAAGCTGTCGTCATCGGTGTCGGTGTCATCATCATCTCCTTCACCAGCTGGCGTAGGAGCATTATCTGTGTCACCGTCTTCGTCAATACCAGTATCGGTATCGTCGGTGTCAGGAGTGTCTAGTTCCTGGTCGTCTTGCATAATTTCGTCGTCCATCAGACCCCTTAAAATTAATTGTATGCACTATTACAATCTGTAATCTAAAAAGTTACGACCCTTACAAGTTCTCGTATGTACATTGGCGAGTTTATAAAACCACTTCCCGCCTGTCAATACATATATTCAAAATTGGTAGCCCGTAGGGGAGTCGAACCCCTGTTTCAAGCTTGAAAAGCTTGCGTCCTAACCGTTAGACGAACGGGCCCTATGAGTCGACCGACTCTTCGGGCTCAAGACCTTAAGCCAGTGCAGTGGGATTTGAACCCTTGGTCAATTCTGCTAAATAGCAGAATGGCTGCTTAACTGCCAGGGTGGGCGCAGAAGGATTCGAACCTTCGGCCAATCGCTTAAGAGGCGACTGCTCTACCGCTGAGCTATGCGCCCACCCTGACTGTTAAGCCTTCCCACCGCTTTAGCTATGTGCCCAGGTTGTTAATTACTGGCGTCCCCGGGAGGACTCGAACCTCCGACCTTTGGTACCGGAAACCAACGCTCTAATCCGCTGAGCTACGGGGACATTGTAGCGGTTTAATTCAAACAATGTCTAGGCCAAGCCTACTGGGGTGGACGATGGGATTCGAACCCACGACCGCTCGGACCACAACCGAGAGCTCTACCGCTGAGCTACGTCCACCATGAAACATCTTGGCACCCCGGGCAGGACTCGAACCTGCGACGCTCGGTTTAGAAAACCGATGCTCTATCCACTGAGCTACCGGGGCAAACAGTAAAAGTAATTAGTTTAAGATACATCACCAATTTAGCACAAGCAATACAAAAAATCCTTAAAGCGGCTAGATCGCATAGGGACACTGGCGAGCAACGAATTGTGTTCTTAGCAGAGAGGGGAGTGGGCCTGGTGACGTTTTAAGGCGGCGTCAATTTCTGATTTAGTCATGACAAAGAACTGCAGAAAGCCGAGTTGCGAGACGGTCAAATGTTTAAAAATCTGTTTTGACTGATTTTCTACCCGGAGTTCTCGCCAGCTAGGGTAAAGTTCGTGTAAGAGTTCGTGTACCAGAGTAATCACGCGATCATTTATACCGATATTTTTGTTGATATAAATCCTGAGCTCATCTGGAGCAATGTAGCCCTTGGCTTCACGAAATCTAACATATTCGCCCTTGGCCACAACCATTTTGGCACTTAAAACCACCTCATAACCAGAGTGGAGGAGGGCATCTTTAATCTTTTCGAAAATGTAGCGAGTTGCTTGTTTGGTCACTTCTTTTTGTTTTTATTTTGCGAGGGATGATGAGGGGAACTTCCCGACTCATTAGTAAATTATATCACAAAAAAACCGGTGTGTCAAGTACATAAAATTGGCTCCAGATATACCAAACTACCTTCTTAGGATAGAAAGGGCTGGGAGTTGGAGCGGGTAACGGGAATCGAACCCGTATCTTCTGCTTGGAAGGCAGATATAATAAGCCGTTATACTATACCCGCAAGGGGAGCTTGTATGCTTATATTATGGCAAAGTCGCCTAAAACAAAACTCCCGTCATTCATGAGCAGGGGAGGAGTTTTGTCGTAATATTAAATCTACTTAATTAAAGCGCGCAATTCTTTGCCGGCTTTGAAACGAGGAACTTTAGTGGCAGGAATAACAATCGGTTCGCCGGTCTGTGGATTGACACCATTGCGGGCAGCCCGAGAGCTGACGGAAAAAGTGCCGAAGCCGGTAATAGTTACCTTCTTGTTTTCTACCAAGTTCTTCTTTACGGATTCAATAAACAAATCAATCACGTTATTGGCCGATTTCTTCGAAAGGTTGGCCTTGTTCGCGATCATCTCGATAAGTTGAGATTTGTTCATTTTCACCTCCATACAAGTGATTAATATAAGCTAGTGCTATTGTATATGATTATATTTTTCTGTCAAACTTTTTCTTCTCTAGCAAAGGATTTTTATCTTCCTCGGGCTAACCAGTTCTCAAGTATAACGGCGGCAGAGACCGCATCAATATCGGCCCGCGTATGCTCGACCATCCGGAGACGGTGGGCAGCTGTATGGCTGGTTAGGCGCTCATCCTCTAGGATAACGGGGAGGTCCAGCTTGGTTTTTATCTTCTCAACCACTTCTTTGACACGAGAAGCTTGCTCTCCCTCGTGCCCCGCTAAAGTGAGTGGTAAACCGACTATCAGCTTTTTAATATCATGCTGTGAAACGAGTTTTTTGAGCTCATTAACAAACAGCCGGTTATGCCTCAGGGTCAAAAGAGGGGAGGGAATATCAACCTGCGTATCAACAATCGCTACCCCAATGCGCCGGTCGCCAATATCTAGTCCTAGTATTTTCATTACTCGCCCAAGTAGATGACTTGGATACGGATATTATTCAACAACATCGGCATCCGAGTCAAAAAAGTTGGCACAATCTCAACCGAGCCAGTTGTGATATTAGCATCAGATTGTAACTGCTCGACGGCCTTGGCCACGGGTTGGTTGGCTAAGCTTTGGCGGATTGATTCAATATCCAGCTGCGGACCAACCCGGCCATCCAATTTAACAGCCAGTTGAATTTCTCTGGTCAAAAAATTGCTTTCTAAGACCTCGACTGTAGCGTTGGCAACGGTTTGCTGGGTAACTTGTTTACCCTCTGGCACCTCAAAAACGGCGGCATTAGAAATGGCCTCGTTAATGCTTTTGCGCCCGACGACAATAACCCAACTCCGCGACTGTACCCTGACCTCGAATTCATCACGTTTAGCCCCGGCCGTGGCGCTCGGCACAGCGTCAATCACATCATTTTGAATCAAAAATGGCAGGACTTCTTCGCCACGCTTCAGCTGGTTATTGATTTCACCTTCGGCGGCCACGAAAATATTTTTTGTAGCTTCTTCCTTGGCTTGGTTGATATCGTCTTCGGATACCACCTTGATAATGTCGTCAGTCCCACCGGCAAAAGTTCCGACTACTTCGCCGTAGACCAGATCAATTCCGGTGTCTCCCAAACCAGGAACAGTCAATTTGGTTGGGGCGGACACATTGTAAGCCGTGCCGCCGCCATCCGAGGTGGCCGATACCACAGCTGTACCCGGGCTACCAGACCGAGCTGGGCTTACCAACACTTCCTCATTGATTCGAAAGATTAGACCAGCTGATGACTCAAAGCGAGTATTCTTTACGATACCCTGGATGACATTGGTGTGGTTGACAATTCGGATTTGTCCGCTAGATTTTTCGCCTCGGTTCTCTTCACCAGTGGCCTTAAATGAGCTGACATCTTCTCGGGTCACTTCGAGAAATCTACCCGTTAAAACATTTGGGCCAGCTGCACGTAAATCCTGTTCGTCCGCTAGAGTAATAGTGAACTGTTTGGCGAATGGTTCTGATTGTACTTCTATGTCAACGAAGGCCTTGGGCGCCACAAAAAAAGAAACGGCGCCAACCAAGATGAGACCCATGAGAATAAACCCGAACAAAATTTGATGATGTCGTTGAATCTTAAAGTTTTTGATGAGGTGCCAATCCCAACGCATAGCTGCACGTAACTTTTTGGTTCGTTGCGATGGCATTTCTAGAGCCAGATCGTCAGTTTGTGGCAGGGGATCGGCTAATTTTTTGTAGCGCACAACCGGAATCTCGCCACCAGCATCAAAACTGGATATATTATCCTGATAAGACGAGGTTTTCGGGGCTGAGGGAAGAGTAGGAGTGGCAACAGCCGCAGTCGGCGCCTCGCCCAGCTGATCTAAGAGCTTGAGGCCCACCTGACTGGCAAAATTCTTCGCGATTTCATCTTGGGTAATAATGCTCAAAACTAATTTTAGAGCATCTGCTTGTTGTTTAATTACTTTAAAATTAATCGGACTGTGTGCAATAACTGCCCGTTTCGGGATGACGAGAACCACGTGATCTTGTTTGGCGCCCCTTAGACGCGTGACCACCTCGGCTATTCCATCGCCAATATCTAAATAGATGAGTTGCTCGGCCATTTATTCCCTCATGGATCTTACTATGCTTTGTAGAGTATTAGTGACTACATCCTGTTCGCTAGTTAAATCCAAGGACAGCTTGGCTAAACACAGCGGCGGCGTATCTTGCGTTTCTAAATCCAACTCTTCGAGATTGGCCACTCCCCACATATCGGTAGGTTTGATGAGGTAGGGGAATGGTTTTTTCAAAAATGGCAGCTGTTCGGTCCAGGCCTTGGTTAGTAACACCCGCTTGAGTTCTGGCAGAGGCGCAGAGCCACCGGTTAGATATATCTTGGAGGGGAGAATTTTTAAGTCGGGAAACTCACTTAAGGCAACCTGTACCCCTGCCAGCCAGAGCTGGGCTTCCTCTAGCAGTTCGGCTGTGAGTTTGGCAGTAGTCCGCTTATCGAGCTTACCTGAAACATATTCTAATTTAGTATCTTCACTTTTCTCTAAGCTTTTGCCGGTCAGGTTTTGTATCCGTTTGGTAAAGGCCTCGCCGCCAAAGGCAAAACTTTGGATACCTTCGACGCTGCCATTTTTAACTACTACAACGTCAGTAGTTGTGCCTCCTATATCTATAAAAATGGCATCGCGTTTATCGTCTTCCTCCGCCAGCAAGTTCGGATTCACAAAAACTTTTGAGATGCTATAAGGCAATGCTGCAATGCTGACGATATCTAGGCCCAACTCTTTGGCGACATTCTGCAGGATGCTGGTGTAGAGTAGGGGGACATAGGCGTTGAAAATCGTTAAGCTGAGACGTTTGCCTTGGAATCCTACTGGATTTTCTATGCGATAACCATCGAGTTGGACATCGACTACCGAAGCATGAATTAATTCAATATCAGGATGGTCATCTAAAAACTTTTCCTGCAAACTGGTACGTAACTTTTCGGATGAGCGCTGTTGGATTTTGTAGATAATATTTTTTAATTCCGCATGTTCCAGAGGTTGCTCCGGATGCGCTCGATCATAGTGCACTGTAGTGGTAACCCCCTCGATGAGTTGTCCATTCACACCAAAGATGGTTTGGCGGCAGGCCTCGCCACTATCTTCCCAGACGGCTTCAACAGTTTCTTTACAGGCCAAGATAACATCGTGCAAATTGGCTACCATGGCCCCTTTCATGCTGTTTGGCTCATGCTGTCTGACAGCACTAGAGACGACTCTAACTTGGTTGTTATCAATGTAATATAAAACCGCTTTCACAAAAGAGGTGCCGATGTCTAGAACCAGCAAGTGCTCTGGTTTTGTTTGTTTGGTTAACCCCCAGACCATAAATTATTCTAAAACGGCTTTTATACGCCTGATGCCAGCGGAACTGCTCTGTTCTTTGATGATTTTAAAAGTTCCCAGTTGGCTACTATCCGCCACATGTGGCCCGCCACAAAGTTCCTGACTAATGACCTCACCGCTGTTTCCATTATATATGGTGTAGACGTCGACCATATCGGGATACTTCTCTTTGAAAAAGGCATAAGCCCCTTTGGCGATGGCTTCATCATAGGGCAAAGTGTCCTTTGTTACTTGAAAGCCACAGCGGATTTTATCATTCACCCAATCTTCTACTGATTTGATCTCGGCGTCAGTTAGTTTCCGTTCGAAGTTAAAATCAAACCGTGCTCGCTCAGGGTTAATATCTGAACCGGCCTGGTGAATATCTTCACCCAGAATGGTTTTTAGGGCTTTATGTAGCAAGTGAGTAGCGGTGTGCAAACGGGTGATTTTCGCTGTATCGGCCTCGCTGATAGTAGCACCAGCTGCCAGTCCATGACCGCCGAACTTGGCCTCTACTCCAGCCCGCGAGATAGCTTGGTGCTTGGCAAAGGCAGTATCAAAACCTTTTTCATCCACAGTGGCTTTTTCCTTTATAAAATCGATGGGCAAACCATAGGTAGAAAAAAGCATAAATGCAGTTTCGCCGTCTAGCCGAGAGGTTTTGGTTAATAACTTATTAAGTTCATTTTCACCGGCATCAAGAGTCCGAGAGAATTTGTCGGCCTCCTCGCGAGCGAATTGTTTGATATGATCCTGTTCTTGCAGCAGCTCTGGGTATACCGAGCCAAAAATCTCAATGACTTTGTCTATTAGATCCTCTAGAGCTACGCCGCTATTCCGCAAATGGATGAGCAAACGACGGAGTATCCGACGTAGGACATAACCCTCTTCCTTGTTTGATGGCCGAACATGATCAGCCATTAAAAAGACCGTGCCACGAATATGGTCGGCGATTATACGCTGGGATTTTTCCGGCAAAGCCGATAACATCCCAATCAGCGGGGATAACACGTCGGTTTCAAAAAGATGAGTCATCTTATTGACCGCCACCAACAATCTTTCAAAACCCGTTCCCATGTCCACGCCCAGGCCAGTTGGTGAAGGAGTTAGAGACTGATCGGGATGGCAGTAAAATTCATTAAATACAGAATTCCAAACCTCCACCCCATCGACATAAAACTCTACGTTAGGACCACATGGCCCCTCGTCCCCAGTTGGACCCCAAAAATTATCAGAATCGGGATGGGCACTGATTTGAGTTAGCCCCGAGAGCCCTTCTAGAGCCGCCTGGGACTCGGTATCTGCGCTAGTGCCTACACGGTTGCCGTTATAGTAAGTAGCCGAAATCCGTGTTGGGTCGATGCCCATCCATTGCGTGTCTGTTAAAAACTCCCAGGCCAAATCGATAGCTTCTTTTTTGCTCACAGCATTTCCAAAGGCGAAGTGGCCCAACATTTCAAAAAATGTCAGATGGGTGTTATCGCCCACATCATCAATATCCGCAGTGCGAAAACACTTCTGAATCGATACAGTCTTGTCAGAGTGAAAGTCACGTTGCACGTCTTTTACCCCAACAAAATATGGTTTGAACTGCTGCATACCAGCTACGGTGAATAACACCGAAGGGTCATCTTTAGGAAGTAGGGGAGCGGAAGCTACCCAAACGTGGCCTCGGCTTTCAAAAAACTGCTTGAATTTGGCTCTTAGCTCGGTATGTTTCATACCCTAATAGTATACTGGGAGGAAGCATTTCTTGAAAGCTCCCAGAGATTGGGCACAAAAAACACGCCAGAATAAGTCGCGACGTGTTTTTTGGCATAAGGTCTACTTCTTTTTGCGAGCCGTGGTCTTACGACGACGGGTCGTAGTGCGTTTCTTGGTCGTAGTCCGCTTGCGAGTTGTAGTCCGCTTCTTGGCAGTAGACTTCCGACGGGTTGTTGTCCGCTTCTTGGCAGTAGACTTCCGGCGAGTTGTTGTCCGCTTCTTAGCGGTTGTCTTCCGACGGGTTGTCTTCTTGCGAGTAGCGGGTTTACGCTTTGCGGTTGTCCGCTTCTTGCGTATCATGCTGACCCCCATGTTTTTAATAATATATAAAAACAAAAAATGAAAATGTTTTTACATTTAAATTATAGATTATTTTTTACAATAAAAAATAAAAAATATAAAAAAACTTACTTTTTATTTTGTAAGTTAATTAAAAAAATAAAAACTTTTTTAAAAAGTTATTTGTCGTCAGCAGGTGTTTCCGTAGTTTTGGCTTCGCCTTCTGCAGCTTCTGCCCCCGCTTCACTCTCAACCTCAACACCCGCTACTGCTTCGGCCTCACTGACCACAGGCTCCTCTTCTTCTTCCCGCTTAGCATTGACCACTACAATAGATTCCTCGGCATCGTCCAAAATTTCAACTCCGCCCGGAAGTTTCAAATCTTTGATCTGGATTGAATCATCTATGGCCTTAAGAGCGCTTAAGTCCACCTCAATCGCATGAGGCAAGTCACGAGGCAAACATTCGATTTCTACTTTGTCCTTGTTGGTAATTAGCACACCTTCCAGCTCTTCAACAGCTGGCGACTCGCCAACAAAGACCAACGGAATGTCGGTACGAAGTTTTTCGCCAAGTTTGATTTGATACAAATCAACATGAGTTACTTCATTGGTTCGCGGATCGTGTTGCAAATCTTTAAACAACACGATTCTATCTTCATTATCTAAATTCAAATTAACTAGTGAGCTTTCACCAGCTTGTCTGTAAATGTTATAGAATTCTTTGATATCAAAAACTACGGGTTTGCTGTCCGTTTCTTTGCCATAAACCACCGCTGGCAACTGGCCAGCCCGACGCAGTGCGGATAGGCTCTCGGCGATGTCGCGAGGTTTAGCTGTAATAGAATATTTACCAATACCCATAACAAGAGCCATTCTATACAAAAAAACCGCATCAAGTCAAAGGTTTTGTCTCAAAAGAGATGCGGTTTTTAGAGGGGGGAGTGGTTAGCTCATCAATTTTTCAAAATCGCCTCTGAAAGTGTCCAGATATTGATGGACATCCAGAACGTCGTCATAGGAAACAGGAGTGAGGGCCATTAGTACCTTCTCGGCCTTGATAGCTTCAACCGGAATGTCCTGGGGCTCGGTCTCGGGGCTATCGATGTCTATCGATCTTTGCTCAAAACCAACATTGCGCAGCTCTTCATCATAGGCCAGCTCCTCGCCAGCTGGGCTATCGGTAACTGCAATATCTTCAGCCGTGATATCGCTGGGGAACAGCTCGCCATTTTCATTGGTGGTAGCCACACTAGCAAAAACTGGGGAGTGACACTGGCTACATTTCATATGCAAAAATGTCATACCATCGAGCTGACCCAGATAGCTGACATCACCGAGCGAGTATTTTGCAGAACAATGCGGACATCTCATGACGTCCTGGAGGTTAGCGACTAAACGCTCAAACTGCTGATTGTTCATAACGTTTGGTTTTAGTTTTTATTTTTGACCTTCCGAACTTTATCTAATCATACAACAAAATTAGCCGATTGTCAAGAGCGCCGTCTTTGACGCAACCAGCTTAAAATGCGGATTAGAATGACTACCCCAACCACCATGATAAGCAAAGCTACTAGTTTACTTGAACTGCTGGTCATGAGTGCTACCGTACCAAAGCCGGCGGTCAAGAGATAATAGATTGAAACCGTCTGACGTTGGCTCAACCCTGACGACAGGAAAAGATGGTGCAGATGGCCCAAGTCGGCCGACCAGGGGGCTTGGCCCTTTAAGATACGACGGGCAGCCGACCAAATGACGTCTATAAGTGGTAAGCCCAGCACTAACACGGCGGTGGCCAACTTCCCGCCGCTGATAATAGCCAGGGTGGCTAACATAAAACCTAGCACATGGCTGCCGGAATCACCCATAAACAGCTTGGCTGGATGCCAGTTGTGAACCAAAAAACCTAAAGCCGCGCCACCAACAACTAGTGCCAATATGGCGGTGTCGGGCTGGTTGATATAGGCATATAAACTTAGGATAGCAATGATGAGTGAACCGATGGCAGTCACTCCCGAGGCCAAACCATCCATGCCATCCAACCAGTTGAGAGCATTTATGACAAAAACTATCCAAATGCCGGTAAGCAGTACATCGAGCCAGGGAGCCAGCAAGATGTTGCCACCAAAGGGATTGGTAAGATTGCTGATAGTAATCCCAAACATGATGACTAGACTAGCTGCGAGGGCTTGCCCTATAAACTTAGCCAGAGGTGGCAGCTGGTAGATGTCATCCAAAAGGCCGACAACAAAAACTACGATTAACCCTAAAATGACTCCATAAAGTTTTGGATCAAATCCAAAAGTGAACAACATCACCAGTAGTATGCTCACAAATAAAACTATGCCGCCCACTCGTGGAGTAGGGGAAGTATGCAGCCGACGCGCAGACGGGAGATCAAACAACCCGATTCTTTTAGCCCAGTTAGCTACTATGGGCGCACCCAGCCAGCTAATCAAAAAAGCTGGTACTAAAGCTACCAACATTGAGGTCCATGGGAAAAATGCTAGATTACTCATGATGTAAGTTTAACAGTGAAGTTTGATTATCTTGGGGCGAGATCTTGTTTTTATGGATATGCCCACATTTTAAACACTGATGCACAATTTTGTCGGGTAGCCCACCTTTCAGTTGCACTGATACCGGTTCCATCAAGCCGCCACAGAGATTAGCCCGATCACCCGGGACATTATCCACATGCTTACTAAAAAGACATTTGGGACAGTGGTTAGTATAACCGTCACCTTGGACTGGTGTACCACAATTTTCACAAATGAAATCTTCGGGTTGTCTGATAAAATTTTTTCTTGGCATATCTTTATTATAAAGAAAGCGCTGGCCCATGGGCGACCAACGCTTCAAGACGGAGCACTCCGGGTTTTAAGCTGGTGCACTGGTAGTAGGGATAGCCGAGACGTCGGCCGTGTCTTCAATGACACCCACCACGGTGACCATCTCTGCGCCATGATAGAGACGCTTGCACACATGGCAGTGCGGGCAACGTACTGGCATGGTGGGTGACCCTGGGGGCGGAGCCCCAGCACAGCTGAGTACGTCCACCAACTCGACGTGTAACCGCCGGCTGGTACCCTCCAAACACAGAGGGTGCACCGTGTCACCGACTTTGGGGTTAAGACTCCTCGGGACCAAATGAGCGATCCTTGCCTTTTCCATATTGTATTCCCTCCAGCAAAGAATTGGCTAAATCTTAGCCCCTAGAGCCAACAAAGTCAATTGTCGGAAGACACGGCATACCGTGTTCCATCTGTCACAATTTCTACCGTACCGTCGGCTAATGTGGAATAAATATGTGAGCCGGCCTGTTGTAGCTTGGCCAACGTTTCAGGGTGAGGGTGCCCAAAGCTATTCTTCCCGACTGTGAGGACAGCCGTTTCTGGCTGCACAACTTTCAAGAAAGCTTCGCTGGTCGAGTAGCGACTGCCTTGATGCCCAACTTTTAGAACCTCTACATTGTGTAGCTGACTATGGGCTATTAGTTCTCGCTCTATGTCCGCACTGATATCAGCAACGAAAAGAGCGTTGAAGTCGCCACAGGTTAACTCTGAAACAATAGAGGTGTCATTGACATCGGTAAGTGTTTGGCTGAGATTGCCTCTATATAAAATGTCCAGCCGGCATTCGTTAAAATCATATGTCATACCGGCTTTGGCCTCTACCAAATTAACCTGTTTCTGACTAATGACGCTATATAGCGTAGATATAGTGTGCGTATCGTAATCAACCGGGTTGTGGAGAAACGCATCAACGTGATAGCGGTTTATGACTTCGATCAAACCGGTCACATGATCGGCATGTGGATGAGTTAAGACAACTAGATCTAAGTTTCGTTTCCAAACCGGCAACCGGCTATCAATCTGAGCCACAACACTAGCGCTAGGGCCGCCGTCAATGAGGATGGCCTGCCGCTCGGGGGTAGTAATCAAGATGGAGTCGCCGTGACCTACATCTAAAAAATAAATGTGGGTGAGCCCATCATGTCGCGTTACGACGGCCCATACCCAAGTCAGATTGGCCAGCACCAATAGTATTGCTACCCATAATCTAGGCGTAAATTTGCCGAATACGTTTCTTCTCACACAGCCACCAATAAATTATTAAAAGCCCAAGATAATAACCGATGGGCGCCCATACCGAAAGAGACGGAGTTTCTAGAAAAGCGAACGGTAGTGAGCCAAACCAGGTAATAATAAGAACCACCAGTTTGGCAGTGATGACTCCCAAAACATTAACGGCTGCCCAAGGAATAACTAATGTTATGACCAAGGAGATAAAACCTACTAACATCGTCCACGGGATAAGTGGTAGAACAACCAAGTTAGCTAAGAGCGCAATAACTGACACGCCGCCAAAATGAAAAGCTGCTAGGGGAAGCGTCATGGCTGTGGCAGCCAAGGTAGTAGCTATGACTTCGCTGAGAACCCTGGGGACTCGTCTAAGTTGAGGGGTGATGAGCGGAACCAATGTAATAATCCCAATCGTGGCAGCGAGCGATAGTTGGAAGCCAATATCGTATTGCAGAATATAGGGGTTAATCATCACCATTCCGGCGCCGGCCACCAAAACCGCATTAAGCCCATGGCGACGGCGCCCCCACCATAAAGTCAGAAGCATTATCCAGCCCATTATGGCCGCTCTGGTAACAGAGCTACTAGCCCCTGTCATTAGAACAAATAATAAAATACCGATCGCGGCTGCAACTAGCGCCCATTCGCGTCTGAGGGGACGTGCCAGGAATAAAAGAAATCCGGCAATAATAGTAATATTGAATCCAGACAAAGCAATAATGTGAGTTGTACCAGAATTTTTTAGATAATCTTTGAAGTCGTCAGGCAATTGAACTCTAAGGCCAAGCAGCAGTCCGTTCATTAGTCCTGCGCTGGGCTCTGGGAAAAGTGTGTTGATACGTTGGGAAATGAAGTCACGAAATTGATATAAGCCACCTAGTAGAGAGGTATGGGGCGCATCAACCAGCTCAACCTCTGATCTAGTTTGTCCGATAGCAACTATGCCGTCCTTCCTAAGATAGCGCAGATACGTAGAGTCGTCCGCTGTAAGCATTGTGACAGCTTGCACGACAGCACCGTACTCAAAAGTAGGGAAGGGGAAAGTTTGAATAAGAATTTTGTATGGTATGGCTACTGGTTTTGAATTGATGGTATCAATACGTAAATAAAAGGACTGTTCGCCATCCTGGGTGGCGGGGTGATTAATAATTTGCCCCGTGACATTGATAGAGGTACCCAGATACTGGACGGGGATACTAGATAGGACGCCGACTTCAAACCGTAACATACCCAAAACCACCCCAATCACAATTACCAACCAAAATTTTACCCAGCTCAACCGAGCTAGCCAGATACCTGCGAGACAAAACCCCAGAATGACGAGAGCTAACCAGAGATTAAAAGTAAAGTATGAGCCTAGAACTACTCCCAGAAGAATGCTTAGAGCGGCGGTGGCAAAGTATTGATACGGATAAACGTTATAAGTACTTGGCTTTATTGGCGTTGTGTTCAGAGAGAGTTTTGGCGTAGTAGGTGTTGCCGTCATCGTCGTGCAAATAATAAAGATAATCGGAATCGGTGGGGGAGAGCACGGCTTTAATCGCAGCTAGGCCTGGGTTGCAAATCGGGCCTGGTGGCAAACCAGCAAAACGCCGAGTATTGTATGGCGAGTTGATATTTAAATCGGATTGGGTAATAGGACCCTTCCAGTTATTTGTGAGGTATCGGACCGTGGCGTCCACATCGAGTCGCATACCAATGTCGAGCCGGTTGATTAAAATCCCCGCTACCATTTTTCTAACCTCATCGGTACGAGCTTCCTTTTCTACTAGAGAAGCTAGGGTAATAATTTCATGCAGAGAATATGAGCTACTTTCGATTTGGCTGGTCAAAGATTTGGTGCGGCTGCTGAAGTTGTTTAACATTTGTCGAGCCAGGACATCCGCCGCGGTACCTTTATTCATGTTGTAGGTATCGGGGAAGAGATATCCCTCCAAAGAATTATTTGCACGGCTTTTCAAAAAGTCATAATCTGGCGGAAAATTCTCGGCCGCAACAATAAAATCTTTGGCAGTAATCAAGCCCAACGCATCCATCCGCTCGGCAATTTGGTTAATGGTAAACCCTTCTGGAATAGTCAGACGGACAGTGGAAGTTTCACCCATGCGCATCAGTCGAGCAATCTGCCAAGCATCCATTCTGGGCGAAATATTATAACTGCCATCCTTAATCGCTGTGACTCGGCTTAAACGAAAAGCTATTTTGGTACCAAAAACGGATTTTACTAATCCTTCAGTGTGTAAACCAGTAATAATTTGAGTAATGGACTGGCCAGAGTCCACCACAAACAGCTTGGCCTCGCCACGATAGTTGGCAGGTGCAAGCCATAAAAGGTAAGCGCCGACAAAGATTACTGCCAGCGCCCCCAAGACACTCAAGATAATGCCGTGATTTTTCTTCAAGCCTAGTCCTTATCTTCTAAGAAGGCCTTCAGGCCTAATACAATCAAGATGACTGGCCAGTACGCCAACCATTCATAGCTCAGGAAGCCGAGGTTGACAAGCAATAAAATCACACCAACCAAGACCAACAAGAGCTTTTCGGTGAAGTCGAAAGTGTTTTCAAAAAACCCTTCGTATTTTTTCTTCATCACATGCCCCCATGTGTTATTAATATTATTTGCCCAGTAGTTTTAATGCGTGTTTAACTCGATCTTCCGTGTCTGCCAGATCTCTGGGAATTTGCGGCAGAACTGCTTTGACTTCATATGTATTATATCCCAGAGCCGAAAGAGCTGTCAGTAATTCTTCGGTATCTTTAGATGCGTTACCAGAAAAGCCATCCAGCTTGTTTTTAAGATCAATAATAATACGCTCGGCGGTTTTGCGACCGATACCAGAAATCGTGGTAAATAGAGCCACATTAGAGTCATTAATGGCACTTTTGAGATCGTCTACCTTACCAGCGTTGAGTATGCCTAAGGCACTCCGGGGGCCCACACCAGAAATGCCGATTAAAGCTTTGAAAAATTCGACTGTAGGTTGGTCTTCGAAACCATACAGCGCCAACACATCCTCTCGAACAACTAGATGGGTTGATAAAGTTAGATCGTCACCAATTTGAGCTTTGGTTAAAAGATCGTGGGTGGCATAAACCTTATAGCCAACTCCGCCAGAAGTGCCAATCAGCACCCAGTCGCTACCTTTGTCCTGAACTTGTCCGGTAATACGTCCGATCATGATAGTTGTTCCTCAAGCCGCTTCGAATGCGCACAAGTAATAGCAATAGCTAGGGCATCGGCGGCGTCATCAGGACGGGGTATATCTTCCATCCTTAATATCATTTTAACCATTTTTTGGATTTGCTTCTTGTCGGCCTTGCCATAGCCAGTGAGGGCCTGCTTAACTTGCAGGGGAGTATAGCTAACAATCGCCACATGGTGATTGGTGGCAGTTTGTAGAATCACCCCGCGAGCGTGTGCTACCGAGATAGCCGAGGTAATATTTTTGAAAAAATACAGTTCCTCAACCGCAACGCGAGTCGGCTTGTGTTTTTTTAGGAGAGTGGCAAAGGCCTTAGCTATCGTATCCAGGCGAAGATGCAAATCGGTTTTGGCTGGCGTTTGGATAGTCCCATGGTCAATATAAAAGATTTGGTCGTCTTGGACCTCCACTACACCAAACCCGGTAGTAGCAGTACCGGGGTCAATGCCGATAATGATGTCTGTCATGACAAATTATTTAGAATCTCGTCGTCTATATCAAAGTTGGCAAAAACTTCGGTGACATCTTCATGATCATCCAAGGCATCCATTAAGTTCAGGATCTTCTTGGCCACTGCCGGATCGGATACTTTGACCATACTGGTTGGTACCATAGCCAGCTTGGCGTCCTTGGCCTCTAGGCCTTCGGTGGCGAGGGTCTGTTTGACTTTGTTCAAATCTTTGGGCTCAGTGTGGACTTCGAAACTATCGCCTAAATCTTCATAGCTGACTGCCCCGGCATCAATCAGTTTTAGTTCGGTCTCTTCATCTTTTTTGGGCACCACCAAAACTCCTCGGCTAACAAACTGCCAGGCCACTGACCCAGAACTACCGAGATTGCCGCCGGTTTTAGCAAAGATGTTTCTAAGCTCGGCTACTGTACGATTACGATTGTCGGTAAGGGCGTTGATCATAATCGCCACATTGCCTGGGCCCAAGCCCTCGTAAACGACTTCCTCAATACTACTAGCATCTTTCCCCAGACCTGCACCCTTTTGAATGGCCTTTTCGATATTGATTGCCGGCATATTAGCGGCTTTGGCTTTTTGGACTGCTAGTTTAAGCCGGAAGTTCATCTCTGGGTCAGCACCGCCCTTAGCCGCTACCTCAATAATCCGAGCGATTTTACTGAAAAGCGCACCACGCTTCGCATCGGTGGCGGCTTTTTTGTGCTTGATAGTAGACCATTTAGAATGCCCTGACATAAGCAGAGTATAACAAACTATAGTCCCAGAGCAAAAAAAGAGGGGTGGGATAATGCTCCTCCGAAGAGGTCCCCATCGCCCGAGAGCGACAGAGCAGGTCGCGCGGCTTTCAAACGCAACCTTAGACATTCACCACCCCCTGAGGAGGCAACGAGACATGGAAGTGCTCCATATCCCTTACCGACAATCTGGAACTCGTCGGCTTTGCTACGATATCATTAAAAAAGTCAAAGGGTCAATGTATATAATGTAAAGCATGGGTAACAAACTAGGCGATCTCAACCCGGAGCAAATCAAAGCCGTTAAACAAATCGATGGGCCGGTTTTGGTTTTGGCGGGAGCTGGCAGTGGCAAAACCAAGGCACTCACGCACCGCATTGCGTATTTAATGAATGAGAAAAATGTCAGTCCACAAAATATTTTGGCGATTACTTTCACCAATAAAGCGGCTGAAGAAATCCGCAACCGCGTTAAAAAACTGACTCAGCTTAAAAGTGATAAACGTTTCAATATCAGCACCTTCCACTCACTTTGTGCCAAGCTTCTGCGTATAGAAAGCCACCTGATTGGCTTTAATAAGAGTTTTTCTATTCTTGATTCCGACTCGCAACTAACTGCGGTGAAACAAGCTATGGCCTATCTGCAGATTGATACTAAGCGTGTCGTACCAGAAGCCGTCCGTTCACATATCTCATCGGCAAAAAACGAGCTGATCAGTGCTGCAGAGTATGCTAACCATGCACAGGGAACCTTCCAGCGAGTGGTGGCCAAAATATATCCCGTGTATCAACAAATCATTGAACGGGCTCAGGCCTTGGATTTTGATGATTTGATTATGCGAACAGTGCGACTATTCCAAGAATCACCCGAGACGTTGGCTAAGTATCAAAATCTTTTTAAGTATATTTTGATCGACGAGTATCAGGATACCAATACGGCTCAATATACTTTGAGCAAGCTCTTGGCCGCAGCCCATCGGAATATTTTTGTAGTCGGGGACGACTGGCAAAGTATTTACTCTTGGCGCGGAGCCAACTTTAGAAATATTCTGAATTTTAATACCGATTACCCCGATGCGGTGGTAATTAAACTGGAGCAAAACTATCGCTCTAGTCAAAATATTCTCGATGCTGGTCATGCGCTGATTGAAAAAAATCGACATAAGAGCACTAAGGTATTGTGGACGGACCAGCCGTCTGGTGAGCCGATTACAATCTATGCCGCCTTAAGCCAGCGGGATGAGGGCGATTTCATCGTACGTGAGATTCAGCGTCTCCAAACCTTAGGCGCCTCATTAAATGAGATGGTAGTACTCTACCGCACCAATGCGCAGTCACGTAGTTTGGAAGAGGTCATGTTGCAGAATCAGATTCCCTATAAGGTAGTGGGCGGAGTGAAGTTCTACGACCGGAAAGAGATTCGCGACATGTTGGCGTATCTGACCTTGTTGGTGAACATCCATGACAATTTAGCGTTAGGGCGAATTATTAATGAGCCAACTCGCGGAATCGGCAAACAAACTTTGGCTAAACTCGAGGAGCTGGCTCAGGCCGATGGCAAAAGTACGTATTTATATATCTTGGAGGGCCGGGAGCTCCCGCCCACTGTGGTCGAGTTTAAGAAAATGATGACGCAACTGGAGACCAAAAAGAAAACCCTGGCTCTAAGCAAATTGCTGGACAGTTTGTTAGTCGTGACTCGCTATAAACAAATGTTGACTGACCAGGGCATAGAAGGGGAGACCCGCTTAGAAAATATCTACGAGCTCAAGTCGGTAATGGAAAAGTATGATCATCTGGAGACCGAGGAAGCGCTAACTACATTTTTAGAAGAAGTGAGTTTGATTTCTGATATAGATAATTTGGACGCCAAGGCCAATGGCATAACCTTGATGACCCTACATGCCGCGAAGGGTTTGGAATTTGACTATGTCTTTATCGCTGGTCTAGAAGAAAACATTTTTCCCCATAGCCGAGCCATCTTTGATTCAGATGAACTAGAAGAAGAGCGGCGGCTGGCTTACGTGGGTGTCACTCGAGCCAAGAAGAAGGTTTATATGATTTATGCACAGGAGCGAATGCTATACGGTTCGTTGCAAAATAACCCGCCCTCAAGATTTATTGAGGACATCCCGAGTGAGCTAGTTGAGACCATCCGCCCTCGCGGTATGAGTCATCTAAATCAAACCGTCCCCTCCGGCCAAGGACGCAGAGCTATGGAACCAGGCACAAAAGTAGTCCATCAGCAATTTGGAGAGGGGATAGTCATCAGCAAGACAGGCAATGTACTAACTGTGGCGTTCAGACACAAAGGGATCAAGAGTCTGGCAGAAGAGTTTGCTCACCTACGCCTAAAGAAATAAAATTAAAACGTGGATATCGACCTGACCGACATCAAGACGATTAAGAGTTTATTAACTCACTATAATACGTCGGCGCATAAATCTTTGGGGCAGAATTTTTTAATTGACCCGGAGGTGCTAGACGAGATTTTGTGTGCGGCGCAACTTAGCAAAAACGACTTCGTGGTAGAAGTCGGCCCGGGTTTTGGGGTGCTGACTTTGCCAGTCGCCGATGCCGCTGGCAGAGTATTGGCCATTGAAACCGATAAAAAAATCTTGCAGATTCTAAAGGCCTTAAGCAGCGGATATACCAATATAGACATCTTGCCCGCCAATGTTTTGAAACTAGAAAGCCGCCAACTGTATGAACGTTACCGACTATGGCGCAAAGCCCGAAATAAAACCACACAATACAAGCTAGTTTCTAATTTGCCGTATTACATTACTTCCAGCATCCTAAAACAGTTTTTGGAAACCGAATTCCGACCCTCTTTACTGGTAGTGATGGTACAAAAAGAGGTGGCAGAGAGAATCGTAGCCAAAGAGGGCGAGAGGTCAATTCTTTCTGTCTCAGTGCAGTTTTTCGGTAAGCCCGAAATTGTTCGAATCGTACCCAAGACCTCCTTTTGGCCAAAACCAGAGGTCGATTCAGCCATTTTGAAAATTGTTCCTTATCCTGAATTGCCGCACAATGTAGATGATATCAAACTGTTTTTCCGTGTAGTAAAAGCTGGCTTTGGAGAACGACGCAAGCAACTCCACAATGCCTTAAGCGGTGGGCTGGGTGTTGATGACACGGTGATGCAAAAAGTTCTGAAAGAAAATCGCATCAATCCTAAACATCGAGCTCAAGACTTATCCATCGACCAGTGGGTCAAACTCTATCACGCGTTGGAAAAAATTATATGATTAGCGTTCCGATAAAAAGACGCCGCCGCTTCCGCCACAGTTTCAGCATATCTCAAGACGGCGTTATTACAGGTGCGGCAGATAATGACCCGGCTGGCATTGCCACTTATTTACAAGTGGGGGCTACTACTGGCTTCTCTTTGTTGTGGCTAATGGTTTTGATCACTCCTCTGACCATCGCCATCGAGGAGATGAGCGCTAGGATTGGGGTGATTACCAAAAAGGGACTCGCCAGAATCATCCGAGAACGCTATGGCCCAACTTGGGCATATATAGCCGCCTTTATTGTTTTGCTCTGTAACATTGCCACCATCACCGCCAACATTGCTGCAATGGCGGAGATTTTATCTGTCTTCACTGGAATTAGTTGGGCTTGGTTTGTCCTCCCGATAGCCGCAGTGTTACTGGCGGTATTGATTGCCAAAAGCTATGCCACAATCAGTCGGTATCTAATCATTACCACTCTAGTTCTGATCTTATACATTATTACTGGCATCATGATGCAGCCGTCTCTGTCGGATGTATTGGCTGGCGTTTTTAGGCCGGTGTTTGAACTGGACAACCTCTTTTTGTTGGCTGGGGTTGGTTTGATAGGTACCACTATCGCACCTTATTTAATCTTTTGGCAGGCAACTTCGGAGATAGAAGATAATAAACAGATTAAAGATTTGCGACAAGAATCTTTTGGTGTGGCCTTGGGCTTTATCTTCGCTGGGCTGGTGGCTTTCTTTATTATCATTGCAGCAGCTATGACATTTGGGGGGAGCGAGCTAATCCCGACCACTACGGAAGCTGCGTTAGCATTAAAGCCGTTAGTCGGACACTGGGCGTTCTTATTCTTTGCGATTGGGATTTTAGGATCAGGTCTGCTAGGGATACCCGTCCTGGCCTCTTCTACTGCATATGTCGGGGCAGAGGCCATGCGGTTGCCAGAGGGGTTAAGCAAAACTGTTAAGCAGGCCCCCGGTTTTTATGTGTTGCTTATTGCTACGCTTTTTGGGGCTGGGCTTTTGGGCTTAAGCAGTATCCCACCCATGCTGATGTTGCTATATAGTCAGGTTTTAAACGGTATTCTTACCCCCGTATTAATTATTTTGCTGATGCTCCTAGCCAACGATAAACGCATTATGAAAACCCACCGCAATGGATTTTGGAGTAATTGTTTGGGCATAGTCAGTCTAGTAGTTATGATTGGATTTGATATTGCGTTACTTGTAACATATTTGTAGATGCTGTTTGTTGTTGCCACCCCCATAGGCCATCTCGATGACATTACCCTGCGCGCACTCAAAACTTTACGCGAAGTGGATTTAATATTGGCTGAGGATACTCGGGTTACCCAGAAGCTACTGAAACATTTCGAGATCTCCACACCAGTCAAAAGTTTGCATCATCATTCGAGCCCCGAGAAAATCCGGTGGGTAGTTGAGGAACTCAAAACCAAGAAAGCTATGGCTCTGGTAACCGACGCGGGGACACCAGGCATTGCTGACCCAGCGGGGCATTTGGTAGAGGCCGTGTATCAAGCTGGGCTATCAGTTGTGCCCATCCCCGGTAGCAGCGCCCTTACCACGCTCTTAAGCGTCTCGGGGATAAATACCGACCAATTTATCTTTGCCGGTTTTTTGCCCAAAAAGAAGGGTCGCCAAACTTTTTTTGCTAAGTTCAAAGATATACATATGCCGATTGTGATTTTCGAATCGCCCATGCGTGTTGTCAAAACCCTAGAAGATATCAAAGCGGCTTGGGGGTCACGTGAGATAGTCATTGGACGTGAGCTAACTAAGCTACACGAAGAAGTGTTGCGGTGTGATACCAACACGGCTATCAAATATTTCACAGACAAAAAACCAAAAGGGGAGTTTGTGCTAATTGTCCGTTAATCTATAATAGAGTAGACAAGATGAAGGCAAAGAAAAAAATTGAGAAGGCTGTCAAACAAGCTAGATCTACTAGCCGATTCAGTATTTTAAGGATGCCGGAAGATACAGATGAGGCACCACATTGGTTGTTTTGGTTGCTGGTAATTGCGTTAATCGCTTTATTGGCAAGCTGGATATGGGAAAGCGTTTCGCTCAACTCTAGCCTGCAGGCATACCTGCCATACCTCTAGGACAAACCTACCACCTGATAAAGCTTGACTGGAAGCTGGTTTTTTGATATAATGAAAACAATACTAGCGGGGGGCGCCCGTCCAAATTTGGCTGACAACGGTCGGGAAAAATAAAAACAAACCCATGCACCTCACCCAGTTTAAATTTTTAGTAGTGTCCCTGCTCGGCTTCTCCATGGTAGTGGGGATTTTTAATGTCTCCAGCACCTTCGCAGGGATTAACGATCCTGACACCGATTACGTAGCAGTTAATAATACGCCGGTTTTAAGTATGCGGCCTGGTGAAACTCGACAGGTGAGCGTTTTATTGAAAAACGCCTCGGTTGAAACTTGGGGAAGAGACATCGTGAAGTTGGGAAGTGTTTTCTACACCGAAGATATTGATCGACCAAGTGCGTGGGTAACTGATGAATGGGAGTCCAACACGCGGGTGAGCGCAGACAACGAAAGCAGCATTAGACCCTTGCAGATCGCTGAATTCACTTTTTCTGTCACAGCACCCGAGCGCACAGGGGTTTATCAAGAATATTTTCGCCCGGTACTAGAATACAATCGCTGGTTGAATGGCGCGCCGGTTATTTTGACATTCAAGGTAGGCGAACTGGGTGATGTGATGGTGGCAGAGGGAGCCGAGAAGGAAGTCCGCATTTATCGCCGAACTCAAGAAGCAGACCTGCTAACCGGCGGTGTGATTATAGCCACCCTGCCGATATCTTCAGGCGCTCCGGGTTATAGCACCCCAGCTGGACAATATTCAATCATGAACCATTATAAGGACGCCTATTCGTCTGAATATGCTTTGTGGATGCCGCATTGGATGGGGCTATATAGTTTTCAAAACGGATTCCAAGGATACGGTTTGCATGGTTTGCCCTACTGGAGAGTAAACCCAGCAAGATACGAAGAGGGCATGGTTTATCCTGGTGGTCGGCTCTATACACAAGGTCGGCTCTACGAAGGTTATGAGCATTTGGGTAAGCCCGTTTCACACGGCTGCGTGAGATTTGGAATTGATGAAATAAAGGTTGTGTACGACTGGGCCGAGAACGGTACACCAGTGACTATTATCTAAATGAAAACCCCGCCTTCCAGCGGGGTTTTTGGTTTAGACCTTGTGAAGTTTGCGGATTTCTTTTTCGAGTGCCTTGGCTTCTTTGGGATTGTCTCGCAAATATTGTTTGGCGGCATCCCGACCCTGGCCAATTTTGGCTCCATTGTACTCATACCAAGCACCGCTCTTTTCAACGAGACCAGCATGTACCGCTAGATCGATGATCTCGCCGGTTTTAGCAATGCCCTGGTCAAACATAATATCGAACTCGGCTTGTCGGAAAGGAGGAGCCACTTTGTTTTTTACTACTTTAACCCGCACTCGGTTGCCAGTGGGGGTTTCGCCCTCTTTGAGCGTTTGGATTCGCCGAATATCCAAGCGAACCGAAGAGTAAAACTTCAGGGCGTTACCACCCGTAGTGGTTTCGGGATTACCGAACATCACCCCAATCTTCATTCGAATTTGGTTGATAAAAATGACTGTTGTATGAGAACGAGAAACGGCTGCAGTGATTTTGCGCAACGCCTGACTCATCAAGCGGGCCTGCAACCCCATATGCGAATCGCCCATGTCGCCTTCGATCTCGGCCTTGGGGGTTAGGGCAGCCACTGAATCAATGACGATTAAGCCCACCGCATTGGAGCGAATAAGTGTTTCGGCAATGTCTAGAGCTTGCTCGCCCGTATCCGGTTGAGAGATGAGCAGTTCTTTGGTTTGTACGCCAATTTTTTTGGCATACTCTGGGTCGAGAGCATGTTCAGCGTCAATAAACGCTACCGTGTCGCCTAGCTTTTGGGCTTCGGCCACCACATGCAAAGCCAGAGTCGTTTTACCTGAACTTTCTGGGCCAAAAATCTCAATCACTCGGCCACGAGGCACACCACCAACACCAAGGGCGATATCAAGAGTGAGGGAGCCAGTGGAAATCGTCTCAACATCAAGCTGTTTGGTATCACCCAAACGCATAATAGACCCCTCGCCGTAGTCCTTTTGGATACCTTGGAGAGTTTCGTCTAGTGTGGGGACAGTGCTAAGTTTGGTCATAACATCAAAATTAAAAACGAATATTATCGATAGTTAATAAATTGGAGTGGGAGAGCAACTGGCGCAGAAGCTTTTAACAGTGTCATGATGGCCTGAAGCTCATCGATACTTTTCCCACTAACTCGGATTGTTTCTCCCTGGATAGTGGGTTTAACTTTGGGGAATTTATCGCGAATTAGTTTGTTAATCTTTTTGGCGTTCTCGGCATCGATACCAGCAAGTAGGGGAATGTGGGAGCGAATCTGGCCACCGCTGGCTGGCTCGTTTTTGGCCTCGCCCAAAATCTTTATATCCAGACCTCGCCGCATAAGCTTAGTTTCTAAAATGTCTCTGACAGCACGTAGCTTGTGTTCATCGGCTGTGGTGATAGTCAGCGCCTTGTCTTCTTGCTTGATATCTGTGGGCACCCCTTTAAAATCATACCGCACTATGATCTCTTTGCGGACCTGATCCAACGCATTGGCCAACTCCTGCAAATCAATCTCGGAAACTATATCAAATGAATGTTCTGAGGCCATAAAAATATTTAATTAATAGGACAAACCTGGAGGCACCGAGATTGTTCCGGTCCCACCGGAATGGGCTTTTGCCCATGAGCGTTGAGGGGAAAAGACCCCTCGGGTTTACCTCAAGGTTCTAGTAATCTTCACCTTCTCGAAATTCCTCGCCGGTTTCTTCATCAACATCTGTGTTGCCAAAAATTCGAGGGAGATCTTCTTTTTTAATTAATACATCGCGAGGTTTAGCACCCTCTGAAGGACCGATGATGCCCTTATCTTCCAAAATATCAAGCAGACGGGCAGCCCGGGCATAGCCGATTCTAAATCTTCTTTGTAAATACGACGCCGAGGCCTTGCCCGTTTTGGCCACCAACTCGACTGCATCCTGAAAGAGATCATCGCCCTCGTCGTTATCGCTGCCACCAAACATATTACCGCCACTGCCCTTGCTATCTCGCAAGACCTCTTCAACATATTGAGGCCCGCTCATTTCGCGCAGGGCATTGCTGACGGCCTTGACTTCTTTGTCATCAATAAAGCAGGCCTGGATACGTTTTGGCTTCGAAGAGTCAGACGGCATGAAGAGCATGTCTCCATTGCCAAGCAGTTTTTCAGCCCCGATAGTATCTAATACCGTTCTGGAATCAGTACCAGAGGTAACCGCAAAAGCAATGCGAGACGGGAAGTTGGCCTTGATCAGACCCGTGATAACATCAACCGAAGGCCTTTGAGTGGCGAGCACCAAGTGGATACCAACAGCTCGAGACATCTGAGCCAATCGACAAATATAGGCCTCTACTTCCCGAGCCGAGACTGCCATCAGGTCTGCTAACTCATCTATAACCAACACAATGTAGGGCATTTTACCGTCTCGGTTTTGACGATTGTAGCTGGCGATATCACGCACTTTAGCATCGGACATCGCTCGATAACGTCTGTCCATTTCCACCACTAACCACTTTAAGGAGTTAATGGTTTTGTGTGGGTCAACGATGACTGGCGAGAGCAAGTGGGGGACATCGTTATAGGTCGTGAACTCTACTCGTTTGGGATCAACTAGAATAATCCTCAAGTCCTCTGGAGAATTTTGGTACAAAAGACCAATCAACAAACTATTTAGAAAAACGCTTTTACCAGCACCAGTCGCACCAGCAATTAGCAGATGTGGCATTTTAATCAAATCGGTCGCCATCGGAGTACCAGCCACATCGCGACCTAAGGGGATTCTCAAAGGGGACTTGATGCTATCAAACTCACCGGATTCCATCACTTCCCGCAAACGCACTAAAGCAGTTTTTTTGTTAGGCACCTCGATACCTACCAGTGAACGGCCGGGGATAGGTGCCTCAATACGGATGGGGTGAGCCGCTAAAGCCAGAGCTAAGTCATTAGTAAGGTTGGCGATCCGCGACAGCTTGATACCCGAGGCGGGCTTTAAAGTATATTGCGTGACAGTTGGGCCAACGTTGACCTCATGCATTTCCACAGCAATATTAAAGTCCTCCAGAGTTTCTTGGATAGTAGCGATATTGGCATTAATGTTTCCGCTATCAACTTTGGTGACCGCATCACTAAGCAGATCAATGGACGGAGGAGACCAGTCGCCAGTTGGAGTGAACTGGGGGACAAACTCGGTTTCTTGTGCGGTCTTTTCTGACTTCGACTTGAACATGGCCTTGTAGGCCTTTTTTGCGCCATCATCTTCTCCCGCCTCTTCACCGATTTCAAAGTCGCTATTGATTTTAACATCAGGCATCTTTGGTATCTCTGGCAAAGATATCTTTGTCCGCAAATAGAGATCTTTTAGGGGCTGGCCGAAGGCAAACAAAAGCGAAATGGCAAAGCCCACCACAATAATTAAGAACGAAGCCCAGAAATCCATCAGATTGAGTAGAAAACGACTAACCCAGAATCCCAAAAAGCCACCACCGCCACCTTCTTGAGCCAAAGCCAATCCGTTTTCTGGACCGATAAAGACATGCATTAGGGCGGACAGGGTGGTAATAAAAAGTAGCAAGCCAATCACATTGGCGGTTTTGAAATGGTAGCGCACGGGGTAGAAAAGGGCGACGCCAGAACCGGCGAAGAGGATAGGCATAATAAAGCTGGTCCAGCCCAAACCTAGACGTAGCGCTGTAAAGAAAATCTTACCCACGCTGCCAGCCCCCCCAAGAATGGCCAACAGAGTAAAAAGACCTAGCCCTACCAGTAGAATAGCGATTATCTCGCGGACTACCGCCGGATCTAGCTCTAGGTCAAAATTTAAATTGTCCACCCAATTGGTGGCCTTATTTTGGTAGGAGCGATAATTATATCTCCTAGTACCTTTTTTCTTTTTTCTTTTCCTAGCCATACCCTGTAGAAGATTTTAGAAGGTAATATTTACAATTTGATATACACTTTTTTACTAGCGTTGCCCCAGAGAGAAGGATAATTGCATCGTAGGTTATCCCAATATTACCAGATAGAATTGTTCTAAAATTCTCTACAGGGCATAGTTTTTGACTATCTGATTATAGCATATTTTATAGGTGTTGTCAGCCCCCTATGTTGCAAAAAACGCGCTCTGGGAGCAAGAAAACTCTTGACAGGACCCTTAATTTGGAGAATAATTGGGCCATCATTCTAGCGTTCTGGGGGAAACTCTAGAACGCACATCAAAATTAAGTGAGGTATGCAATGGAAACCATTTTCCATGTGTTAGGCGTTGCGTTGTTTGTCATCTATGCGGTCCTGGTAATCTGGGACCCTCGACCTGCCGGATGGGGCTGGATCAGCGGGTGGGTACGCCTCCGCTGGCTATCCCTGCTCGGCTTCACTGCCGGTCTGGCAATCATGTGCTGGACCATTCAGCTGGATCAGCCCGTCGTCGATTCTACGGCCTGGACCACGACCTTCAATGGAGGTACGTGGTGGAGCTGGTTGTTAATCGCCGGCAGTGTAGCCGTGATGTCGTTTGGCGCTTTCCGGCCAGATGAGATCACGGGAACTAATCGCTTTACAGGCGATGATGTCCGGCTGGCCTTCGGTGGAGCACTGTTAGCAGTGATCTTCTGGGTTCCCCAAGGGAACCTGCAGATCAACTGCGGCGACACTATCCTGTGTCCTGTCCGCGGTACAGTTGCCGCCGGCCAGACCACAGAGGCTTATGTGGCTGCTGCCAAGAACGGTGCCCACCCTGATGTGGACACGGAGAGGATCTTTACTCGCCCCGCCTTAGGGGACGAGGAAAGCGATTCTGCGCGTCTGATCTGGACCGGCTGGGGCCGGTGGATAGTGGTCGGCGTCGACTCACAGCCGGCTGCGAATGCCGCCCGGCTGCCACACTGGGCGAGTAAGCGCTTTAATGCGGCGAACAACCCGTCGCTCCTCAGCGCTGCCTCAGGTGGCTGGCTCAGACGCATGGTGCAACTGGATATCAATCCCGCACCCGAAAGCATCGGCATTGATGTTCCGCCCGCCACACCATCCGCACCGGCAGCCGACCCTGTGATGGAAAAGCTGGATGGCATCTCTGACCAGATCACCGCGCAGGAAGAGCACCTCAAAAACCTGGACGAGAAAGTCCAGGATATGGATGAACGGTTAGCACATGCCGAAGAGGGTGTGCGACAGTTCATTGAGATCGGGAAAAACGGCTGTGGTTAGCCTAAGCTGTGGGCACGCACCGATCTACTCTAACGGGAGGCGAGACCCTATCGCCCCCCGTTTATTTTTATCTGTTTCTATATTGACAAGGAATAATTTTTATGATATAATGAAAATACTGGGGATAATGCAATGTCTATGATAGAAAAGGCTCCTGATAATTTGGACAACACTGAACCGGTTCGCGGATGGCGTGCCGATAGCGAACTGCGGCACGACGAACTCTATTCACAACCAGAATCGGATGTTGAGTCAGACAGCCGCCCCGGTTCAACAAAAAGCATAGAGGCCAAACTGGGCGGTCGTTTTAGTACGCAAGGGATTGTGGAGTGGGGAGTGACAGAAACTATCTGGGCCAAGAACCCACGCATCCGAGAGCAGGCCTATGAACTGGCTAAAGCTCGTTATCCGATGCCGGGTGAACAAACAGGTGAGAATGTGCCGAGATGGCTTCAAATAAAATATGAGAACGCGTGGCGCAGTACTGGCAAATGGCTGATTAGAACAGCAGTTTTTGGCGCCAAGATTGAAACCGATGATTCCGCTGAGCAGAATATCCGGGAGGATATGCGCCGGCGAGAGCTTTTGGCTTATAATTTTCTTATACCCACAGAAACTAAACGCAACTGGGGAAAAGAAGAGAGATTGATCCGGCGCGGCGAGAAACAGGTCAGGACTGCGGCGGATAAATTGAGTGCACGTGCCAAAGTGGAACGCGACCAGCTGGTAAAAAAAGTGGCCGCAGGTGAGGCTGATGTCTCAATTTTACGAGAATATGACAAGAAAAAGGCACTGGAACAACAGGCTCTGGTTGAAAAAATGGAACGAAAACGTCAGCGACTGCTTGAACGCCGAGAGGGGTTGGCGCAAGTGCAAACTGAAATTATCCAGGGTATTTTGAACCGACCTGAGTATAGTAGTGCCGAATCGATGATGCAAACACTCCTTCAACAAAACGGTCACTGGCTAGAACAGTTACAAGACCCTCATTCGGCGCGTCGACGCTTCAGAGCCATTCGGCAAAGGTTTAGTTTTACTGAAACCGATTGGGTCCACCCAGAAGATCAACAAGCAATAGCGCAAGTTGGTGGTTTATCCGCAGAAGCACAACGACGAAGAGTAGAGATAATGGGTGCTACTAGATTTGTCGAAAGCCGCCGACAGCAACTCGAACAATTGCAAGGCATCTGGAAAGAGCTTGACCAAAAACAGCCCGAAGATTTTTTGGAGCCGTTTAGGGAAGCCCTCCTGGAAGGTGTAAGTAGACAGGACTTTGTAGACATCTGGCATGATCGGTTGGTGCAAGAGATAGATGATACAACGCAAAAGAGTTTCACCACATCTCTGCAAGAACGTTTGGGAAAGGCAAAAGCCTCTGTGGAAAAACAGCGCCAAGAACTCTTGCGCCTATATGACGCTACGGATCGTTTTGTCGAACCAGAATCTTCTGCAACGGGCGACAAGAAGAAAAAGAATAAAGCTGCCTAAACTTCGATTACTACTGGCAAGACAAGTGGTCGGCGACCGGTCTCTTGGAATAGGAACTCACTAAGTTGCTCACGCAGCTTGGATTTGATATTGGTCCAATCGTCAGGGATTTCTTTGACATGCTTTTTAAATAGATTTTGAACTCGTTGTTTTGCCATATCCATTAAAGCACCTTTTTCTTTAACATAAACAAAGCCGCGCGACATGATATCAGGAGTGCCGACCAGCCGCCCGCGCTTATCCACCACGGTAATCACTACAAAAGTGCCTTCTTTGGCCATGGTTTGACGATCTCTTAAAACCACTTCTTTCACGTCACCCACGCCTAAGCCATCAATCAGAACCGAGCCAGCATGAATGCGGTCTTTAAGCTTCTTGGCTTTGCCGTTTTTAAACTCTACCACATCACCATCTTCAATCACAAAGATGTTTTTAGGCGGGATGCCCACACTTTCTGCAAGTTCCTTGTGGGCTACTAGCATGTGGTATTCGCCGTGCACGGGAATAAAGTAGCGAGGTCGAACTAGCTCCAACATTTGTTTCATTTCTTCTTGGTAGGCATGGCCGGTAACGTGGATTTGCATTTTTTTATCGAAGATAACATGCGCCCCTGCACGATAAAGATTATTGATTACGGCCGAAATAGATCGCTCGTTGCCTGGGATAGGGGAGGAGGACACTACCACGGTATCACCCTCTTTGATCTGCACCTGCCTGTGCTCCTTGAAGGCCATCCGCTGCAGAGCCGAGCCCTCTTGACCTTGGCTGCCAGTGCTCAAAATAACTAATTGGTGGTCTTTGATACGTTTAATTTGATGCAATGGCACCAAGAGACCCTTGGGAACTTTGAGATAGCCCAGTTTGACTGCAACATCAAAATATTTCACCATACTCCGACCCGCAATTGCGACTTTGCGTTTATACTTGGCCGCAGCAGATAAGACATGCTGCATCCGATCGATTCTCGAAGCAAATGAGGAAACAATGAGCCGACCTTTGGTGGATGCAAAAATGTCCATAAAGGTATCGGCAATGACCTGCTCAGAGACCGTTCGCCCAGGAGTATGCGCATTGGTGCTCTCACTCATAAGCAGAAGAGGTTTTTTGTCACCAATTTGTTTAAGTTTGTCATAGTCAGCACCAATCCCGTCTGGGGGAGTAGGATCGAATTTAAAGTCCCCGGTATGGAGGATGATCCCCTCGGGGGTTTCAACGATTAGACCAAAAGCGTCTGGGATACTGTGAGTTACCCTAAAGAAAGAAACGGTGAAGGCCTTGCCAACACGGATTTTGTCCTGGGGCTTGTATTTAATGACCTTGACCTGATTTTTGAGCGCAAATTCCTCTAAGTTGATTTCAATCAGAGCGGCAGCTAACACGGGAGCATAGACCGGCACATTCAGCTTCGGTGCGATATAGGGCACAGCCCCAATATGGTCTTCGTGTCCGTGAGTAACCACAATCGCCCGAACTCGCGACTTGTTTTGTTCTAAGTAAGTTGTGTCAGGAATCACGTAGTCGATACCTAGCATTGATTCATCTGGGAACATAAACCCACAGTCGATGATCAAAATATCGTTTTGATATTCAACAGCAACTAAATTTTTGCCCATTTGACCGACTCCGCCTAAAGGAATGATTTTTAATCCATCCCCACCAGGAGATTTCATCTGGGGAATTTGGGAACTAGTTTGAGATTTCTTTTTTGACATAATGTTTCTTTAAAATAATGCGCCCTGGCTTTGCGGAGAAAATGAAGCATCGTTTTGTAGTTCATCAATCTTTTGCAGCAACACAGGGATTTTTTTAATATCACTAAAGAGAGTGTCTTTGAGACGGGGATCATAGAGGGCGGCCGCCGGATGATACATGGCAAAAAAGATTCGGTTGCCTTGTCGTTTGGCAGTGCCTCTAAGAGAACTAATCTTTTCATTGGGTAAGAACCACTGCAGAGCATGGCGACCCAGAAGCACAATAAGTTTTGGCTGGATAAGCTCTAGCTCCCGTTCTAAAAATGGCTTGTGTTCTGCCACTTCAGAGGCCAATGGGTCGCGATTGCCAGGGGGGCGGCATTTAACCACATTGGTGATGTAAACATCTTCACGTTGCATATCGATTTGAGCCAGCCCTTCGTCCAGTAGCTTTCCGGCAGCCCCCACAAAGGGCCGACCCAGTTCATCCTCGGTTTTCCCGGGACCTTCGCCAATAAATACTACTGGGCTGTCAATATTACCTTCGCCCGGGACAGCTTGGATGCACCCGTCTCGGAGAGAGCAGTGGTGCTGTTTGATATCCTCGACTAACTGTTTGAACTCGGCAGCTCTATCCATAAATCACAAAGAAGATTATAGCGATAACCACCAGACCCACTACCACTATCCATCCCCAAATTGGTTTGGTCGCAGTCGGGGTAGAGGAGTACTGGATATCCACCAAATGTTCAGCTTGAGGGGGTACCATGACACTTTTGTTGCCATCCAACACCACGGGCTTTCTCTTATGCAATATCTCTAAACATCCCGCACAGAAAGTGTGGTCTGGCTGGTTTTCTCGTCCACAGGATTGGCAGCGCATTTATTGTCTTTTATTGAGTACGGCCTTGTGTGAGAGATTGATCCGACCACGGTCGTCTATCTCTGTTACAATCACTTCCAGTGTATCACCCTCTTTTACCACGTCGTTAATGTTTTCCACTCGTTCATTTCTGAACTGAGAAATGTGTACCATACCTTCACGACCTGGCAAAATCTCAACAAAGGCGCCGAAGTCCATTACTCGAGTTACTCGACCGGTGAATTTCTCGCCCGGCTTAATCTCTCGAACCATGTCTCGAATAGTTTGAGCGGCCTGTTCAGCCATCTCTTTCTTGGTGGAAGTGATGAAGGCCTGGCCGTCATCTTCAATGGAGATGGTGGTAACGCTTTTACCACCAGCTTCGTCAATAATGCCATTAATAACCTTACCACCTGGCCCAATAATTTCACCAATCTTATCGACTGGGATTTGAACTGTAATAACTCGTGGGGCTCGGGGCGATACTTCTGGCCGAGGAGCAGCAATGATTTTTGCCATTTCATCCAGCAAGAACATTCGGGCTTGTTTGGCTTTGGCTAGTGCCTGTTCAAAAATTGGCCTCGTAATGCCTGCGATCTTAATGTCCATTTGCAAAGCGGTGATGCCGTCACGACTCCCAGCAACTTTGAAGTCCATGTCGCCGTTAAAATCTTCTATCCCGGCTAGATCGGTTAAAACCTTGAATTGATCGCCATTAGTGATTAAGCCCATAGCCACTCCGGCGACTGGTTTTTTGATCGGTACTCCAGTATCCATCAATGACAGGGTGCTACCGCAAACAGAAGCCATTGAGCTGCTGCCATTGCTAGACAGAATTTCCGATACCACGCGAATGGTATAGGGAAAGTCCGTCCGGTTAGGGATCATGGGGGAGAGGGCGCGTTCGGCCAACGCTCCATGACCGATCTCACGTCGACCAGTTGAACGCATCGGCTTGGCCTCATTGGTGGCAAATGGTGGGAAATTGTAGTGATGCATATATCGTTTGGTCGTGTCTTGCTCCATGGTGTCAATCAGCTGTTCATCGTCTAGTGACCCAAGAGTGACTACTGACAGAGCCTGGGTTTCGCCGCGTGTGAAAAGAGCTGAGCCATGAGTACTGGGCAGAAGTCCTACCTCCATCGACAACGGCCGGATGTCGTCTAGGCCACGGCCATCGGGACGACGGTCGTGCTCAATAATATTTTTTCGTAACTCTTGTCCGATCACTTTGTCAAAAATACTTTCCACCATAACTTCTGGAGTTTCTTCGGCTACGAATTCGGCAAATAGTTCCTGACGTAGCTCATCCAGTTTGGCGTTCCGCACCATTTTTTCGGAATGATAGATGGCTTCCTCTAACCGACCAGATAACTTGCTAGCAATTTGATGTTTCAGCTCTTCGGATGGGGCAATTAGTTGATAGTCGCCCGGCTGGATATTGAGTTCTTTCACCATTTGCTCTTGAAACTCAATCAGGGGTTGCATGGCTTTGTGCCCAAAATCGATAGCCGCCAACATGACATCCTCGGGCACCTCATTGGCGCCGGCCTCGACCATCATAACGGCATCTTTAGTCCCCGCTATCACCAAATCGAGGTCGCTAGCATTTCTTTGCTCCCGTGTGGGGTTAGCAACTAGCTCACCGTCAATCCGTCCGACTCGGATACCAGCAACTGGCCCTTGGAAAGGGGAGCCCGTTTGCATTAAAGCCGCCGATGCCGTATTGAGCGCAACTATATCGGGATCGTTACTTAGATCTGCCGACAGAGTGGTAATAACTATTTGGACATCGTTATAAAACCCTTTCGGGAAAAGCGGCCGGATAGGCCGATCGATTAGACGAGCGGTTAGAATCGCTTCCTCACTGGGGCGACCTTCGCGCTTAATAAAGCGACTGCCAGAAATCTTGCCGCTAGCGTACATCTTCTCTTCAAACTCAACCATCAGTGGGAAAAATTCGGCTCCTGCTTTGGCGTTGGGCGAAACCACGGCAGTTGCTAAAACCACCGTATCTCCCAATCGGCCAACTACAGATCCACTGGCCAAGGTGGCCAATTTACCTGTTGAGAATGTAAAACTTCTTCCCCCAACTTGCGCTTCGAACTTCTTTTCCATATATTCCTTTCTTGAAAAGAAAATCGGAAGTCGAATCCTTTTTAAGGGCAACGCGAGTTTTCAAAAGAGCTTGAGATTTAAGCCAGGAGCAAAAGTAGGTTTATGGCATTCCCGCGACGAGCTTGGGACAAACACAACATACGCTTACTTCTGACTTTGCTCTTAATAAATAACGGCGTTACTTCCTGATTTTCAATTTCTTAATTAATTTGTTATATGATTTTAGATCCTGTTTCTCTAGATAATTCAAAAGGCGACGGCGATTGCCCACCATTTTAAACAAGCCCTGGCGAGAGTGCATATCACCCTTGTGTTTCTTCAAGTGCTTGGTCAAATCATCGATTTTCACCGTCAGTAAAGCGATCTGTACCTCGACAGAACCTGTGTCCTTCTCATGGGACCGGTGTTCGCCAATGATTTTTTGTTTTTTATCCGCTTTTAATGCCATTTTCTAGGTCAAAATAAATCCTTCACATGATAACACCAACGCTGGATTTTTTCAAGAGTTAGTAGTAAGAATTTTCTTCTACAGGAGTATCTTTTTGTACATTCTGTCGGTGAGAGGCCAGATTTAGGCGTTCGGCCTGATAGGTTTTGATATTGTCTATAATCTCGGTGGCGGCTTGTTCCAAAGAGGACTTGGGCAGTTTAAAGGCAGCCGCCCCAGGGTGCCCACCACCTCCAAAGAGCTTGGCAATCTCATCCGCTTTGGCATCTGAGTTGGTACGGATGCTGCCATGGATAATACCTGGTTCACGCTCACTAATTAGAATAGCCACATCAGTATCGGGGACACTGGACAAGAATTCATCGATCAGACCGCTTAAGTCCTGCTGGGTGGCACCAGTTGCGGACAGATCGTCTAGATTGGCCGTAGTCCAGACCAAGCGGTACTCTGTGTCTGATTGTGCCCGAGCCAGCACCCGCCCCCAGAGTTGGAGCGCGCCCAAGCTCTTGGTGCGATAGATATTTTTAATAATTTCTTGCTGTCTAGCGCCAAACCCTACCATCTGAGCAGCTACGGTTAAGGCCTTGGGCGTAGTATTGGGGTTTTGGAATGAGTTGGTATCAGCAATCATGGCCGTCAAAAGGCAGGTGGCCACATCGTCATCTAGTAAATTAGAGCCAAGCGCCTCGATTAGGCCGACCAAAATCTCTGCCGTTGAGGCAGCCGTCATATTAACCAGATTGACTTTGCCAAAGTAATCATTAGAAGCATGATGGTCAATATTGATAACTGGCGTCTCCTTAAATAACTCCTCATGTTTTTTGTAAATCTCACCCAAATGAGACAAGCTAGCTGCGTCTAGGGTAATGATCAAATCATACTGAACAGAGCCGACTGTGAAGCTGACGTCCTCGGGTTTGAATTGGCCTTTTTTAGTGGCAATGATGACATTGAGCTTGCCGTTATCAAAGTTATACGAAAGCTTATCCGTTTCGACAGTCGCATTGTCCAGAGTTATGACAAAGTCGCGCCCACCTTCTAAGCTATTTCTCAAATCATGGATGTGCGGCAGGAAGCGGTAAGACGCATGCGGTGATTCTAGAGAAATAACCGCAATTTGTTTCCCTAGTTTTTTCAAGACACGAAACAGCCCGAGCGAGGAACCCAGGGAGTCCCCATCGAGAGCACTGGGCACCAACAGGATACTGTTGGCTTGGGTAATCAGCTCGATGGCTTGTTGTTTGGGGGTTGCTTCCATAAATCAGCTATTGATAAGATAGTTCAGCTTATCGGAAGTAGGGGAGGAAGTCAATTTAGGCCTTTACAAACTAGGGGATAACCTCTAATCTTTGTAGAGTTAAGTTAAATAGTTAAAACGTCTTATGCCAATTATCAAATCAGCCAAAAAGCGGATGCGCAGCAGCGCTCGGCAGAAAGCGCTCAATCTGTCTGTCAAACAAGCTTATAAGAGCTCAGTGAAAACTGCCCGCGCCCAGAAATCGGATGAAACTGTAAAACAGGCCTTTAAAGCACTCGACAAAGCCGCCAAGCGTGGCGTGATTCATCCCAATAAGGCCGCTCGCTTAAAGTCCAGATTGGCCAAGAGTGCCGTCTAAAGAGCTGCCGTAGTAACTAACTTCACCGGAACATTCTCTGGAGCACATGCCCCAGTTTTTAGCTGATGGTCTATAGCCACCAAGCATTGGTATTGAGCCGTCAGCTGCGCCTTGGTTAAACCTTTTACGAGGGCTAGGTTTTGTTTGACCGCAAAGGGATGAAGCCCAACGCGAGCAGCGATTTGATGAGCTGACAGTCCTTGGTTGGCTAACTCCCAAACCTGAACCGCTCCCCTGAGCTGAAAGGTAAGTGCCCCTAGGATTTTCACAATATCTTCGCCTTTATCTAACTGCTGGTTAAAAATATCCAAGAATGTCCGAGAATCCTTTCTCACTAGGGCGGACAAGGCGGAAAAAACATTAAGTTGGAGCACACCAGGCAAAAGTGCGGCGATATCCGTTTCACACAGCGTTCGATTTTGGGAGAAGGCGCTCAGTTTTTTGAGGTCATTATCAATCCCCAGAAGATCGCCCTGGCTGCTGACAATCAGTTGGTCAACGATAGCTGGAGTTAATTTTAATCCGTACCCTAAAGCAAGCTCACCAACTCGCCGAACTAGCACGATGCCTGTCGGGTTTAAGAATTCTTGAACTTGCCTGGGCTTATTTAAAAACTTATAAAGTGCTTGGCGTTTGTCAAAGGTTTCTGATTCATAAAAAATCACCGTGGTGTCACTAAAATCCTGAGGCTTTATTAGCTCTAGCAGGGCGGTCTTGAACTCGGCGGGGGAGAGAGCCAAAATATTTTTTAGGACAATCAGCCGCTTGCCTCCAAGAAGGGTTTGCGCCAAAAAGAGATTGGGTAGTTTGGGAATAGTCAGCTCGTTAGCAGAACGCACCAAGAGATTCTCGGGCGGGTTGGTGGCTAAAAACTTATCTTGAATCGCCGTCAATTTTTGACGGGAAGACAAAACATCTTCGCCATAAAGTAAAAACATCATGCTGGGGGAGACTGATCTGGTATAGCTTCAGCGAGTGGCTCTTCGGAGGCGGCATCCTCGGGCAAAATATTTTCTGGGTTGGCCTCTACCGCACCCGCATCTTCAACTCCACGTAAGTATTTGGCTGGCCACGGGATATAGTGGCTTTTGAACGTATCTTCCAAAATTAGCTTACCGTCTTTATAGACTTTGCGGTATAGTACAGCGTCAGCCCCTCGATGAGCAATATCCACTTGTTGGATTTCGCCTGGCTCGAGAGTAGAAGTGTCTATATAAATAGGCTCAGGATAATCGGTAACATTAAAAATACGTGGCCCATCTAGCTCGACAGTACGACCAGTGTCAGTTCCATAAAAATCAAAATAGAGCTTAGTGCCTTCTATATATGTATCCATAAAAATATGTGCACCAGTATCATTTTTGAACTTGAGATCCGGATAGGGCTGGTAAATGGTAGCATCAGTCCCTGCAGGTTCATAGTACACCACTCGGTAGGAGTGGTTGCGGCGCTCAACTACTGGTAACCCACCGTTCAAAATGGCTCGGAAGGCTGTGGTAGAAACCTGACACAGGCCCCCACCATATTCAGGGACGGTCTCGTCACCTTTGATAACTAGCTCCGGCAAATAACCTGTGCTGGCGTCAACATTGCCTAGGTTCTGGACAAAAGAAAAAGTGGCATCCGGTTTTATAATCAGTCCGTCGAAACGACCGGCCCCCACACCAATATTATGTCGCCGGTTACGGGGGCTACCAGAAAAATCGGAAACACCCCGAGCCACCAGGGTTTCTATACCCAAGGTATTGGTGTCGGCCAAAGTAATTTTGGGGCGAGTTATTTTTACTGGCAGCTCAATCGGCTCAATGGGATCCAGCAGCCGACTAGCAATTAGTGTTACGGCCCTATCTACATCCAGCTTGTGACCAGTTTGTTCACTAACAAACTCCACCACACGGTTGTTTTTTATAACCAGTTTAGCGTCGCGACCTTCTTGATCTACGTCATTGGCGATACTGTTGAGGTACTCCATCAGCGCCTCATGGTTGAACTGAGACATGAGATAGCCAGAATCAATGAGTTGCTGTGGGCGTGCCAACACGGCTAAAAACCTCTCTTTTATTTGAGTGGCTAGACCGCCACGACGCCCAATGCTGATGGCAGTCTGAGTAAGTACATCTGCATCAAGTCTAAAATCAAATGCCTCTGGGCTAACCGTCCAAGCCGTGTTATCGAACTTTAGTGTAATGGGGTCTAGTTTGGCACTTTCCACCCTGTCACTAATCAAATGTAGTGCGCTGGTGATAGTGGCGCCACCTAGATTGACATCCGCAAAGGCAACTCGGGGCAAGACCTTGTTTTTATAAATTAGGTCGACGCCAAAAAAAGCCAAAAGCAAAATGACGATTATAATACTTGCCCCAAAAATAATTTTTTGGAGCAAGTATTTTGATTTCGGTACTAAGTTAAGGTCATCTGAAACGACCATGCAACATTCGTTTAGTCATTATTTAACCAACTAACAGGCCTAGAATTAACAGAGCCACCACATTGACAATCTTAATCATGGGGTTGATGGCGGGGCCAGCGGTATCTTTGTATGGGTCACCCACTGTATCACCCGTTACCGCAGCAGCATGGGCATCTGAGCCCTTGCCTCCCAAGTGGCCATCTTCAATGTACTTTTTGGCGTTATCCCACGCAGCCCCACCGGTAGTCATCGATATGGCTACAAAGATACCTGTAACAATGCTGCCGATTAATAGTCCACCTAAAGCTTCGACGCCCAGCAAGAGCCCAACCACAATGGGGGCCACGACAGGCAGCAAAGCCGGGACAATCATCTCCCGAATTGCCGTACGAGTTACAATATCGACAGCTTTAGCATAGTTTGGCTTACCGGTACCCTCCATAATTCCAACTATGGTCTTAAATTGATGGCGCACCTCTTTAACTACAGCACTGGCTGCTCGGCCAACTGTTTCCATTGAAAGTGCAGCAAACAAATACGGTAGTAGGCCGCCAATAAAAAGACCGATCAGAACACGATGGTCGCTCAGCAAAAACTGTGTCGCACTACCTGTTAGTTTCTCTAAATCTTGTGAATAGGCAGCAAACAAAACGATGGCCGCTAAAGCAGCCGAACCAATCGCATAGCCCTTGGTAACTGCTTTGGTAGTATTGCCCACCGCATCGAGAGCATCGGTGGTTTTACGTACATTTTCGGGAAGACCTGACATTTCTGCAATACCGCCAGCATTGTCTGTAATCGGCCCATAGGCATCAACTGCGACAATAATTCCCACCATCGATAGCATACTCATCGCCGCCATGGCCACCCCAAACAACCCGGCTAGAGCAAAGGCCCCCCAAATCGCAGCCGCAATGACGATGATAGGAAGAGCCGTTGACTTCATACCGACTGCCAACCCCGCAATCACATTGGTGCCGTGTCCTGTACTGGAGGCCTCGGCGATTGTCTTAACAGGTTGGTACTCTGTGGATGTGTAGTATTCAGTAATAATAATGATCGCAGCGGTAACTGCCAAACCAATTAAGGAGGCGTAGAAAAGATGCAGATAATCAACTCCTGCGACATCGGCTAGTAGATACCGAGTCACACCGTAGAACCCCGCTATGGCTAAAACCCCGCTGGCGATGAGACCTTTATAGATAGCTCCCATGATCTTGGTGCTGTGTTTGCCTAGTCGGACAAACCAAGTGCCGATGATGGAAGCCAAAATAGATACCGCACCAATAGCTAGGGGATAGATAATCATCAGCGGATTGCCAGCAAAGAGTAGGGCAGCCAATACCATTGTGGCCACCGCAGTCACTGCATAAGTTTCGAATAAATCTGCCGCCATGCCAGCACAGTCACCAACATTGTCACCAACATTGTCGGCGATCACTGCAGGATTTCGGGGGTCGTCTTCGGGAATTTTGGCTTCGACTTTGCCGACTAGGTCAGCACCCACATCGGCGCCTTTGGTAAAAATGCCACCACCGAGACGGGCAAAAATAGAGATTAGGCTGCCTCCGAAACCGAGGCCAATCAAGGCGTTGACGTCTTTGGTCAAATAATAAAATCCGGCCACGCCTAGCAGACCCAGACCAACCACAAACAATCCCGTGACTGTCCCGCCATTAAACGCTACCGCCAAGGCTGGTTGCAAACCTTTTTCAGCCGCAACCGTAGTACGTACGTTGGCTCTGACCGATACATACATACCAATAAATCCAGCCAGACCCGACAGGAATGCTCCCGTTAAGAAACCGAGAGCGGTGTTGAGCCCTAAAAAGTAATAAAGCACTCCGCTTAAAATCACGGCCACGATAGCAATAGTCGAATACTGCCGTTTCATATAGGCGCTGGCTCCTTCTTGGATAGCGCTAGCGATTTCAGCCATTTTGGCGGTACCGCTGGGCTTACCGAGCACCCAAGCTACCAAGATAAAAGCGTATAAAATGGCTAATCCACCAGTAATAAGTGCTAAAGTCATGCTAAGTGTTGTCGGACTCATAAGCTTTCTCCTTTATATGTTTATATCAATCGAGTGATAAGCCATTATAACAATTTTTGTTATCTCGGCTATATATCTTCGCCCAGAGCTTTCCTATATGTATTTAGGGTTTCCTTCACCATTTTAGTATAGGAATATTTTTTGATCTGCTGAAACCCTTTGTCTTTTAACTCCTTTTGTAATCGGAAAGTGGTAGCCAATTTGTACATAGCTTGAGCTATATCTTCTAAGCTCTTCGGATTAAAAAACAGAGCAGCATCGCCTAAGATTTCTGGCATTACGGAAGCGTTGGAGGATATAACTGGCACACCAGCCGCCATTGCCTCTAAGGGCGGGATGCCAAATCCCTCATACAGTGATGGAAAAATAAAAGCAAAGGCCCCCGCATAGAAATAGGGGAGGTCTTGGTCGGCCACGTAACCAGTCGTAATGACATCATCTTGCAAACCAAGCTGCTTGATTGTCTCTGGAATCTCGGGTGCAAATGGATCGAGCTTACCAACTAGTACTAACTGATAATCCAGTTGATACTGGCGCTTGAAGGTGGCAAAAGCTCGAATCAGCCGAACTAGATTTTTGTGTGGCCGCCATTCACCAACGTACAAGAAATACGGACGTGAGATATTGTGTTTCGCTTTTATTGCCTCGAGTCGTTTGGGCTCTACCTTGTCTCGATAGCGCTTAGGGGCTGACTCATAGATAACATCTATCTTGTCAGCGTTTATGCCTAAATATTTAACAATATCGGTTTTGGTCCCTTTCGAAACTGCGATAATGCGGGTAGCGTTTTCACACGACTGACGCATAACCTGACGGTAGACCACCCGTCTGAGCCAGCTTTTTTGTTTGCGGCCCGGGAAAAACCACAGTGTTAGATCGTGCACTGTCACTACGCTTTTGACTTGAGTGAAAAAGACCGGCGTATTGAAATTAGTGTAATGGATCAAATCCAACCTGGCCTTTTTAAGCACACTCGGGTAGAGCAGCTGCTCACTATAGGTATAGTGTTTGTATGGGACCGGCCACTTTTTTAAGTTTTTGGCGTAGAACGGGAAGGTCTCGGCCACCTCTGGCAGAACAAATGCGACATACTGGTTAAAGTCGTCGAATTTTACAAGATTGGAGATGAGCTCTTCAGTGTAGGTTCCAATACCAGTGGCCTGAGCCGTTCCGAACAGCCGCGCGTCAATGCCGATACGTTTTGGTATTTTATTCTTCATAAGACCTGCCTTGTCTATTCCATACTACAATCATTGCCAGTATCAGCCAAAGGAGGGCCGAGAGATCATTTTTCCAATAACTAACATCGATTAGACCATGGACTAACATAACCCCCAAGGCCAGTCCTAAAACCCCAGCGGGGCCAGAAAGACGTTGGAACAAGGTACGAATATGGTAGCCCAAAACCCAAACAAAACCAGCCAATCCTGCGACGCCCGTCTCTAAAATAAACTGCAAAAAGAGATTGTGAGAGTGCAGCATAATGGTCTCGAAAGGAGGATGAAAAAGCCGTTCGGCAAACAGCAGATATTTATTTTGGAACTGACCCAAGCCAATGCCTGTCAGCCAATTTTCTTTGATCATGAGCAGGGCTGTTTGCCACACTTGTAACCGAACACTTGCAGAGGACCGTTGTGACAGATCCAACATTCTAATAAATCTTTCACTGCCTAGCTGCGATATAAATAACACGCCCGGTGCCACCAGCACTGCCAGCCACCACTTCCAAAGCTGTTTTCTATAAAGGAAAGCCCAGCCCAGACCTGCCAAGATGAGTGCTAGCCAGCCACCGTAAGAAAAAGAAAAATAGATTGCGACCAGCCCCAAAACGCAGGCCAAACTAGCCAGTAGTTTACTGCGAAATGACGGTTGAGCCAACACAATCAAACCCAGTACCAAAACCGGGACGAGATAGAGAGACAGGTAGTTGGGTGAGCTAAACCAGGCGCTAGCCCGACCGTCTATGGTTATGAACTGCTGCGCAATAACTTGCCAAACAGCGTAGCCACTAAGTAGGAGCGACGAGGCGAGCAGAGCCGAGAGAAAGCCAGAGATTTGTTTAAAATCAACCAGCTGAACGACTAGAAAATACAGCAGCAATGGATCAATAAACCATCCCTTGATAATACCCAGGGCGGTACGCGGGTCGCCGGAAACAACCACGCCCAAACTCAGCCCGATTGCCAATAATAATAGGCCGCCCCAAAAGGGCCTGAAGACGGTTTGGAGGCGAGATACTATCCAACGAAGGTGCCTTATACCCCAAGCCAAACCGTTGGCGTAAATCAAGATTTCGAGCAGGGTAGTAGGAATACCAAACACCTCAAACCGGATGATGTAAAAGGGAATCGCAAAGATTGTCAGCCACAAAGCTAACTTTGGCCTCCACCAGGCTAGACCCACAAATATAATCCCAATGATAATCGGTAGCATCTCCATAGGATTATTATTGACTAGTTTCTGCTAAACTTAAACTCGCCGTCACCAACCAAAGAGTTAGCAGGGGAGGATACAACCAAGCGTTAATAAACACTGACGCCACTACCAAAACACCCGTATTAATGACAAACCACCGGCTGAACAGGTTGTGGTGATTACGGACTTTGGGCACGGCTACGAAAAGCAAAACAATCACAAAAATTATAAAAGCTGCCAGGCCCAAAAACCCTGATGTAGCAGCAATCGTCAACAAGCTGCTGTCGAAGCCAGACATGGCATGCCCACCGAGAACTTCCTCGCTGAAAATCGTACTCTCCCGAACAATCGGCAACGTATTGTAGCCCACTCCTAGCCAGGGGTGTGTTTGAACTAAGTGCCACCCTTCTTGCCAAGACTGTAATCTAAATTGAAAACTGTCTCCAGAAAGAGCATCTAGTAATCGAGTTTGAATTGAAGGAATCAAAAGTCCGCCCATCATCAGCAAGCCGAGCAGCGCCCAGGCCCAGCGATTACGAACCACTACAACCAACCCCACCGCAGCTGCACCTAGGGCAATTAGCCCGGTGCGTGAAACCGTCAAGACAAGCGCCCCCAAATTGATACCCAGCGCTATCAACCACGACCAGGGTTGGGATTGCTTCTGCATCAAAACCAAGAAAGTCAGTGCGGTCCCGAACACCAAGAAAACAGCCGAGAAATTGGGATCAAAAAAAGTTCCGACCAAACGAAACCGGTGCGGGTCCCACCCCAAATATTCAAATATCTCAAAATCTGGGAAGAGTCCGAATTGAATGAAACTAATGGCCACAAAGCTAGCAAAAGCAATGCCAAGAGCCGACAGAAAGAACCCTCGATTATGCCAATTGATTTGCTGCCACCACAAAAAGGCTACTAAACCATAGAGCACCAGACGCGCCCAATAGGCACCAGCTACTATGACGTCTCCGACCTCTAGTCCCCGCAGGTTCAACAGAAGCGAAAGCAACAAGGCGCCGACAAAAACTAAAAACCACCGGAATGGGACAGACCGCCAAAGAGTGGGGGTTGATCGAAAAAGCAAAAGACCACAAGCCACTACCATCGCCACATCGAGCAGGGGTACAGTGAAGTTAAGCACAGGCACCCTGAGCAACTGCCCTGCTACTAGACCGACTAAAATAATAACGAGAACCAATCTATCCATACCGCTTGAGTATCTCCAAGGTTTTTTGAGCTGTACTTCGCCAAGAAAATTCTAGAGCCCGTTTGCGCCCAGCTCGGCTTAGTTGCCGCTGTAGATTGGGGGAACTCAAAATCCGTTTGATGGCATCGGTTAACTTATCCGTCTGGGTGGGTGGTACTTGGATTGCGGCCGACCCGACCACTTCGGGTAGAGAGGCCTGGTTGCTAACAATCGTTGGCACACCGCATGCCATTGCCTCCAAGGGAGGCATACCAAATCCTTCATAAAGAGACGGGAACACAAAAAGTTGAGCTAAGTTATAAACCGCCACTTGGTCTGCGTCACGGATAAACCCGGTCACGACAATATCATCCGTCAGCAGGGTTTGGAGTTGCTGGCTTTGCCATCCCAAACTTCCAGCTAGGACTAATCTCGTGTCTGGGAATTGTGATTTCAGTGATTGGAAAGCTGAAATTAATATCGGAAGGTTTTTGCGTGGCTCAAGGGTGCCTAGGTACAAAACAAAGTTGTCGGGCAATTTATATCGCTTTTTTAGCTGTTTTTTAGTAGAAACCTTGAGTGCTACCGGCCGGTAATGTTCGTTTACCCCTAAGAGAGTGGTAGTGACTTTGTGGGCAGGCACCCGAAACAGAGCTTGGGCTTCTTGGCGAGTGAAATCCGAAATGGCTAATAAATGTTTGGCTGATTTTAGTGCTAGCGGCAAAAAAATCTTTTCTAACCTTACTGCATGCGACAAGTGTGTGGCCGGAAACCGCCAGACCGTGAAATCAAAGATCGTCATAACCACTGGCATCCGTCTCAAAAGCGCAGGAACAATGGCGCTAGTCGAGGCAAAATAAACATCGGCTGGCTTGGCTATCTCGCACCACAGCCAAACCCATAAATGCCACAAAATCTTACCGCCACCGATGGCTTTTTGCCGCCAGTTGCCTTTGGGTAAATGGAGTGTCTGACCAGGATAAGTCAGTAGAATTAATTCTGCGTCTTTGACCTGTTTGACCATCTCCAAAACTAGCTGCCTGGCGTATTCGCCCTTGCCAGCTCTACGCGTAGCGGCGCCTTCTCGAAAGTCGATTAAGATTTTCATGTCGGTCTGATCAGCTCACGAATAGATTGTTTGTCTACGGCTTTGGTCAAAAAAATCATTGCTATATAAACCACCCCACCCAAGGCAATATTAATAAATAGGTTGTCGATATGTGCATACCACAAGACACCGAACATTACTCCCGCGCTTAAACAAGCTTTGGCGGGGATTTTGAAGGTAGGCAAAAAGCCCAGCTCTCGCCGAGTTAGAATCCAAACCGCTATCACAACCAGTAGCTCAGTGGCGACAGTAGTGGCAGCTGCCCCCGTATAAGAATATTTCGGAATAACTAACCAGTTAGCCAAGACATTAAAAAGCGTGGCCACAAAATAGGGGAGCGTTAGATATTTTTGCCGACCTGAGGCGATCAAGACATAGTTGAAGGTGCCCCCTATAAAAGACAGCCCGACCGCGAAGATAAGAATTTTTAACACTGGGCCAGAAGGAGCGAAATCGCCGCCTGCAATCAGCACCATCAACGGAGTGCCGACCGCTAAAGTCCCCAAAACAATCGGCCAAGCTGTTAGGTGCATCACTTCGTAGGCCCGTTGGAAAATCCGTTCGGCGCGTGCACGATTGGAAGCTAGAGCGTCGGTCAAAACCGGAAATACCGAGCTCATAAAGATGGTGGCAATAGACAAGATGACCTCAATAATTTTATAGGGTGCGCCATAAATACCCACTGCGTAATCATTTTGCATAGCCCCCAACATCAAAGAGTCGATTCTGAAGTAAATTGTAGCTAAAACCAAGGCGGCTCCTAGGGGCAAGGCCTCTCTGACAAATTCTTTCCAATACCTGAAGTCCCATCTTGGCACCAGCCACACTACTCGGTTAACCCATACCCAGCTGATTATCCCCATGACTATGTTGGCGGCGGCGGTCATCAAAATTAGACCCAAGACCCCAGCGTCGGCTCCAATCCCCCAGAAGATGAGGCCTAAATAAATGGCTCGACTAACTACGTTGATAACTGCCACTTTGTGCATCTCTAGTCGAGCTTGGAAAATACTGACCGGGACTTGAGCTAGCGCCATGGCAGCCTGGGAGAATGCGCCCAAAAAGATACCCGTTGTAATAATGGGGTTGTCATAAAAGACCAGAGACAGGAAATATCCGGCTGCGAACACAAGCACAGAAAGAGTTAATTTCAGACCCAGGACATTCCCAGAGATCTCGGCTTCCTTCTCAGGATGTTTCGCAATCTCTCGAACTTGTAACAAAAAGAAGCCAAAATCAACAAAGATACTCAGGATGGCCAGATAGGCAAAAACTAATGTGTACTGACCATACCCCTCGACTCCTAAGTACCGAAGCATATATGCAACCGCCACCAGCGAGAGCAGAGTGGTAACCGCACGAGCGATTACTTGCACGATTGTGTTGTAGGCAATCTTTTGCGAGTCCTTCATGGTTTAGTGATGACGGCCATGTATTGAATCTTGGCTCGGGGTAAATAAAAACGAGGGAAAACTTTCGGCGAGTAATATATGCTTTTAAGAAGTTTGTAGTTTTTAAAGATTCTTTCCCAGGCCTCTTTTCGCAAAAGCCGTTCGTTGCCAAGATCTTTTTGGGGGTATAAAAAATTGGGAACAGAAATCACTACCCGTTTGGCAACTCGTAACTGTTCATCCAGCATGCGTGTGATATCTGAATCTGAAAAATGTTCCATCAGGCCCTGATGGAAAGCCGTGTCGAAAGATGCGTCAGGGAAGGGGAGGCAAAAAGTGTCTGCCACTTGGTATCGCACCTTCACGCCCATAGCGGTGGCTACCTTTCGGGCACGCTCAACAATTTTGGGGTTGATGTCGATACTAGTCATATCAAAACCGAACCATGCTCCTAGGATAGACATGGTACTAGTCCCAGTCGCCACCTCTAAAATTTTGTCTCCTTTATGTTTAAAAACCTCGGCCAGAAATTCCCGATGGCCGAACAGATTCCCAATAAAAGTTTCGATTGATAACTCTTTGGGATAGTAATCGTCCCACTGTTTCATTACTTGTCTGGCTTAACCACCACCCGGCGGTGTTCGCCGTCACCTTCGCTTTCGCTCCTGACACCAGATTCATCAACCAGAGCTAGATGCACGAGACGCCTTTCGAAAGAAGACATCGGTTCTAAATAAACAGCTGTGCCAGTACTCCGACATTGTTCGGCTGCCTCTCGGGCAGTGTTGGCTAATTTAGTACGTTGTTGTTGATGAAATCCGCCGATGCTTAGCGAGAGCGACACCCGTTCCTCGGGGAAGTCGCTCCGAGTGATAAGACGCAGGAGGTGCTGGAAGCCCAACAGCGGTTCGACTGAGCGGCCAATAAAGAGCTGGTCATTGGAGGTTTTGACATCCACCACCAAAACCCCGTCTTCCTCGGCAATAGCAATCTCGGGGGCTAGTTCAAAAAAGGCAAAGAGCTCCTGAAGACGGATTCTAATTTTTTGTTCGACTTCTTTATTCATGATGATGGGTTTGAGCTGCTACCTTCCGTTCTTGTCGAGCAAACGTCTGGTAAATGATTACTTGCTGAATCGCCATAACTAGCGTGGTGGTGGCCCAATAGAGGCCAAGTGCGGCTGGTAAGGTATACGCGATTCCGAAAGTAACAAGTGGAAAGATGTAGAGAAACCATGAGGTCGGATTCTTCTTACCTGAGGTTTTAGTATACCTGGCTGTGATGATTGTTTGAAGCAGCTGCACTACGCCGGCTAATATGGCCAAGACAAGGCTTCGTTCGGTCAGATCAATCGTCAACGCGGAGGCATGAAGGAAGTTGAGAAAAATTGTGTTGAGTTCCAGGGGGGGATTAGGGAACCAGTTATAAAGATGTTGTAAACTTTCGGTACTCAAACCCGCAATAAAAACTCGGTACAGAGCAAACAGAATCGGGAGCTGAATGATCATTGGGAGACAGCTACCAAACAGATTTACCTTGTGTTCTTTGTAAATCTTCATAACCTCCTGGGACTGTCTCTGGGGATCGTCTTTGTATTGTTCTTTAACCTTTTCGATGTAGGGTTGCACTTTTTGCATATCCCTTTGCGACTTCAAGCTGCTAGCATAGGAGGGGTGTAAGACCAATCGAATCAGGATGGTTAGTGCAATAATAGCCAGGCCCAGGTCTGGCACAGGCAGCCAGACATAGAAAAGAACTAAAATGTTGAGTAAGGGAACATACAAGAGCTTGCCCATCAGTCCATTCCACATTCCCTCTGTGATTTGAATAGTTTTCATGTTAGTTTCTTTCTCGATCTAAAATTGGGTCTACGCCTCTGGGTGCAAAAGGATGACACCGACAAACCCGCGCGACACTCAAAAAGCCGCCCTTGACCACGCCATGAGCTTCGATGGATTGTTTGGCATATTCGCTGCAGGTGGGGAAATATCGACAGTGTAGCTCTGGATGAGTTTGTCCCCAAGGACTGTGATCGGGAGAGATCAGCTTTTGATACCAGCCAATAAGTGTCAGGAGTATAGATTTCATAAATTAATGGATTAGCCCTAAAAGTTCTTTTTTCATCTCGGCGAAAGATTTGTCTAAGATCGAGGGCTTGGCTATAACGATGACCCCGAGAGTGGGGGAGAGCGTCTTAATAATCTCTCGGATTTGCCGGCGCAGACGGTTTCTAACCGTGGCTCGTTTATCAACTTTTTGGCTCACGACTACACGTGGCCTTATGTGCGTCCCGACATCCTTATAATAAACCGAAAAAGCGCTGGAGCTAACTCGCATACCGCGTGTGCGGATGGTATGGAAAATGTCTGCTGCGGGCATTTTGAGACCTACTCCGAAAGTTTTTTGCGACCCTTGGCGCGTCTGCGAGCCAAAACTGTCCGGCCTCCCGCGGTCGCCATTCGGGCTCTAAAACCAAATTTACGTTGGCGTTTGGTCTTGCTGGGCTGGTATGTGCTTTTAGTCATAAATCCTTTTAATCCGCTTTATTACTTGCCCAGTATATATTTTTGGGCACCTGAAGGCAACCTAAAAAATCAGGATAAAAACAAAGCTTTTTGAAATGATATATTGAAGTGTAGTATAAGAACAGGGGGTAGGGATAATAATTAATACCTTGGATTTCGATGACCACAGACACCGCCAGATTGTGGAAAACGGTTTTGGGCGAGATAGAGGTGGGGATGACCCCCGCCAGTTTTCAAACCTGGTTCAAAAATACCGATATTGATGAAGTTGACCTCGAGAAGGGCGTGGTAGTGGTGCGCGTCCCTAATGAGTTCACTAAGGGTTGGCTACAACAAAAGTATCAAAAAGAGATTCATAAGTGTTTGACTCGTCACTTGGACAAAGTGGTGGTGGTGCAATATGTGGTCGGAACCAAAAGGCCCACCCAACCGGCCCTGCGTATTGATGAAAAGGTTAGTGGGACTGGGGCCCAGGCCGCACGAGGACTGGATCTCCCAGAGGATCGAGGAGTATTAGTAAAAGACGTCGAGAGCCTAAACCCGCGCTTTACCTTCGAGCAATTTGTCGAGGGTGAAAACAGTAAATTGTGCTACGCAGCAGCTCAGTCGGTGGCCAAACAACCTGGTTTGAACTACAACCCTTTGTTTATATACGGCGGAGTAGGTCTAGGGAAAACCCATTTACTACAAGCCATAGGTAATGAGGTTTTGAAAAACAACAAAAAGGCCCGGGTAGTATATGTGACTTCAGAAAAATTCACCAATGAAATGGTTGAGGCCATTCGGGAAAAGGATACCCGGAAGTTCAAAGAAAAGTACCGCAAGGTGGACTGTCTGCTCATCGACGACGTCCAATTCCTGGCAGGCAAAGAACAAACCCAGGAAGAGTTTTTCCACACCTTTAATGCTCTCTACAACGATGGACGACAGATTGTGTTGACTTCTGACCGTCCACCAAAGGCCATTTCCGCTCTAGAAGACCGCCTCCGCTCTCGTTTTGAGTCGGGTATGATTGCCGACATCTCGATCCCCAGCTTCGAAACTCGGTTAGCGATTTTGCACACTAAGTTGGCCGAAAAGGGTAGGGAGATGGATGAAGGCATCTTGAGTTATATCGCCAAACTTGCCAAAAATAATGTCCGCGAACTAGAAGGGGCTCTCAACCGAGTCGCGGCCTTCTCAGATTTGAATGATGCACCGGCAACTTTAGAAGACGCAAAAAACTTACTCGGAGGCATTATGAGCGCCCCGGGAAGAAAGGTGGTTAGACCATCAGAAATCATCAAAGCAGTATCAAATCACTTCAACATCAAAAAAGAGGATTTATCTGGTCGGAAAAAGACTAGAGAAGTTGTAACAGCCCGGCAAATTTTAGTTTATTTGCTCCGAGAAGAACTGGATATGCCCTATAAACAAATCGGTAGCGAGATCGGGGGGCGAGACCACACGACCATCATGCACGACTATAACAAGATGAAAGGGTTGCTCCTTCAAAATGACTTTTTGGGGGAAGAAATCGTAAATATCAAAAACAAATTGTACGCTGTGGATTAGTGTGGGGATACAGATGAAGGGGAGTGTTTTATCCACACCTTATCCACAATGTATGAACATTTTTACCACAACTGGGGTTTTAAAAAAGATAATTGGTGAGCTTACAATTTAAGTAGTGCACATTTTCAACATCCCTATAATAATTACTTAATTTAAATAATCATGACTGAAACTATTACTAGTCAGAAGAAAAATGTGGATATCGAAGTATCTTTAGTTTTAGATAAACTAAAAAAAGCCTTGTCTGGACTAGAGCGGGTAGTGAGCGGTAGAAGTACTCTACCCATTCTTAATAATGTTTTAATCAGGGCTCAAAAAGACGGGGTAGAGATTTCGGCAACTGACTTGGAAATGGGGGTAAAATTCTTCTTGGGTGGCAAAGTAGAAACCGAAGGAACGATTACAGTGCCTGGTAAAACGCTGTCTAATTTTGTGAACAATTTGCACGGGGATACGGTTTCTTTTACCAGTAAAGGAAATATTTTATCTCTTTCGTCTGGCGGTATGAATGCGACCATCAATGGAATGTCAGCGGATGAATTTCCGGTTATCCCTGAGGTAGAGGGTGGCAAGGTGGTGGAGATGCAGACCAACTTGTTTAAAGATCTACTGTCCCAGGTTGATTTTGCTGCTTCTTTTGAAGAGTCGCGTCCGATTTTAACTGGTGTGTATTTGGTGGCCGACGAAAAAACTATAACCCTCGTGGCGACCGATAGTTATCGGCTGTCAGAAGTAAAGGGCGAGGGGGGACTGAAGGAAAGCTTTTCGGCGGTAGTACCGGTCAGAACCTTAAACGAGATAAAAAAAGTATTAGGAGACGCACAAAAGTTTGAATTAAGAGTGTGGGAGAATCAGATTATGGTAAAAACCGAGAGTGTTACCGTGGTATCGCGGATTATAGAGGGTGAGTATCCCAATTACCAGCAAATCATTCCCACAAACTCTGCCACCAAAGTGGAGTTAGAAGTGCAGGACCTCATCGATACACTAAAAACTGCCAGTATTTTTTCCGTTGAAGAGTCCAGCAGTGTTAAGTTGGTTGTGTCTACGGATGGGATAGAAGTGACGTCTCAATCGTCGCAGCTGGGTAGTTTTTCTTCGCAGCTGCCGGCGCAAGTAGAGGGCGAGGGGGGAGAAATTTCGTTTAATGCCAAGTACATTCTGGATGGCTTGAACAGTTTCACTACTCCGAAGTGCATCTTTGAGTTTTCTGGCAAGGGTAGCCCAGGCGTGTTTAAACCTAGCGGGGTAGAGGGACGACTGTATATTGTTATGCCCTTGAAGAGCTAGTATGCGTCTAATCTCTCTGGCACTCGAGAACTTTCGAAACATCGAGAGCTTACGTCTTGATGATTTTGGCGATGCTACGGTCTTGGCGGGGGATAATGCGCAAGGTAAAACTAATATTTTGGAGGCCATCTTTTTTGTAGCTTCGGGGAGCTCTTTTAGGATGTCGAAGGAAGAATTTGTGATACGACAAGGTGCCGAGAGTGCCTACATTTTTGCAGATGTGCTAAGTGATGAGGGCCTCTCTCATACTTTGCGAGTGGTTTGGCAGCCGGGTGTGGGTGGTTTCGACAAGACGGTACAGATAGATGGGCGTGCAGCCAGCCGGATGGATTTGATGCAGGCCTTCCCGGCAGTCATTTTTTCTCCAGAAGATATCGATCTTTTGCGCTTAAGTCCCTCACACAGGCGTCGGTTTTTGGATTTGTTGGTTGGAAGACATGATGCGGGGTATCGGTCTGACTTGCTGGAATTCACGCGGATTCGCCGACAGCGCAATCAACTGCTTTTACTGATAAAACAACATAGGGTGGGGACCGAAGAGCTCGATGTGTGGGATGAAAAGATGGCAGCCGCGGGAGCTCGGCTGGTGGCCAAACGGGCAGAGGCAATAAGTGCGATACAGGCCAGCGTGGCAGAAAAATATTCACTTTTAGCCCAGAATCACAACGGTAATCTGCTGAAGGTTCGATATGATCCTAGTTTGGGTGTGGCGCGAGAGCGAGATTATTTGGAGCGGTTGCAAAAAAATCGCCCACTCGACATAGCACGGGCAACTACCACCTTAGGAATTCACCGAGATGATCTGACGTTTGTGTTGAACGGTCAAGACGTGCGTTACACTGCCTCTCGGGGCGAATTCCGGAGTGTGGTGTTGGCTCTTAAACTAGCCGAAGGAAAATATTTGCGAGACAAGTTGAAAGAAGCCCCGGTCTTTTTGCTGGACGATGGCTTTTCGGAGCTGGACGAGGGGAGAAAACAGGCCTTAGCCGATGAAATGAAGGCCTACCAAACGTTGGTGACGACTAATAATGAATACCTGCCCCGACTTTTCAACAACCCCAGAGAATATAAGGTTGAGGCGGGGAAAGTGGGGATTATGTCTGGCACTTAGGACAGAAGTGTGTGCCTCGGCCAGCCAGACGAATTTTTGAGATAGGCCCGCCACAAACTTGGCAGGGGTGGCGGTTTTGCATGTAAACTTTTAAGTGGTTTTGCATTTTGCCCGGAGAGCCCTCTGGGGTTTTGTAGTTGATGATACTAGTGCCAGAGTGCTTGATACCAAGTGTTAGTACCTTTTTTATGGCTGCCAATAGCTTGGTGATCTCGGATTTGGTGAGAGAGGCACTTTTGCGAGTGGGACGGATGCCAGCTGCAAACAAAACCTCATCAGTGTAGATATTACCGAGGCCCGTGATTACGGACTGATCTAATAAGGTGGCTTTAATAGAACTTTTGGGTCGGCTCTTTAAACGGCTCGAAAAATGATCAAAAGAAATAACAAAAGGTTCCGGTCCGAGTTTTTTAATAAAAGGGTCGCTTGGGATATCTAGAGTGGGGAGGGACTTGACCCAGCCAAAAACCCTTTGGTCGTTGAAATAGAGGATGCCCTTGGAGAGCGTAAAAATAACTCGTGTGTGTTTAGATGGCATCGAGCTTGCAAAATCATTGGTGGGATGCCCAAAATTAAGACGAGTTCCAGTTTTAGGTACATAAATGAGTTGGCCTGTCATTTTTAGATGGATAAGAAGCGAGTAAGGTACTCCCTCAGTACTTCGGGAAGTCAGATCGATTATTATACCTTTGCCACGGCGTGAGATGTTTTTTATCTTGAGCCCAATAGGTTTTTTGCCGAAAAAGGATTTTTTATGTAAAACCCGGACATCTTTGATGGTTTGGCCAATGATGTGCTTGTTTAACCCCCGGACAATAGTTTCGACTTCAGGCAGTTCTGGCATATATCAGAAGTTTTTTATCAGTAAGGCAATCCATACAAATGGTAGATAAAGTATAGCTATGGTAATAACTCCCAATAAAGACGAAAAAAAGGAGGGATCCATACAGAATAGCGATACTGTTGCAGCGGTGCTCAAAAGTAGAATGCACCAAAAAGAAACGGTTTTAATATCTTGCTTAGATCTGTATCTTTTCTTGAAAAGCTCATATGTTTGTGAGTAACTGATCTGCTCTTGCCAACCTGACACCGGGAGTATGATATCTCTGAGTTTGAATTTGGCTCCTGGTATCTTGTTTAGTGTTGTGAGGTGTTCAATAAGCTCAGAATCGTCATAGTTGTACCAGGTGCTGCGTTCAAAAAGATTAGTGTGCTTTAAATGTTTAAAAAGATGTTCGTAAAAGTTGGTCCAGAGGTTGCTGCCCCAAAAATCTTTTGGCAGATTCAGGTTTTCTCCTTGACTCTGACTTACAGTAAAAGCAGCGGTTATACTAAAATTGTTTCCAAAGACAAAGAGGTTGATCAGCCGGCCCCTGTAGTCGTCGATTTCTTTTCTCAGCCATTGCAACCAGACACTCGAGAAAAGAGCTACAATAAGAGCGGCGCCTCCCGTGCTGACGGCTATAATGTTCTCTAGAGTGTTGGTCATTTCCCCTCCCAGCTTTTGCCCCAATCTATATGGACTTCGACAGGGACATCTAGTTTATATACAGTGCCCATAATGGTGGTGACAAATTTGCCGACTTTCTCGATGTCTTTGTCTGGTACTTCAAAGACAAGTTCGTCGTGCACTTGCAAAAGCATTTGGCTTTTTGGGCTGATTTGGGGCAGTTTTTTATCTATCTCAATCATGGCGGTTTTGATCATATCAGCCGCTGTGCCTTGGATGGGCATATTGATAGCGGCTCGCTGAGCGGCGCTACGAACAGGGAAGATATTTGAGTTGATGTCTGATATTTCGCGTCTTCTGCCCAGCAAGGTCTCAACGTAGCCATGGGTCAAGGCAAAGGCGACGATGTCTTTCATGTATTTTTTGACTCCTGAATAAACTTCAAAATATTTGTCGATATACTCTTTGGCTTGGGGGACAGTCATGTCGGTGCGGGCGGCCAGACCATACGGCGAGACACCATACAATATAGAAAAGTTCACGGTCTTGGCGTCACGGCGTTCGGCTTTGGTGACATCCTCTGGTTTTTTACCAGTCATCTCGGCTGCGGTGCGAGTATGGATGTCTTCACCGTTGATGAATGTCTCCATCATCTTTTTGTCTTTAGCCAAAGACGCCACGATGCGAAGCTCAATTTGAGAGTAGTCGGCTTTGAGCAGTTTAAATCCTTTCGGAGCGATAAACGCCTTTCTGATTTCGGCGCCCAGTTCGGTGCGGATAGGGATATTTTGGAGATTGGGGTCGCGAGAACTTAAACGGCCCGTGGAGGTCTCTTGCAGGTAGGTGGTGTGGATGCGATTGTTCTCATCGACCATGTTGGGCAGGGTATCAAGGTAGGTGTTTTTGAGCTTAGAGAGCCCACGATAATCCAAAATGAGACGAACAATGGGATGTAAATCGATGAGCTTTTCCAGTTCTCCGGCCCCAGTGGAATAGCCCGACTTAGTTCTTTTGATATTCAAAGTGGGTAGATTTAATTTGTCGAAAAGAATCTCCGAAAGCTGAATGGGGGAGGCGATGTTAAAATCTGTATCGGCTTCTTTTAATATTTTTTTCTCCAACTTTTCAATATCTTTGCCGACTTGCTCACTCATTTTTTGCAAGAAAGAGACATCGACTAAGATGCCGGCAGCGCTCATTTTTTCTAGGATGGGCTCAAGGGCTTGATCGAGCTTTTCGGCGCTGGTTAAGCGACCTTTCTTGGCAGTCGCTTGCATCTCTGGAGCAGAGTCAAAGAAGCTGGTTTGGTTTTGAGCGGTGTCGGTGAGAGTGCCGTTAGGAATCTTGCTCAATAAGCTACGAAAACCATACTTGTGAAAAAACTCTCTTACCTTGCTGGCATCAAACTCTTCGGCGACAGCTTTTTTAAGGTCTAGTTTGATAGGAATGTTGGTAAGAATGGTGGCTAGGCGTTTGCTTTGAAATGCCATACTCTTGTTATGGTCCAAAAGCTGGCGGGTACGTTCCGGAATGCCCTGCAGGTGCTCGTAAATATTTTCGATGGTGCCGAATTCTAACAGAAGTTTTTTGGCGCCAATCTCACCAATGCCTTTGACTCCTGGGATGTTGTCAGAGGGGTCGCCTCTAAGCCCTTTGAAATCTATCATTTGGTCGGGCTTTAGCCCTTTTTGTTCCAACACGGTTTTTTTATCGTAAATCATAATGTCAGCAAATCCTTTTTTGGGGGCATAGACAAAAATGTTGTTGTCTACTAGCTGCAAGGCATCCATATCTCCGGTAGCGATGTAGACGTCTATATCTTTGGGCGCTTGGGTGGCTAGTGTCCCGATAATGTCATCAGCCTCAAAGCCCTCTTTGGCGAAAACCGGAATGTTGAAGATGTTGGTAAGCTCATGGATGTGAGGAATTTGGTCGATAAGCTCTTGGTCGGCGGCCTTGCGGGTGGCTTTGTATTCTCCATATTCTTCGTGGCGGAAGGTAGGTTTGCCAGTATCGAAAGCGACTGCGATGTATTCGGGTTTAAGTTTTGCAAAGATATTCAAAAGCATTAGGGCATAGCCGTAAATGGCTCCGGTGGGGTGCCCCTGGGTATTGGTTAAGCGGGCTTGAGCAAAGGCATGATACGCCCTGTGAATGAGGGCGTTCCCATCGATTAGAACTAACTTTTTGCGTTTGGCCATAGCTTTATTATAAGCTATAGGTATATATCGTCTGTGGGAGGAGGGGGGTAGACATGGATCCCAAAAGAATTATCTCGTTTATATTAGCAGTTGTCTCGACAGCTGGGTTTGTCTTGCCGGCAAATTTTGTAAAAGCATTTGAGCAGTTCCCCAGATCTTTGGCTTGGGAACTTGTGTCACAAAGCGGAGATACCCACTATGATTCATTGGGGTATCCGTATGCGATCCACTATGTGCAACCGGGAGAGACGGTAAATATGTGGGTAACAGTACGCAATCGGTCTCGAAATAGGCAGGCCGAGATGTGGTACGGCAAAAGTGCCTTGTTAGATGAAGGGCCAAACTATCCCAATGCTCATGCCATAGGTCTGGGCACTTGGGCGCCAATGGACCATGTGCCGAGCTTTTTGGATCCGTCAAGTTTTGTAATCAACGGCAACCGCTTTGCTTATTATGATGGGTCTCCTATCAACAAGGGACAAACCATGACTTTGCAATTCCAAGTAAAGATAAAAGAGGGGATAGCCAATGGTGCCTACGATTTAACAACCTCTTTTGTGAGAGAGTTTGATGAGTGGGGTTGGCGGGATAATGGCAAGGGGCAGAATCACCATTATCGGAGCATGTTGTGGAAGTTTGTGGTGGGAGGGTCTCCTAGCGTTAGCGCTGTTCCTAAGGTAATTACCAGCCAGATCGAATATGTGGGCTCCAGTCCTCAAGAGCAGGCCTTCAAAGCTATAGACAAAGACGGTCAGCTGATTTCTACCGTCGGGATACCAAGCGATATGATTAAGGCCTCGGCGGGCAATGTGCAGGTTTTTGGTTCAAAAATCTACTACATGAGCGGCAGTTATGCTGTAACTAAAGTAGGGCAGATTGACCCCGTGACTCACCAGGTGGATGTTTTAGATTTCACTCAATCTACCAAATCAAGCGGAGGATCGACACTCTATGGCATTACTGACTGGGCTGTCTCTGATGACAATTCTGAGATTGCCTGGATAGATGGTCAGGGTACGATTAAAGTGGCCAATATAAATGGCTCTAATCAACGTACTTATTCGACAGACATCAACCCTAGCCCACAGACGGATTTAGAGTTTGTCGATGGTGTAGTGTATTACAATACAGGGGATCTTGTACAACAGATATGGCGAATCGGCCAAGATGGTAGTTATTCGGTACTGGCTGATGATAAGGCGGCCAACACTAGTTTTGCTGTCTCTCCCAACAATAAATATTTGGCCTACTTTACTTGGCCGGATAGTACGGCTGAGTTAGTAGTAAAAAACTTAATTACAAGCCAAACTTATTCAAAGGAGATCCCAGCTGATATTATTTATGATCCGATTTTTTCGCCTGACGAGTCACTAGTGGCTGTTTTCGGACACGACTTCCCGAATGGTACTGATACCTCTTGGATTATGTATTCGAACAGCATGCAACAAGCGTACAGCTTCTCTGGCTATGTTTATGACTTTCTAAGTAACAGCCGATTATTGGCTAACTTTAATTCCAGCGGGATTTATTCGGCTAGTCTAAACGGACAGGGTGCAATCTTGTTGAGCACGGATTCTTTCGAGGGTATACTAGACGGCTAGAACTTAGGGGAATAAAATCAACGGCTCAAATCTTGAGCCGTTGATTTTTGGTGTCTTGAAAGGTGTTTTTAACCGAGTTTGTAGCGCAGTGTGACGCTGACACGGATTTCCTGCGAGCCCGGTTCGATATTTGGCGAGATCTTTACCTCCTCGCCGCCACCATAACCATAGCCGTAGTCATAACGAGTGTCGTAGGGGTTGCCCACGTTCTCTTGGATAGAGAGAAGTTTACCGAGTTTGACGTCGGCGCTTTTGGCGATGGATTTGGCCATATCTCTGGCTTCGTCAATGGCATCTTTTCTAGCATCTTCTACCCATTCGTTAGGATCCTCAACAGTGAAGAAGATATTGCCCACTTCATTGGCGCCGGCTTTGGTGACAGTGTCGACGATGTCGTTTACATCATCAAGGTCTCGGATGGTAAGTGTGAAGGTATGGCGTCCAGTATATCCGGTGATGCGAGCTGGGGAATACCGATAGTCGCTTTCGGGATAGAGATTATAATCGACGGTCTTGATATCATCATCGTCAATATTGAATTCGTCTAAGGCGTCTAGGATTTTGTCGATGCGGTTATCAATCTCTTCGCGGACATCATCAATATCTTTTGCACTTTCGGTGACGCCAAAGTCCAGTTTTGCGATGTCTGGCGTGGCATAAACTACGCCCTCACCCGAGACGGTGATGCCGTCGAGATAGTTATCGGAACTGGCGGAAGTATCTCCGGTAGCGATGGCTGTCATGGCAATGCCGATCAGTCCGACAAAGACAATGATGAGCAGCGTTAAAATGCCAGTTGACATTCCGCCCCGACTCGACGTCGGCACGGTTTGTTTGACTGGTGGCTGAGTATAGGTTGGCTGTGACGCCGACGGTGTCTGCGACCAGGTAGGTTGAGCCGGACGAGGTGTCTGCTCGCCGCCTGATGCAGGATTTGTGTTTTGCCCCCCAGAAGTTCTGTCCTCAATCGGGTTGAGGTTCTCGTCGAATTCCATATCAACTCCTTAGGCTTTTAACTACTATATTTTTTGTGCAACAGAGTTTTAGCATACTCTCTCTCATCATAATCTACCAGTCCGGTTGGGGTGGCCATTTTTGTTTGAGCGCCTAGAGCCAACAGAACGACGCTGTCTTTCTTCTCGGCCAGCGAGAGGGCGTGCTGAACGGCGGCGCGCCGGTTTAAGATTATGAAGAGGTTTTTACTTTCTTGAAATTTTTCGGCAGAGATGCCGGCGCGGATGGCCTCAATGATTTGTCCGGGATCTTCGCTGCCTGGGTCTTCTTCTGTGAGGACTATGACATCGGCGTATTTGCTGGCGATCCGACCGATTAAGGGGCGCTTCTCTTTGTCTCTGTCTCCAGCTGCGCCAAAAACAGTGATAACGCGACCTTCCGTGAATTGCCGAATAGACGACAAGGATTTCTCGTAGCCATCGGGTGTGTGAGCATAGTCGCTGATAACATTGAACGGCTGACCGGCTTTAATGTATTCCATACGGCCAGGGATGAGGTCGACACTTTCTAGGCCTCGTTTGATGTCTGCTAGTGGGAAGCCCAAGGCATAGGCCGAAGTCGCAGCGGCTAAAGCATTTTCTATATTGAAACGGCCAGGGATTTGGAGCTGGACTTTGATAGAGCCAGTTGGAGAAACAAGTGTAAAGAGGCTACCCGTGGCGGCCAGATGGATTTCTTTGGCGTGTAGCGTATCGGGAGGAGTTTGGTGGTTCTGGGCAGAGAAAAACAATTTTTGCTCGGCCGGGTATTTAGCAAAATGTGCGTGCAGGGGGTCGTCGAAGTTTAAAACAATGGTTTTGGCAACGCCGGGTTTTTTCCATGAGCTAGCCAAGTTTTTGAAAAGTTTTTCTTTTGAGCGGCGGTATTCCTCCATGGTATGGTGGTAGTCCAAGTGGTCTTGGGTGAGATTGGTAAAGACGGCTACGTCGTAGAATATGCCCCAGGTGCGATGCTGGGCCAGGGCATGAGATGAGGTTTCTACTACAGCATATTCGCAACCAGCTTTAACCATGCGTCGCAAGAGTGATTGAGTGGTGAACGGATTGTCGGTAGTCATCTTTGACTCGTTGACCCACTTCTTTTTGTTTATCCAAAAGTTCACGGTAGTCATCAGCCCTACCTTTTTACCAGCGGCTTCTAGAATATGTGCCAACATGGTGCAGGTGGCCGTTTTGCCATTGGTGCCAGTGACACCGACAACTATCATCTTGGCAGCAGGGAAGCCAGACGAAGTGGCGGCCCAAACCCCCCGTCCCTTGTGGTAGAACTCATATAGGGGTGTTCCTTGAGCGAAAGTCCCCCCCAGCAGTCGTTTGCCGAGTTGTTTGATTTTTTTTATCATCTCAATCGATTAATCAAAGTGTAGAACCGATACATTAAGGGATGAAGGGGTAGTTCTAGTGTGCCGATATATTCCGTTTTTTGTCCACCAAAACCTTCTTTAAAACGGGTCAGACCGGCCCAGGGATGGTGAGGGTAGGGGCTGATACCCCAGAAGTCGTATTCTTTGAATCCATCTTCATGGTATTTTTTTATGGCGGAAAACTGGAGGAGGTGAGGAGCCATGAGATTGCGAAAGTCATTACCAGAGGCGCCATGTACGTAGGTGGCGGTTTGCCCGAATTTGTTGATCAAAATACCAGCAATAGGGTCTGGGCCGAGATAGGCCAAGAATAGATCCTGCATGCCTTGGGGAGCTAGGCAGCGGAACTGGGTTGCGTAGTAATTGTCACTGTGGGCTTTGAATCTATCACGATCAGCAGTTTGGTGTGTAAGGCGAATGAAATGTTTGATGTCGTCTAGTTCGGTAGCCAACTTTACTTTTATACCCTTTTTTTCTGCCAAACGAATGTTATAGCGGGTTTTTGGTTTCATACGTTGGAGCAGGGTGGCAGGGTTTTGGTTAATGGAGAGCATTAGAGAATGTTTGGGTTGGACACTTTTTGACCCGATTTGGAACCCCAAACTCCTATAAATGGAGGCAACTATTTTATCTCCAACGGCAATATGAGGATCGATGCGAAAACAGACAACTTTTTCGTGACTGCCAAGCTGTATAATTTCTTGCAGGAGTAATTTGGCACTGGCCTGTTGGTCGGAGGCAGACAGGGCTTTATTGACCAAGTTGCCCTTGGGAGCGTAGAGCACTGACCAACCAAAGCCAAGCGAGAGTTTTATTACTTGAATTTGATTAATAATCTGGCCATTAGCTTCCACTGCTAGGCGCCAAACTTTATTACCAAGACGGGTTTGGAAATCCCCCCAAGCCCAGCTCTGCAAAAAATTTGCGTCGGGCTTTGCGAGTAGGGCGGTGTCCCAACTGTTGGCCGTGAGAGAGTTTTGAGGGCAGATTCTCATGATACTTTATTTTAGCATAAAATCCGCTTCCAGAGTGATTTTGTGTTATATTGGATGTGATCTCTTGGGCAGAGTCGGGATAAAAATTAAATGTTTAGTGTCTATGTTTATTTTAGGGATAGAGTCGTCTTGTGATGACACAGGAGTGGCTATAGTCAAGAACGGTAAGGAGGTCTTGATCAACCTAATTTCTTCTCAAGAAAAAATCCACGCTAAGTTTGGCGGGGTGGTACCGGAGGTGGCTAGCCGTAAGCATATGGAAATGATTTTTCCGCTTGTGGATGAGGCGCTTACGAGGGCTGGGCTCACTTATAAGCAAATTGATGCGATTGCAGTGACGGTCACGCCGGGGCTGTTGGGCTCTTTGTTGGTGGGAGTAAATGCGGCCAAGGTTTTGGGGTACTTGTGGGGCAAGCCGGTGATATCAGTCAATCATTTGTTGGGGCATATTTACGCGGGAGAGTTAGGCGGACGATTAGTATTCCCGTTAGTGGCATTGGTGGCCAGTGGGGGGCACAGTGAGTTTGTGTTAATGACAAAACACGGAGATTACAAATACCTTGGTGGGACTCGTGATGATGCGGCAGGAGAGGCCTTTGATAAGGCAGCCCGGGTATTGGGGCTGGGTTATCCCGGTGGTTCGGCTATAGCCAAGGTGGCCAAGCGAGGTGGGGCATCTTTGCCGCGGCCTTTGAGTGCAAGTGCGCAAATCGATTTTTCTTTCTCGGGCTTAAAGACCGCAGTGGCTAGAGCAAAAGGCGGAAAAGCGGAGTTGGCTTATGAATTTCAGGAAGCCGTGACAGATGTTTTGATAGATAATTTTACTAAAGCCATTAAAAAATATAAGCCGAAAATGATTTTAATGGGTGGCGGTGTGTCGGCCAACAAAGTTTTGCGAGCCAAACTTGAGAGCTTGGCGGCGGATTTTGGAGTGAAGCTGATTTTGCCAGAGATGAAGTATTGTACTGATAACGCCGCAATGATTGGGGCGGCTGCGTACTATATTCGTAGTCCCAAACAGGACAAATGGTACAATGCAGAGGTAATTGTTTAAGCTATGGACTCTAAATTTGATTTTAGGCAGTTAGAAAGTAAGCTATATCAGAAGTGGGAAAAATCGGGTGCTTTTTCGCCGAAGATAGATAAAAAGAAAAAGCCGTTTTGCATTATCATGCCCCCGCCCAATGCTTATGATAAGTTACACATCGGACATGCTCTTTTTGTGACGCTGGAAGACATTATGGTGCGATACCATCGTTTGCTGGGTGAGCCCACGCTTTGGCTGCCGGGAGCTGACCATGCGGCGACAGCCAGCCAGATTTTTTTTGAGCAGAAGTTAAGAGGGGAAGGTAGGTCACGTCACGATTTGGGTCGGGATAAGTTTAATGCTGAATTGATGACGTGGATGCTTGAGCAAAGGGAGACCATGGAGGGTCAGCTGAAAGTTTTGGGTGCTAGTTGTGATTGGACTCGCAAAAAATTCACATTGGATGAGGACGTAAGCCGAGCCGTGGTGTACACGTTTAAACGTATGTACGAGGAGGGTCTGATTTATCGGGGTAAGCGAGTTATTAACTGGTCACCCAAAAGCCAGACCGGTTTGTCTGATTTAGAAGTGATCTATCAAGAAGTGGAGGGAGAGCTAACCTTGATTAAGTATCCGCTGAAGGGGGGCGGGGAAATTGTGGTGGCGACGACTCGTCCAGAAACAATGTTGGGAGATACCGCAGTGGCGGTTAATCCCAAGGACAAGCGGTACAAGGAGATGGTGGGCAAAACAGTTATTTTGCCGCTGATGAACAGAGAGATACCGGTGGTGGCGGATGATTATGTGGATATGAAGTTTGGGACAGGAGCCGTTAAAGTGACACCAGCGCATGACCCCAACGATTTTGAAATTGGGCAGAGACATAATCTTGAACAAATCGAGGTTATTGGCAAGGATGCTAGAATCACTGAAGCCGGCGGTAAATATGCGGGAATGAAGGTAACAGAAGCCAGGGAGAGCGTGGCGGAAGATCTGGACAAACTGGGCCTGCTGGTCGAGCGCAAAAAATTTGTGCACAGTGTGCCCCACAGCGAGAGAACTAAGGAGCCAGTGGAACAACTACTTTCGGAACAATGGTTTGTGAAGGTCGGGCCGCTAGCCAAACCCGCGATTGAGGCGGTGAAGAGAGGCAAAATTAAAATGTTGCCGAAACGATTCGAGAAAATTTACTTCAACTGGATGGAAAACATTCGGGATTGGAATATCAGTCGACAACTGTGGTGGGGGCATCGAATCCCGGTTTATTATTTGGCAGATGATAAGAGTAAATATACAGTGGCCTTTGACGCTAAGGTAGCTGAACAAGAACTGGGCGGGAAAGTAGTGCAGGAGGAGGACACGCTCGACACTTGGTTTTCTTCTGGTCTGTGGCCATTTACTACTTTGGGTTGGCCCGAGAAGAGTCAAGATTTTGAATATTTTTATCCAACTACTGTGATGGAGACAGGGCATGAGATTATCTTCTTTTGGGTGGCGAGAATGATTATGCTGGGGCTTTACTGCACGGGTGAGATTCCTTTTGAGCTAGTTTATTTTAATGGCATTGTTAGGGATAAGGAGAACCAAAAAATCTCGAGATCAAAGGGCAACGTGATTGATCCGATTGAAATGGTGGACAAATATGGTGCCGACGCTTTGCGGATGGGTCTGATGATGGGGACGGCTGCAGGGCAAGACACACATGTCGACGAAGATAAGATTCGGGCACATCGGAATTTTGCTAACAAGATATGGAATGCGGCTCGGTTCATCAGTATGCAAGATGCCTCACCACAAGCTATCGACAAAGTGGATTTAACCAAAGAAGACAAGGCGTTTATCAAAGAGTTCAACGGTATTGTAAAACAAGTAACCAAAGAGATGAATAAATACGCTATTGCCCAAGCTGGCGATACGCTGTATCAGTATTTTTGGCATCAGTTCTGTGATGTGGTTATAGAAAATTCGAAGCCAGCCCTGTATGGGGATGATGACAGGCAGAAGTCCTCGGCAGTGGCAACTTTAAATTACATACTCAAAAACTCTCTTGTCATGCTGCATCCGTTTGTGCCGTTTGTGACCGAGGCGGTATGGCAGGAGCTGTATGAAGGGGACTTGATTGTAGCTAGCTGGCCGAAGTAATTAAAGGCCTACAAGTTTTCGTAGCCAGGGAGGACTTCAGGGAGATCTCCAGCTGATTGGTAAGTGGGTTTAGCTACTTTCAGTAGGCCTCCGGATGGGAATTTCATCAAAACCCAGGTTGAGGTTTGGGCAACTATCTCGGCATTGTAGTTGGAGCGATAGTTGACGATGGCGTTGCTATCTTCGACTGGTGGATAGGCCAGTTCTTTTTGGAGCCACGTAGTTTCGGCGCCAGTGTTTTTATTGAAACTACGGATAGTTTCATCGGCAAAAATTACGAGTACGTTGACTCCATCGTAGTACCAGGCCTTGCCACCTTCTTGGTAGGCGACATAGAGTGGAGAGCCGGCTGGCGGTAAGATGGTAGCCAAGATATCCTCGGCACTCGTCGGGGTTTGTAGGTAGTTGTCTGCTGGGCTTAAAGAGGGGGTTTGGACGGTGCTACCCAGCGAACGATAAATCAACCCCGAGGCGTATTGGGCGTCCCGCAAGATATCGCTCGGGTTGGGGATGTCGATATTCAAAAAGTCACTGGATGGCTCTTGGGGTGTGGGGAGAGGAGACCCATCGCCGCCCTTGAGAATGGAGAGGATTGTATTTTGTTCGGCACCAGTGAGTTGCCGTTGCGAGTTAGCAGGGTTGGGTTGGAACTGGTTGGTATTTACAAAGACCTCGGCCAAGATTAGGCCAATAAGTAAAGTAAACACGAATAAATTGCGGAAAAATTTGAACATGGATTGTGGAGATTTCCGCTGTGCCATCACCTCTGCCTATATTATAGCAAAGATTACTCTTCCACGACCCGGAACAACTCTTCTAAGGTAGTCAGGCCGGCTAGGACTTTTCCCATGCCGTCTTGAGCCAATGTTTTCATGCCATTGGTGATAGCCAGATTGCGAAGGGTTTGGGCCGAGACATCTTGAGAAATGGCATCTTTTATATTAGGGGTGATCTCGAGTAGTTCAAAGATACCTAAACGCCCCTTATAGCCGCCACTGGTTTTGGCTTGGCAATCCTTACGAATCCGCATGAGTTTCGTGGGGATAGAGGCTGCTGGGAGGATGGACTTTATCTTTTCGATATCTTCCGGTGTGGGATCATATTCTTCTGCGCAAGTTGGGTCGATCTTTCTAACCAACCGCTGAGCAATAATTAACCGTAAGGCGTCGGCAAAAAGGTTGGGTTTGGCACCCAGCTCAATAAGACGAGGAATGGCGCCCGGTGCATCATTGGTGTGGAGAGTGGAAAGTACCAAGTGACCAGTTAAGGAGGCGTTAATGGCAATGTCTGCAGTTTCTTCGTCGCGGATTTCACCAACTAGAATGATGTCGGGGTCTTGGCGGACAATGGAGCGCAGCGCGTTGGCGAAGTCATAGTGCTCCTCTTCGTTAACTTGCGTTTGAGTAACACCGGCTAGGCGATATTCTACAGGGTCTTCAACGGTGATGATTTTGGTGGTGGGTGAGTTGATGGTATTTAGTACCGAATATAGAGTGGTAGTTTTACCAGAACCAGTGGGACCGGTATTAAGGATTAACCCATTTGGTTGCGAAATGATACGATCGACTATAGCTTTGTCGGCGGCTGAGAGACCGAGCTCGTCTAGGCCAATGAATTTTGCATCTTGTGGGAGTAGGCGCATAACGACCGACTCGCCGTATTGGGTTGGCAAAATGGATACGCGAATGTCATAGGTGATATCACCAGCTTTAATGGCCAGGCGACCATCCTGTGAGGATTCGGTAATATTTAGCTTGAGATGGCTCAGGAATTTAATGCGGTCGACAATGTTTTTGAGAGAACTGGCAGAGAGCTCGGCGACGTCTTGCAAAACACCATCAAGCCGGTAACGTAAGCGCAACGAGGTTTTGGTGGGTTCGATGTGGATGTCGGAAGCGTTCATACCGGAGGCGCCGGCGAAGATAAGGGTGAGAGTTTCGCTGACTGATTTGCCTTTTAACTCCTTTTCAAAAGAGGCCTTGTCAGCCAATTTACTTAACTGGTTACGGAGATCCTCGGTGATTATAATCTCGTCGTTGTTGACAACGGTTGGGGCAAAAGTGTCGTAGGTGGAGAGCAAATATCTCATTGACGAATCAGAAACCAAAATCGGTCGGAAGGTGTATTCGTCTAAAGCTGCCAATGTTTTGAGTGCAGCCTGGGTGGATGGATCTTGAGGGTTGGTTAAGGCAAGGAAAACAGTTTGGCCTTTTTTGTCAAAAGCAAAAACCTGCGCTTCCTGGGCTAACTGTTTGGGAACAAGAGGAACTGTGGAAGGGTTGGGCTGAAAGTTGCTCATGTTTCTGTACTCCAAATTCAGTTTGGTGGCCAGCTTTTGGGCGTATTCCTCTTCTTTTTGGCGCTGCAAGTTATCAACGAGGTTGTCGATAGGATTTTGTTTGTCGGGTTGATTGTCGGAAGTAGCCATGATTAAGAAATAGTGATAATAGTTTTGTCGGTGGCTCCGTTGGGGGCAAATTTGGCTTCGTAGGCCTTAGCGGTATTGATTGCGGCGCCACTACCCCCTGATACTACTGTAGCAGAAAACGTATATTCGTAGGTTTTGGTGCCAGGTTCTACTTCTATAGTAATATAGCCCTTGCTAAAGAGGTCATCGCCATTGCCACTTTGGGGAACATACTTTAGTTCGTTGGACATGGTGTCGGTGAGGATGACCTTTTTTATGCCGTTGCTGTCATTTTGCAGGTTGAGAATAATCTTAAAGTCCAGAGTGTCGCCGACCGACGCGGTAATGTTGTCTCGGAAGGTGGCGTCACTTTCTCCTCGGACTTTTTTATCGATAAGGTCAAAAGTAAGAGAGCCACTGCCAGTAGTCCCGCCCGAACCGTCAGGGTTACGGGCAAGGACTGTCGCGCTAGCGGTGTCTCCTTGGGAGGCATCGTTGTAATTAAATACCTTAACGGTATTGGTGTGTGTACCGGCTAGGGTGGGGGAGGCGGAGAAGACGACGTCGATGGAGACGCTCTGGCCGGGACCTAGGATGTAGGTATGTTCTTGCCCAAACCAATCGGCATTCAGGCGGCTGTTGCCGACAGATCCTTCAATAAAGCGAAGGCCGCTGGGCAAGTCGTCTTTCAACACGGCCGTTAGAGTGCCAGTACCTGAGTTCTCCAACTCGGCTTCAATTTTGAAATCGACAGTTGCGTTTACATTCACTTCTGCGTAACCGCTGTAGTCCTGTCCTCCGGCTTCTTTGACTTCTTTGGTTAGTTTCTCAACGTTAAGACGTGGCTCGGTGGTGGGCTCGACAGGCCCGCTAGTCGGAGGTAGGGTAGTGCCACCGTCTCGGGGGTTAAGAGGATCGGTGCCACGCAAAATTTCCAAGGCGTCTGATACACCGTCACCATCGGTATCGGGGTTGAGTGGGTTGGTGCCTTGGGCTGCTTCTTCGCTGTTTGTTAATCCGTCATTGTCATGGTCGCCTGTACCTAAAGCGGGGGAGAGGCGGGCGGTGTTGTTGGAAGCAATATCTAGCGCGGCCGCCGGCTCAGTAAATCGAGAGTCCCGATCAGATTGGCTGATGTTGTAACGAGTCTTGATGCCAGTGGTTTCTCGTTGATAAGTAACATTTAAACTAGCGACTATTAAAGCCAGCGCCAACAACGAGGCAGCAATACTAACGATGCCAGTGGCAACGGTAAATCTCATTTAACCCCCCGACAGATTATTTAGCTCGGCTAATTGAGCAGGGTCAGAGGTTACGATTCTGTCTTCAACAAATGATGCGACTACTTTGATAGCGGCATGGTTGGTTCCGGCAAAAAAGAGGCCTTCACCGACGGCGGACTCAAGTAGCAGGAATTTCTCTCCGTCGGTTAGGTTGAAAGTGTCGGCTATGATATCAATAGAAGCTGGGGATTGCCGGAAGAGCAACTGAAGAGATGAGTTGGCCACTACGGCTTTGCCGTATTTGGAGCCCAGGAAATCTTCCACGTCTTGAGTGATAGTAGTTAGACCTAAGAAATACTTACGAGCTCGTTTGGCGATACTGTAGAGGAATTTAGCCGAGTCCTCATGTTGCATCAAAATCCAAGCCTCGTCGATGACCAGTAAGCGCTTTCTTTGCTCAAAGCGAATTTTGTTCCAAATGTAGTTCAATACCACGTACATGCCGATGGGTCTTAAGGACTCTTCTAGGTCACGGATATTGAAGACCAACAGTCCACGATCTAATTCAAAGTTTGTGGGCTGGTTGAAAACTCCAGAGAAGGTCCCACGCGTATATTTACTTAAACGCTGTGACAAGCTCTCTGCTCCCGACATATTATCCAGGACGTTTTGTAGATCTTCCATTGTCGGTGGTTGGTTTTTGTGAGTTTTTAGGTCATCAGTAATATCTTTGACTGCGTAGGTTTCACGAATAGCTTTGTCCATTAGGGCATCTTCTTCGGGGTTGAGTTTGCCTAACATCAAATTCATCAATCCGAGAATCGTAATGACGGCTGCGCGTAGAACCTTTTCTCCGCTGGCATCTTCGCCAAGATCGGGCAGATCAAATGGGTTGATACGTTTCTCACTGTTTAGAGAAATAGAAACGTAGCTGCCACCGACTGCATCGGTTAAGGATTTATATTCGTCTTCTGGGTCGATGACGATAACGTCAGTCCCCAGCATCATAGACCTTAAGATCTCTAATTTTACTGCGTAGGATTTACCACCTCCAGATTTAGCGAAGACGGCCATGTTGGCGTTTTCTAGTTCGAATCTGTCAAAGAGGATGAGGGAATTGTTATGGCGGTTGACGCCGTAAAGGACACCTCGCCCGGTAGTTAGATCTACCGAAGTAAATGGGAAGGTGGTGGCTAAAGATGAGGTGGTCATATTTCTGACGACATTGATTTCATCTAGGCCCAAAGGCAGAGACGAATTGAAGCCCTCGGCCATCTGGAGCAAAGCGGGTTTGGTGTAGATAAGCTGCCCACCCAAAACTTTTTCAACGTGGCCACTCATACTATCGAGCTCTTCTAAACTTTTGGCGTAAACGGTGATGTAGAGACCCAAATGGAAGAATCTTTCTAGCCCTCGCTGTAGCCGGTCACGTAACTCCTCGGCGTCTTGGTAGGCAATCTCAAGTTCAGGGTCACGAATAGCGCCCTTCTCTTGTTGGATTCTTAGGGAAGATTCCATCTCCGCGACCTTACGACGGAGTACCCGCATAATATTTTCGTTGTCGACTGGGTACATATGCATGGATATATCCAGATTGATATCGTAGTTAATAATAGGGCTAAGCCAGTTGGTCTCGACGTACTGCGGATAGGTTAGTACAAAAAAGCTGCGTGCCAGATGGTCGTTGAGCTGGATGTGGTCATTTTGAATTTGCATCGCGGCTGGGGCGATGAGGTCGCGGACTGAAACCAGACCGGCTTCAAACTTCTCTAGGGCGGCTTTGGCCTCCCGCTCTTCCTTGCTAGCTGTTTTTCGTTTAAATGGCCACATATTATTGTTCACTATTTTTTATACTTTCAATAGCAGCAATATCGACGTTGCTGACAGAGAACAGTTTTTGTCGGCGAGAGGTATCGATATTGTAGGAAGAATACAGAAGTTCGATCACTTCTTGAGTGTTGAGCTGAATATTACTCAAACCCAAAGATGTCAAGCCCGAAGAAGTAAGCTGGGTTTGCTCGATGATTTTGGTTTTAGCATCTTCAAACTTTTTGCCAGTCGGAATATTACCCTGGCTGCCACCGAACAGGCTAGACCAAAAACCTTTGGCGATAGGTGTGAGTGAGTAGGGGATAACTACGTAAAAGGTCTTGCTCATGATGTTGGCCACACCAATCAGCTCACGGACGAACTCGATGTAGTCCTGAGTTTGGTTGCGAAGCAGGGCATTGGATTGACTGGCAACCTTGGTGTTGAGATCGCTCAAGTATTTATCTAAATCTAGAGTGCGCGACTGTACAACTATCTGTACAGGGAAGCTTAAGCTATTAATAAAGTTTTGATAATTAGCCAGCAAGGCGTCTTGCTCATCACGTGATTTGAGGTTGAAGTTAATGGCATTGACCATCAAGACGGTGCGCATACTGCCATCTTTTAAAACAATTACACCATCTCGAATTTCTTCGACTGGTAGGAATTTTTGTGTGGATGTGGGTTTCTTTTTAACCATGGTTTATTCAACATCTTCTAATACATCTTCAACCCCCAAGCTTTGTTCGGGTTCGATGACAGGAGCGTCAATGTGAGCGACTTGCGTGGTGATTGCATCAGCATCGTTCTCATTCATTTTACCACCCGTATCTAAGATGTTGGCGAGCTTCTCTATTTGAGTTTTGAATTCGCCTGGGCTTCTGCGTTCGGCAATTTCTTCTTTGGTGGTCTTGATGTCTTCACCGCGGACACGGATGGCTTTAACATGACGACGGGGTTCTTTGCTCCAAGTACGAATACGAGGGGCCATAACGAATTTGAATAAACTAAGCAGAAATACACCAAAGGGACGGCCATTAATTTTTAAGAAGGCCATGGCCAGCACAAAGAAACCAACTACCACAGTAATGGCCAAAAACTCGATAAAGTAGAGATATGCCCGAGTGTAGTATTGGTAGGCGATGAAGATCACGGCTCCGCCACCCAGAAGGTAGAGGAACTGCTTCAAAGTTAGTGGACCGACTAACTTGTCTTCAATCGTAACGTTTTGTGGGATTTTAGCAGACATACTTAATACTCCTCCTCTTCCTCTTCTTCACTAGCGTTTTTATTTTTGGTGGTATTTTTAGGGCTACTATCTTGATTGCGGATAGCATCTAACATTCGATGTACTTCTGACATCAGCCGATCGGTTGAGACGTCGCCAAGCTCTGCGGCATCCGTGATAATCTTGCCTTTATTAGAAATTGGGATATCTAACTTCTGTTGGATTTCAAAGAAGCGTTTTTGGATTTCGGCTGCGTCTTCCAATGCGCTAGCAGGTACGTCGGACGGCTTCACAGAGGGGTTGTCGGCCAAAGGTTTGTTGTAAGCGGTGGCGATGTCCTGGATGAGCTTGGTAAGCTCTGGGGCAAGTGTGGTTGTGTCAACACCTCGAGCGACTGCGTTCTTGATGGCCAACGAATAGGCGGGAGTTCTGTGATTGGCTCGGGCAAACTTTTGTCGGAGCCGCTCCACTCTTATACGGGGGGTAATGGTGGCCCTGGATTTATCTATGAATTCGGTAATCTTAGGGTTCTTTTGAGCAGCCCTGGCTATGGTTTTGCCATCTTTTAGTTTGTCCACGTCTAGGTCGGTTTTGACTAGAAGCTCGGAAATGTCTTTGACAGTAGCTTCATCCCCAGATCCGAAGACGCCGGTGATAGTTAGCAGATAATCGGACAGTTCCTTTTGCTTCTCGGCGGCTGGTTTATTAGAGCGCCGAATACTTTTTAGAGTACTTTTTTGTCTGTCGTTGAGTAGGGACTCTAGAGCATCTAGTGCTACAGAATCAGTACTAGCGAGTTGGTCGCGTACCGTATCCTCGGTGACTTGTTTGTAGTGGTCTAGATCCTCAGCGGAGGCCTGTGTAGCAAGGCGGAGTGCCGCGTGAATGGTTGGGTCACTGTTGGCGAGCACGTCTAGCTCACGTTGGAGTGCGCTGGCTTCGGTAGTGGCTTCTTTGAGAGCTTGTTGGTTGATGGCTAGTTCGCTGTAATCTTTTTCGGTCACCTTGCTGGCTTGGCGCTCTTCGTATCGTTCCAAATCCTTTTCAGAGATGGCCGGTGGTTCTTTGGGCCACCATTTGTTGGTAGCGTCGCGTTTGATGGTTTCGGTAATGCTGGGGTCGGCCATCAGCTTGATCATGGCAGCTTTGAATGGCACAGATTGGGGGCCGGTTTTATCAGCTTCTTGAGCCAAACGGGTCGACATGCCAGCCAGTTTTGTGCGGGTCTCAATACTGGTATCGCCATTGTTGATTTGTTGGACCAGCTCTTCGATTTGTTGAGCAAGGGCTTCTGGGCTGTAGCCAATGTCTTGTTGCAACTTACGTGCCTCAACCAAGATGCTAGTGTGCATCTTGTCATAAGTGGCATACTTCTTAGCCAGATCGGGTCGTTCCTTCTCGAACATAGCTTCAGCTTTGAACTTCTCTTCTGGCTTGAGTCCCTCTCGCTCCATAATTTGATCAATGGCAACTTTACGTTTATCTGCGAGGTCCTGGTAGATATTCATAATTGCTTCATTGCCCTGGCTTTGTACGGCTAATTTGCGTCTTTCGGTTTCAGTGTCGCGAATTCGTTTTTGGTTTTCAAAGAAAGACTGAACTCCACGAACCATTTTGGCGACGGGGGCACCCATTTTGGTGCCGCCCACGGTCTCAAGCCCACGAGCTGTCCAAGTGCCCGCAGCGGTCTTGGTATATTTACCAAGGGCTTTACCTCCAGCGGTGCTGACATTACCCAACCAGTTGGCACCACCAGCGGTGATGGCAGCCAGAGAAACGCCGACCATTTTATCGGCCGATCCGGCTGCTAGAAGCAGAGCAATAACAATAATGAAAATAATGAGGTTAGACCAAAAGTCGCCAGACATTTGGGCGCTGTCATCAACCACCTTCATCAACTCGCCAGCTACATTAACATCGCTGGTGAAGTAAGTGTAGTAAAACTTCATGGCTCCCGAGATAAGGGCTAGGGCGATTGGTAGAACCAAAATCCACTTAATCATTTCGCTCCACCACTGGGAGGCCAGTCCTTGGAGTTCTTTGGCTGGGAAGAGGGACAGGGCAAAATAAATAGGGGCAGCGATGGTTGTATAAATCAGACGGACAGCTCGTTCTACTAAAATGAAGCCAAGTTTAAATAAAACAATCGCTAAAATAACTTGGACAACGATGACCATGACTGGCTGAAGAATACTGATTCTCCAGTCCACGGCAGGGTTGAGAGCTCCGTTAAAGCTTTGCATAAAGGTGCCACCAAAGAAACCCACTACGTCGTCGAGGCTGTAACCAAAAATGCTACGGGCGGTGCTAGCTAGTGTGTCACCAAGGTCAAAGATAAGAATCTGAGCGATCGGGTAGCTGATGTTGGCAACAATTGCGGCAGTGACTAGGCCGGTGATGGCTTTTTTGAGGTTGTATCCGCTATAGCGGGCGATAATTAAGATGGAGGCAATGAGAAGAGCCAGGAAAAATAAGACGTTGGCGACGCCAAGGACGATATTCCACATGTCATAGACAATGGTGACTTCGCCTCCAGTTCTAGCAAAGAGAGTTTCAAGGGCAGGGCCGATGGCAGAATCAATAACGAATACCAGAAGTTTGTTTAACCAAGCTAGGATATAGCCGAGGACGGCTGCTAAAATATTTAAGGCGGCCAAAAAAGGTGCAATGGTGCTTTTGGCGAGAGCATTACCGATAGCCGCTCCGACTGATGTCTGGGCTAGAGTAGCGGTGGGGAGACCGATCAAAAGACCTGTAGCCAACACCAAAAAAGGCGACTTCACCTTTTGGATTAGTCGATTTTTTGACAATCTGTCTGCAATTTTTCTAAGCATTTTTATTTTTGTTTTGAGATATCAGTCCGTCTCGAGCTTGTTTTAATTATAGCAAAAAATTGGCTTCTAGTCAATATCTTGGGAGGATGCTGTATAATATATGTACCAGATATAAAGAAACTAATTTCGCTTTACAAAAACACTAAAAGATGTCGTGATATGGAAAGTATGGGGGAGGATAACAATCAGCAGGAGCTAAATAGCTCGCCTCCAGAGAGCAAAAGTCCGCAAGACGAGTTGGAGGCGCTTTTGCAGCAGAGCCGGGTGAATCAGCCACGCAAGTCGGGGATAGTTTTACCACAAGGTGGGGGCAAAAAAACTAATTGGCTGGTGATTTTTATCGCAATTTTGGCAGTTGTGCTGCTAGCGGCGACGATTGGTTTTCTGGTTTGGGGAGTGGGGGCAAACAAAGGGACGGCCATATTTTACTTGAACGAGGATGGTGTTACCGTAGCGGTGGACGGACGAGATTTTGGGGCGGTGGATTCTGGTTTTGAGGCGAGTTTGAGCGTAGGGACACACTCCGTGACCGTTGCTAAAGATGGTTTTCTAGAAATGCAAGAAGGGTTTGAATTGGTTCGAGGAGAAACCAAAGAGATATATCTAGAACTTCTGCCTATACCCTTTATTGAAACGGTACTGGGTAGCACTGACATTAAGTACGCACGCTTGAGTTTGGATGGAAGCGAAGCGTCGTTTTTTGACAGCAGTGACAATCGATTTAAGAGTGTCGATATGGATACCGGTAAAGTGGTGGAACTTTTTGAAGGCCGATCCTTTAGCCAAAAGATTGTTGGCGTAAGCTGGTCAGTAACTGGTCGGGCTGCGCTGGTTCGATTAACCGGTGTAGGGCAGTTACAAAACATGATAGATAACCGTAAAGTTTTGGGTGCTTATATTCCCCTAGGTGAACAGCCCGAGCAGGGAACTGCAAACTACAATGGCATCAATACCTGGCTGTTTGACGATACTCTGAAAAATGTTTCTGGTTGGCGACCGGTGCTTTTGAATGAAAGTGTACGCGAGACTGCTTTTGGAGCGAATGGCGGCTCCATTGTCTATTTGTATGACCCAGTTGGAGACGAGTACTCTTTGGTAAAAGCTGATCCCGATGGCGCCGAATGGGAGCGGGTGGTTTTAGAATTGCCGCAATTTGAAACTCCGATACTATGGTGGAGTCCGGACGATAGGTATTTATTGATTGAAGATGGGGCAACGACTTATTTGGTAGATGTCTTGGCTGGAGTGGTGGAGAGTGTGTTGGCAGACCGAGTGGAAGACAGTGGTTTGGCGTTTTCTCCAGATGGAGATAGAGTAGCATATGTAGTGGAAGATGATAATGGGGCTAGGCGGTTGAACGTGTTTGACATGGTGCAAAATGAAGCCGCCGACAGTGATGCATTAGCCGATATTGAGATGCAAGATGCGAACTTTGTTTGGACTAGCGGAGATACAGTCTTGGTGACTCTGGCTAACAAAACTTTTAGAGAAATAGACATTAATGATGGTAGCGAGAAGCTCATTCCATTTGTGGGACAGGACACTGATTTTGAAGTAATTGGGCTGGAATATAGTCGACTAGGCAGGATGTTGTTACTAGAAACTGACAAAGGCCTCTTTAAGATGCAGGTTTGATATGGCGGAGAATGAGAATCAAGAGGGATTTTTTTCGAAGGATGAAATTGCAAAGCGACGGCGGACTCTTTACCAACTAAAAGGCCGATTCAAGGACCTTAATCCGGAGTGGGTGAAGGCGCATCCTGACCAGATGGCTGAGATGATGGCTGGGATTGAGGAGGGCTTAGAGGAAATAGAAAGGAACAAGCCGCTGGCTAAGTTTGGGGCGACTAATTTGGATTTGCTGGCAGGTAGGGTGGGGCGAGCTGAAGATGCACAGAAGTCTGCTGATGAAAAGCAGCAACCGGATTCGGAAGCTCAAGAGTCGGAACAAAAACAGGGCCAAGAGAGGCCAGATCAGCAGGATGACTGGGAGAGGGCAAAAAAGGAGCTAGAAAAAAAGAAGGGCAAGGAGGAGCCTCAAGGCAAAGACAAAGTTGAAAATGAACCTGAGGCCAAACAATCTACCACCGAGGGCGAGGCCGGTCCCAAAACGGAGCCGAAGCCGACGTCTTCTGCTACGCCTAAGCCGACGGGGGCATCTGTGCCAAAACCGGTCCCAGCGGCTGGAGCCGGAGCTGGTGGTGGAGCCGCAGCTGCAGGTAGCGGTGCGGCGGCTGGAGGGGCTGCAGCCGGAGCTGGTGGTGGAGCCGCAGCTGCAGGTAGCGGTGCGGCGGCGGCTGGAGGCATAGCTGCCGGCTGGTGGATTGTTTTGATAATCTTGGCAGTCGCTTTAATCGCGATTCTTTTTTATATAATTTATGCGGCAGCCCAAAATAAGGTCTTGGATGAGGCCGGCGGATCAGTTTTTGTAACATTGAGTTGCGAGAGTACGTATGACCAAGAATTGGTGAATGACGTGATTTTTTGGACACAAAACCCCACTGATAATCCGAGGTTGGTTTTGGCACCAGAAATAGTTCACGATATTGAATGGCAGGGAGAGGGCTGCACAGATGAAACTACCCATAAATTAGACAAGAGGGTTATGGAAACATTACGGTATTTGGTATCTGACCCGCCGCTGGGTGTGGCGTGGCCCAAGATTATGGTGGGATTGTTGGCCAGCAATGGACCGGACAAAACTGTTCGGGCCGCCAATGAGCAGGAGCGGGAGTTGGCTATCGATGAACCAATAGCCACATTCTCAGCTTATGGTACGGGGCAGGCCCTGGGGATTACAGCGATTGGGGTAACCAGTCCAGAACTGACCGCCGCTATGGGTTTGCTTAACCCAGTGCCAGTGCAGGTGGGTTGGCAGGAAGTGTTTAGTGTTAATCGACTGTATCCACTGTATGAGGCAATGCAATTTGATGCATCATTTTTATATGATGAGTTGGCGAAGATTATAAATATTAGTGAGTTGGGCGGTGCTCAATATTTGCGTGATACGCAAGATACAGAGGGGGAGCTCAAAATAGCCGATCTTTATTTGGTAGCCCAAAAGCGAGTCAGTGATTTGCGAGTGAATATAGCCAATATATCTGGACTGTTTTCTAGCCCGACGTTTTCGGAGGCGGCTATTGAATATTTCAGTCGGGCGGATGCGGACTTGGCCAGAGCCGAAGAACGGCTAGCCGCTGCCTTGGCAGAATCGCCGGAGGCATTTATTGATGCATGGGCAGAAGGCAGAGATAATCCTGAAGCTGTGGGTGTAGCGGATGAGGACACTCTGGTTTATCAGGGCATACGTGAAGGTATCCGATTTGTGTTTAGAGCGATGCAAGTGGCTAATATGGAGGGGTGGCGTGGTAACCGAGATCGGCTGGATCTTTGGCAGGCCTATGAAGCCAGACAACACATCCGACAAGTTGTCCTAGATTTGCTTAGAATGCCCATTGTATTGCAAGGACGAGAGGGGATTGGGTATGGACCGGTGGTAAAGCAGATTATTGCGTTCAGCGTTGAAGACGATTTGGATAATGGGTTGCCAGACATTGATATTTATCCCAAGGGAGCTACTTCGGTGGATGAGGGTGGAGTAGGCATGGAGCCAGCTCTAGACGGAGTAGTGGATTACTGGGACGTACACTTTTCTTCTGTGCAAGTGGACAACGGCTCTTTGTCTAAGCTGTGTACATATTTTGTATATGACACTTCGGAAATGACAAACGAGGAGCGGACGGCGGCCAATATGGTGTTGAGCACTTTGGATGCGGGTGAGTTGGACGGTCTGTGCAATATTTTATATGGTAATGAGGATTATGCTTTGGGCGACAATGAGATCGGCGGCCGAGTCAGCTATCAGAAGTTTCTCCATATTGGCTTTTAGGGTACAATCCTTATAGAAGGTTTGCTAGTTTGGTAGCTTGTTTTTTTGATTGGAGAGGTGTCCGAGCGGCTTAAGGAACTGGTCTTGAAAACCAGCAAGGCGGCAACGTCTTCGTGGGTTCGAATCCCACCCTCTCCGCCACGGGTCAGAATTCAACTGGTTTGAATCTGGATCCGTGGCGAGGGTATGGATACGACGCATCCGAAGGACAAAGGTTCGTATACGATGCTGCCAAAATATAGATAAAATCCTTTCCAACATCCGCCCCAAAGGGGTCCCGTTGGGACGAGTGGAGGGGCCCACCGGAGGTGGGAAACCTACCTCACCCTCTCCGCCACTATATAATAGAGGTATTAATAAGTTTTTATGGCAGACAAACAAGATAGAGGGAAAGAACTTTTTTCATGGCAAGCTGGCGAGTTTCGGGCTGCTACACGGGGGGTGTGGTGGCATGTTACGGTTTGGGCCTTGGCAATATTGGCGGTCGTGTATTCTGTTTATATACAAAGCTGGTTTTTTATTGGAGTGGTGGTGATGATAGTGGTGGCACTCTATGTTCTTGGGCGAGCAGAGCCGCGGGTGTTCACGCACAGTATTACTGATAGCGGGATTTTGGTGGGCGAGAGATTTTATAGTTATGATTCGTTGAAGTCATTTTGGATAGTAAATGACAAGATAGCTGGGGTAACTTTAAATGTTATGACTGCCAAGCGATTTGATTTACTGTTAACTTTACAAATCCAAGAGAGTGATGTAGAAAAGGTGAGACAGATCCTGTCGAAGTTTCTGCCAGAGGATGCAGGCAGGGGTGAGGATACGATAGATAAAATCGGTCGGTTTCTTAAATTTTGAAAGTCATATGCGCCTGTAGCTCAGCGGATTAGAGCGTCTAGCTACGGACTAGAAGGTCAGGGGTTCGAGTCCCTTCAGGCGCGCCACGGAGAGGTGCCAGAGTGGCCGAATGGGACGGTTTGCTAAACCGTTATACGGGGTTTCTCGTATCGAGGGTTCGAATCCCTCCCTCTCCGCCAGTAGATTATGAACAAAGTGCGATATAGACAAGGGTTGTGCCTAAGCCTGTTACTGGTAGTTTTCGGTATTATCATTTTTGTTGCGCTAGAGCACATCAAAGCGGTGGGATGTGTGTTGGTTGTGGTGGGTCTTGGGTTGATGGCTAAATTCATTCGGGTTTTATGAAGGGAGATCAAAAGTACCGAGATGAGATTCTAAGATTGGCCCGTAAGGCCTATTCTGCAAATGAAGTTCCCGTGGGAGCGATTGTGGTAGATGGTGATGGTACGATTATTGGCCGAGGGTTCAACCAAACCCATACCAAGAAAGATGGCTTAAGACACGCAGAGCTGGTGGCCATCAGGATGGCGCAGCGGAAGGTGGGTGACTGGCGCTTGGAAAAGGCGTCAATATATATTACGTTAGAGCCGTGTCTGATGTGTTTAGGCGCTATTGGTAACGCTCGTATCAAAAACCTTTATTATATTTTGTCGGATCCCTTATTCGGTTCGGTGGCGAGTAAGTTAACTAAAGCAAAAGTCCGTCAGTTGTTTCCAGGATTAAATATTGAGAAACTGTCGGGTGGGACAGAGGTAGGGCAGTTGATGCGGGAATTTTTTAAAAAATTACGAAAGTAGATAAACCAAAAGGAGAGGTGCCAGAGTGGTTGAACGGGGCGCTCTCGAAAAGCGTTATATCCTGTTTGGGATATCGTGGGTTCGAATCCCACCCTCTCCGCCAGTAATTTTATTTTTTGGAAGATGAGTTGTTCTGTAATAGTGCCCACTTATAACCGCTTGGGGTATTTAAAAAAGTGTCTAGCTTCCTTGCGGAATTTAGATCACCAAGATTTTGAACTGGTGGTTGTAGATGATGCTTCCACCGATGGGACGCGCGAGTTTTTAGAAAGTTGGCAAGACGACCGGGTGCGGGTGATTCGTCAGCCAATGAATCAGGGCGTGGCACGGGCTAGAAATGTTGGAATCAAAGTGGCATCCGGGGAAGTGTTAGCTTTCATTGATGACGACTGTGTAGCAGAGCCGGCTTGGCTTGGGAGTCTGTTGCAAGGATTTACCAATGAGGAGATTGGTTTTGTGATAGGCCAAACCTTTTACGCGCGACCTGGATACAAGGGGTATTTCCCAGAACGTTTGGTATCCAATGTAGGGGCGAGATGGCCAATGACATCTAACATCGCTTTTCGGAGGCAGGTTTTTAATAAGTGTGGCGGTTTTGATGATTTTTTCTTGCAGTACAATAATGAAGATTCTGAAATGGCAATTCGGGCCGTGACACAAGGGTTTGATTTTGTACGTGAGAAGGCGGCGGTAGTGTATCACCAGCCAGCCGACTGGACAGTGGCTTCACTTTGGCGGTCGGCAAGAAACGCCTCGGTTTGGCCAGTGCTAAAAAAGTATTACCCGGAAACGTATATGGTTTTTGGCCCACCAGTTAGTGGAGGGTGGCTGGTGAACGGAATGGATTATTTCTATATTTTAACCGCCCCCATTTTGATACCGGCGCTGCTATTGCGGTACCTGTGGCACGGCAAACGAGATCTGAAAATATTTTTTGCTAAGTGGCCAATCTATATTTTTTTGAGACGATTCTATATTTATAAAGAGGCCATAAAAAATCGAGTTTGGATGCTTTAACAGCAAGAGCCCTTCATGTTTGAAGGGCTCTTGTTAATGTCTAGCTGATTTGGCTAACTAACTACGTGCGGAAAAGGTCGACCACGGATGTGGCGATGACGTAGGCCAGCAGAATGACCACCATACCGATAATGGCATTGATGATGATCTGTTTTGCTGTTTCAGCACCCTTGGCGCCACCTGTGATGTAAGTGATACCGCCATAGACCAAGTAGCCCACAGCAATAGCACCAGCGATGCCAGCGATAATCTGGATGGCGTTGTCGATGATGCCAGTTAAGCTATCGATACCACCCGATTGCAGCGCGTCCCCAAGACCGATATCGCCCGACGATTGAGCCATAGCAGGCAGGGGCAACAAAAGAATACTGCCAGCTAACCATGCGGATAAATTTACAAATAATTTCTTCATTGTTATTTCCCCACAAAATCAATTTATATCTGTTTCATTTTATCACGATTGGGTTCGACCCCTCAATACCCGATAAGTGATGTTATTAACCACTCGTGATGACTTCTTTAAAGGATTGGACAATGGCGTATGCCAACAAAACAATCACAGCTCCGACAATAGCGGAGAGGATAGTTTTTTTACCTCCATCGGTGTTGCCTTGCATATATTTGATGCCACCCCAAACAATCATGCCGACAATGATGGCTCCAGCAAAATTGGCGAGCCAAACAATCAACTGCTCGGCGGCTACTCCGGCTTGTTGGACTAACTGATCAAGATTTTCGGTCGAGCTGGTCTCAGTATTTTGAGCCAAGCAAATTGGCGTGGCAAGAAACCAAGCAGTGGGGAGGCCAAGCAAAAAAGTTTTTATAAGTTGGTTCATTCCAAGTTGTTGATATCTCTAACTGCAGTTTCGACGGCTACACGTGAACTAATCTTGTTTTTCAACACATTGGCAATCATCTCGTCAAAGATAGTTTCCACTTCGGAGGTGTTATTGCGGTACCAAGTTCTCATGTAAGGGACTTGCTCAGCAATAGCACCGTAGTATCTTTTGCCCTTGGCGTTGGCGAGAGAACTAAGGCGAGCCGAGATGCGGCCGGTGAAGCGCGCATAACTGCTTTGACGGGTGCCTTTGAGCATAAAATTGATAAAGTCCCAGGCCTCATTGGGATGGGCGCTGGTTCTAGATACGGTCTCGCCCCAATAGTTTGAGATGGTAACGGGGTCTTGCAAAGTGTTTTGGGGGATGGGGGCGGTGGCAAAGCGTAAGTTGGGGCTAAACTTTTGAATGTTGGCAATCTGATATCCGTAGCCTAACATCATAGCTGCCTTGCCTTCCATAAATGCCTGGACATCTGATGGGAAAATACGATTGCCAGCTGCATTAGTGGCTCCAGTATAGGTGTAGAGAGCAGAAGACGGGTTGGCAAACTGGGTATAAAATTCTAGAGCTGCTTCTCCTGCCATCACCGGAGGATTGGTATTTGCTACGGGCAAATCAAAAGTGGCTTGGTCGCCGTCGGCTGATGTCATCTCAGCGCCATATTGCATCATGAGTGCGGCCAAAATGCCAGAAGCGCCGGGGATGCTTTCAGAGGTTTCGCCTAGGGCGATGGCTGATCGGATGATATTGCCAGAGGCGTCTTTTTTAGTCAGTTGGGGGACTAGGGAGATTAATTCTTTCAAAGTTGTGGGAGCCTGTCTGATATGATTTTCGGAAAAGATATCAGTGTTGTAGAACAAAATGAGGTTGTCTATGTAGTATGGTACTGCATAGATGCGATTGTCGGATACAAAGTCGTCCACCACTACTTGGGGGAAGGTTTCTTCGTAGTCATGGATGCTCATAAGCCCAGCTGGCATGGGAGAAATATGATTAATATGGTACGGCAACCAGTTGCTATTGATCATAAACATATCCGGCCCTGCACCATCGGCAATTAGTTTGGTGATTCGGGACTGATAATCATAGACCGTTTCACCTTTCTCAATCTCTATTTTTTTGACTTCGATAGTAATATTTGGGTGAGCTTTTACATAGTCGTTGACAAACCCACGCATGACATCGCTTTCATCCCACAGACGCCAGTATTCCAAAGTAATGGGGTCCTTGGTATTAAGATCCGGTGCATCTTCCTGAGTGCTAATTCCACCGGTAGTGAGGCTGCACCGAGCTGACATCAGCACTAACCCGATGGTGACGAAAAAGCAGAGGTATTTGACAAATTGTGTCTTGTTCATTTGATAACCTTTTTTAGTTTAGGATCATCCTTGGCGTATTCAATGATAGCTTGAAGATAGCTAACGGGGTCTCCAGTAGTTAGCCATTTGCCCCCGATAACTTTTTGTACAATGACGGGATAGTCCCGAGCCAATATTTTTATTGCATCGGCTATCCAATATTCGTTACCTTTGCCCTTTTGGGTTTTTTCTAAGGCGGTAAAAATATCTGGTGTAAAAAGATACCGACCAAAGGCAGCGAGACGGGAAGGAGCATTTTTGCGCGAAGGCTTTTCTACGATAGCATCTACAAAACGTGTTTTACCCTTCAACCCTACTATGCCATATTTTGACACCTCTTTGCTACTGACCTCCTGCACACCCAGTACACTGCAACCGTGTTTTTTATAAGTGTCGATTAGTTGTTTCGAGAAGGATGTCCGAGATTTTACCAAGTCGTCTCCAAAGGCATAGATAAAGGGCTCGTTGCCAAGTAATTCTCGGGCAGTAATCGCTGGCAGGGCGTTGCCATATCCTTCGATTTGACGGATGTAAACAAACTTGGCTAACTTAGAAATTTTTTTGACCTCTTCGACCAGGGCTTTTTTGCCTTGAGCAAGCAACTGATGTTCTAACTCAAAGGATGGATCAAAGTGGTCTTCGATGGACTTCTTTTGCCAGTTGGTGACTAAGATAATCTCCTCAATGCCGGCAGCACTAAGCTCCTCGACAATATACTGGACAATCGGTTTGTCCAGGATAGGTAGCATTTCTTTGGGGGTGGTTTTGGTTACGGGCAAAAACCGAGTTCCGAATCCTGCTACGGCGATGACGGCTTTTCTAACTTTCATTGCTGATATCTCGTACATTGATTACTTTGGTGTAGGCCTTGTTAGCTAGAGGTAGGATGACAGTCAGGATACCATCGTCAAGAGTGGCTCGGATTCTTTCGGGGTCGACCTCTTTTGGTAACTCGATAACGCGACTTAAAGGGCCCCAATGGCACTCCTGAAGATAGAAATATTCCTCTTCGTCGGACTCCTCGCGGAAACTATTTTTTGTGATGGTTAAGGTATTGTTTTCTATGGTAATGCTGATATCATCGGCATTGGCTCCAACGATAGGGGTGCGGACGATTATTTTATTACCGGTGCGGACGAGGTCGATGGGGAGTTCTGCCCCAACCTTGTCTAAAACCTCGTCTGTGGTTTCACCGAAGGTAATACGATTGGCGTCTGCCTCCAAATTTTTGGCGAAAAAGATGTTTTTTAGCATACTATTTAGATTATACATCCCGAGGGATTTTTTCTTTGTTATAATGTGCCTACTGTTCAATTCTTTAATGTAGGGGGACTGATTTGAGAAAAATAAGCTTCATTTTGGGTATGGCTCTGGTGGCGACTATGTTGCCAACGCAAGTTTTGGCAAGCGCTTTTAGTGCGCAGCTTATTTCAGTGTCTCCTACGACATCAGTGAAAGCCGGAACGACCACCCAGGTGCAGATACAAATCAAGAACACGGGGACAACCACGTGGGTCAACAGCGGAGCCAATGCGGTCAAACTTGGTACGATTGAGCCCCGGGATCGGGTTGGAAAGTTGTATCACGGAAGCTGGCTTAGTCCTAATCGAGCAGCCACGATGCAAGAAGTGACTGTGGCTGGCGGCGAGGTGGCAACATTTACTTTTGATGTTACGGCTGTTGGTGCCGGGCAAGTTACAGAAAAACTCGGTCTGGTAGCAGAGGGGGTTACATGGTTTGATGGTTTCTCGGTATCCATTACATTGCAGGTGCAACCAGCAGTTTGGAAGGCGGCCTTGGTGCAGCAATCTGCTTCCAACGTGTCGCTTAAATCTGGTGAGGTAGGGGAGCTATCAGTACAAATTAGAAATGATGGTGATGTGGCTTGGCAAAATATTGGGGCTTTTGCAGTGAAAGTGGGGACGGCGTCTCCGGTGGATAGAAAAAGTAGTTTTGTGTCGGCCTCTTGGCTTAGTCCAAATCGAGTCAGCTCGGCCGAGATGATTGTGGCTCCAGGTGAAACGGGAACGTTTAAGCTAAATTTGCAAGCACCCATCAAAACCGGGACTTATGTGGAAAAATTTGCTTTGGTGGCCGAGGGGATTACATGGTTTGATGTCAATTTCTCTGTGACAATCAACGTGGTGCCAGCCATTTATAGCGCGGAGTATGTAGGTCAATCGGCTAGTTCTTTATCTTTGACTTCTGGGCAGACAGCGACGGTTTGGGTAGATTTTAAAAACTCCGGAAATACTATTTGGAGATCAAGTGGCGATACCATGGCGAAGCTGGGCACGGCTAGAAATTTAGATAGACAAAGTGTGTTTTATGATAGTAGTTGGTTAAGTCCAAACCGGGCTGCAACTTTTTTGCAGGCCGAAGTGAAGCCGGGTGAAGTGGCTAGATTTACGTTTGTGGTGAGGGCGCCTGATAGAGTGGGAGAAAACTTTAAAGAGTATTTCCGCCCGGTGATTGAAGGGGTAGCGTGGCTACCGGACTTGGGCGTTTATTTTGATATTTCTATAGACGAAGAATTAGCATTGGTAGATCCAATTCGGGTAGGGCTGACCTCCACCACCGACAGCGTAACGGTGCAGGGCAGCAGTTTTGTGATTCGTCGGGGAACTGACAAGGGCTTGGTTGGTACGTATCAGAACCAGGCGGTAGCGATTGCGCCGTTGGGTTATGGTTATAGCATTAACGGTCAAAGTGTTTCTGACTGGGTGAGAGTGATCCCTCTTAACAACTCTGTTTTAACGGTTAATACCAGCGGGATCGGTAGCTATAACACTTTTCGTGGGATGATTTTGGTGCGACGCTCGCCGGTAACTAATAATATCTGGGTGGTCAATGAATTGAGTTTGGATGACTATACAAAAGGCATCGCCGAAGTCCCGAATAGTTTCCCATTAGAGGCCCAAAAGGCACAAATGGTTGCGGCTAGGACGTTTGCTGTAAAAAAACGGAGTGAAAGTACGTCGTCGGACATCTTCGATGTGTATGACGATACCCGCCACCAAGTTTACTATGGGTACAATTATGAAAAAGATAGACCTAGTTTAGTGGCCGCCTCCGAGAATACTAAGGGAATGGTTATAAAGTACCAAGGGCAGCCTATTAACGCCTACTATTTTTCGGATAGCGGTGGATATACTTCAAATGTAGAGTGGGTTTGGGGCGGTAATCCAATTCCATATTTGAAAGGAGTGCCTGATCCTTGGGCTAAGTCAGATACTTGGACATATACCCTGCAACAGGATTATCTCAAGAGCCGCTTCGATGATACATTAGGCATCTCTGCGGTGGGCGGGGACACTATCGAGGACATTCAAGTGGCAGAACGGTATCCCTCCAACTGGGCCAAAATGATTGTTTTTTCTTTGTCCAATGGTCGGGTGGTCTCGGTTCCAGTAAAAACTTTTGATTACTTAACTAGTAATTCGGAACTTCGGAGTATGAATTTTGAAGTAAAGAAGATTAATGATTTTGGGCAAACTGCCTTTGTATTTACTGGCAGAGGCTGGGGCCACAATATCGGTATGCCACAGTGGGGAGCAAAAAATATGGCCGATGCAGGTAAAACCTATCAAGAGATTCTGACTTACTACTATACTGGTGTGACAGTGGGACCTGTTTAGGACAGTTGCGAAATTTATTAAGGAGGGGATAGCGCCATCGGCTTGTGTGCAGTGTGGCCGGCTTGGTGTGTGGGTGTGTTATGAGTGTGCTAAACAAATCTTGCTTGTTCACAAACAACGGTGTTTTTTATGTGGAGCTTTAAGTGAGCGAGGTCGAACTTGCCCGAACTGTCGACGCAAGACCTATCTAGATGGGTTGGTGGTGGCTGCCTATTTTGACAGGGGTCCAATACGAGAGATGATCCATGCTTTGAAATATCAAAATACCAAAGAAATTGCGGAAATCTTGGGTCATCTGTGCCGATATGGTCTGGAGCATGTATATCAATTTGATAGAAGGTCAGTGATGATAGTGCCAGTACCCCTACACCCGAGGCGTTTGGTAATGCGGGGCTATAACCAGGCCGAGCTACTAGCTTCATATCTAGGCGATGTACACAACGTATTGAAGCGAACCAGACGCACCTTGTCTCAGACAGGGCTGAGCCGAGCCAGAAGGGTGGCTAATGTAGCCAGTGCTTTTGTCTGTGTGCGGCCAGTTGCGAGCGAGATTGTGTTGGTGGATGATGTGGCGACTACTGGCGCAACCTTAAATGAATGTGCCAAGGTTTTGAAGGATGCTGGAGCTAGACGAGTGTGGGGACTAGTGGTGGCTCGGGGATGATATAATAGACGGCATGGATAAGAGTATCTTTCGTGCCTATGATATTCGGGGGGTTTACCCGAGCGAGCTGAATGAAGCGGACGCTTACCGAATCGCACACGGGATTTTCGAATATCTGGGCGCTCCTAAAGTCGTGGCATTGGGGCACGATGCGCGTTTAGCGGCTCCGGCGATTCATGGGGCGATGGCACAGGCCTTTATTGAGTTGGGGGCTAAGGTTTTAAACCTGGGCCTGGTTTCAAGTGATGTGCGTACCTTCGTGACTGGTCGGGGAGTGTGCGATGCGGCTGTGATTGTGACAGCTTCTCATAACCCAAAGGAGTGGATCGGCATGAAGGTGTCTCGATCCGGAGGTAGGGAAGTGGGTGGCGGTGGCGAGATCCAGGAGATTCAAGCTATAGTTGAAACCAACTATCTAGATAAAAAATATGTGGCCAGAACTTATAATTTTGAGGGCTTAAATATTTTGCCAGATTGGATTGAACATGTTTTAAGCCAAGTGGACAAAAAAAAGATTAAACCGTTTAAGATAGTAGTAGATGCGGGAAACGGAGTGGCTGGGCCAATAGTGAGGGAATTGGCGCAGTCACTTTCTTTGCGTGTGGAAGAGATGTATTTTGAGCCGGACGGCAACTTCCCCAATCATTTGCCAAGTCCCATTGAGCCAGAAAATGTAGCGGATTTACAAAAGCGAGTGACAGAAACTGGTGCAGATTTGGGGATGGCTTTTGATGGTGATGCGGATAGGATTTTTCTGATTGATGAAAAAGGGGGCATTGTAACAGGTAGTGAAACGACAGCGATGTTGTTGGACGCGATTTTGACACAAGACCCAACGAGAGTGGTTTTGTATAATGCGGTTTGTGGTTGGAATGTGCAAGATGTGGTTCAAAAACATGGCGCTACTGCATATCGGACCAAGGTGGGCCATGGTTTTATAAAAAAGGATATGGAAAAATATGATGCCTATTTTGCCGGAGAGCATTCGGGTCATTATTTTTTCCGAAATAGTTTTAACGCTGACTCGGGTTTGGTCGCGGCGGTAATGATTTTGGAGTTGTTGTCTACAAAAGGACAGACATTGACCGAACTTTTGCACGAACATAGAAAATACTACTCAATTCCTGAAACAAATTTCAAAGTTCGGAGCGTGGAAGAAGTTTTGATGAAGCTGGAGGCTGAATTTAGAGATGCTGAAATCGACAAATTGGATGGACTGACCATCCGGACGCAGGACTGGTGGTGTAGTATCAGGCCGAGCTCCAATGAGCCGCTACTGCGGTTAAATTTGGAAGCTAGAACCAGATTGGATTTAGACAATATGCAAAAGCGACTGACGGATCTCATTTGTCAATTCGAACCTTGCGAGGCGGCAACCTAGGATCTTCTCATCAATTTATCGTATGCCTTCCTCTTCCTCAAAACAGGCTCCAGTTTCTTCCGCTGGGGCCTACCTTTTTGTGACGAGGCCAACTTTTTTGTAGGCCTCTTTTAATTTTAGATCAGCTATTTGATTGGCCTGCCTGGCTCCTTGGGCTAGAATCTTGTCGAGCCGGGGGGTGTTTTTCATATAGGCATTGATCTGGGTCTGCATGGGTGAGAGGGTCTTGATGATTAATTCGGCTAATTCTTGTTTGAATTGACCATAGCCCTTGTTTAGGAAGTGTTTTTCGATCTGTTTCTCACCTTGACCGGAGAGCACTTGATAAATAGTCAGCAGGTTGTACAGGCCCTTGTGTTTTTTATTGAACACAATATTGCGTCCTGAATCGGTAACAGCGCTCATGATTTTTTTGCGAATGATATCCGGTGAGTCAGTGATTAAAATATAGCCCCTGTCGCTATCATCGCTTTTACTCATTTTTTTGTCTGGGTTCTGTAGATCCATAATCCGAGCTCCGCTATCACGAATCAGCGGTTTGGGCACAACAAAAGTTTTGCCGAATCGATGGTTGAATTTTTGTGCCAGATCACGAGCTAGTTCAACATGCTGTTTTTGGTCGTCTCCCACGGGGACAACATGGGCATCGTATAGCAAAATGTCAGCCGCCATTAACGTGGGGTAGGTAAAAAGTCCAGCGCCGATACTAGTTTTACTGGTTTTGGCTGCAGCATCTTTAAATTGAGTCATCCGAGAAAGTTCGCCCATAGTGGATTGGGTGTTGATGAGCCATGCCAATTCAGAATGGGCAGGGACATGGGACTGGACAAAGATCACGGATTTTTTGGGGTCAATCCCAGCCGCTAACATGATGGCGGTGGTGAGATAGGTGCGGTATCGTAACTCCTTGGGGTCTTGGGACACGGTAATAGCATGTAGGTCCACTACAGAGAAGAAGCATCGATATTTTTGCTGAAGCTCGGCCCACTTTGAGATGGCCCCTACATAGTTGCCTAGTGTAGGAACCCCACTTGGTTTGATACCGGAAAAGATGATTTCTTTGGCCATAATTTTTTTATTTAGATTAGGAGTCCCTTGGCTTGTGCTCGGGGCGGCAGCAAATGCTACCATTGTTTAGTATCTACCCTTTACGATACCATAGAGAGGATCTTAGAAATATGAAATCCATGCTCATTCCTCTGGTTTTCTTTTCGCAGTTCAAACGGCCGCTGACACTGAAACAAATCCGGCGCTACACATGGGGGGAAGAGCGAAGCGAAGTCGATTTGAGGCGGATATTAAAAAGGACCGGTATTAAACAGTCCGGCGATTTCTATTGTCTGGACGAGTATCATGTGTTGGAGGTAAGACCACGGCAAAAATTGGCCGAGAAATTTTGGAGACAGGTTAGAAAATACGAGTGGCTGTTTGCTAATGTGCCGTTTATTAAAATGGTGGCGGTTAGCAATACTTTGTCTTATGACAACGTGACCGAGAACTCTGATATTGATCTATTCGTGGTAGCTGCCAATGGTCGGGTTTGGACGGTTAGAGCATGGTTGCTACTTTGGATGACAATCTTGAGGATCAGAGTGCGTTCACCGAAAAAATTCCTGAAGTTTTCTCCTGAAATGTTTGTGGATGAAAGTGCAATGGACCTGTCCAAATGCGCTCTGGCCAATGACTACCATTTGGCGTATTGGGTGGCGGATTTTGTACCGGTGTGGCGAGCAGATTTTTTTGATAGGTTCTGGAAGAGCAATTATTGGCTAAAAAACCAATTACCAGTAGCATTTAGAAGCCCGAATTTGAGGCAAGAATTTGTCAAAAAGGATTGCTCGTCTTGGTTCGCTTGGGGTCTAGAGAAGATTTTGGGTGGAAGCTTTGGTGATAGGATAGAGATGTGGGCTAAGCGGCGTCAGACCAAGATTATTGAGAAAAGCCGTGAACGGTTGGGTATTAATCCTAGCGTGATACTCGATGACAATGTAATAAAGGTTCATTTTAATGACAAACGCGCTGAAAGCAGGGAGTTTATTGAGGACTGGTTGGCTAGAAACGGCTGAATCGTTGCTTTTATGGTTGGGGCTTTTTTTGCTGCCATGGCAGTGGCGGACATCTGTGGTCACGGCTTCGTTGGGTGGCGCATTTTTTGAGTATGGCTCTATTTTTCTCTACGCCAGCGATATAGTTGTGGCTCTGTTGTTAATAGTGTGGCTGGCTGGGGGAACAAAGAAAATAAAATTGGCGCCCCAAGGAGTGCTGGTGCCTTTGGGGTTGTTAATTGTTTGGATGGGGCTGTCGATAATTTGGGCTCAAGATAGAGAGGTTGTCCTGACTACTTTTTTACACTGGGCATTGTGGGGAGGGTGGTTGTTGTATTTAATCAATCGGGTCAAAAATCTGGAACAGATTTTATGGCCGTTGGTGTGGGGGTTAGCGTTCCAAGCTATTTGGGGTGTGGGGCAGTTTGTATTGAATGGCTCTTTTAGTTTTTTGACTAATGTTGATATTTTTACAGAGCCAAATTTAAATCCGGCGGTATCGGGAGTGCCGGTGGTGATAGTGGATGGCTTACGGCAACTGCGGGCTCACGGGATGTTGCCACATGCGAATATCTTCGGTGGTTTAATGGCGGCCGGTGTCGGCGCGGCAGTTTATTTGGGATGTTTCAATAAAAACGCTCGATGGCTGATAGCCCCATTGGCGATAGCTGGCATCTTAAGTTTTTCTCGTTCAGGATGGCTGGCGTTGGTCTTGGTGGGGATAGCGATTTTGGGGATGGTGATTTGGACGAAGCGACGTGTCTTGGTGAGTAGTTTGGTTGTGTTGGCAGTCAGTGTTGTGGTAGTTGGCTTATGGCAGGCTCCAGCAGTGATGAGCCGCTTTGATATGACACAATCTCTAGAACAACGCTCATGGGATGAGCGAGTGGAGGGTTTGCAAGTGTGGCAGGAAGTAACTGGGGGTGTCTTGTTGACGGGAGTGGGAGCGGGCAACTATCCGGTTTATTTGGTTCGGCAAGTGTCCGATCAGCCGAGCTGGTGGTATCAGCCGGTACACAATGCGTATCTTGTAATGCTTGGTGAGCTCGGTTGGGTGGGGTTAGCTTTGTTCGTGTCGTTAATACTGGGGATGATGACTCTGCAATGGAAAATGCTTAAGCAAAAAAGCTGGTGCTGGTTGTCAGTAGTACCCCTAGCCGTTTGGTTAGTGGTGGGTTTCTTTGATCACTGGCCAGTCGTTTTACATCAAGGAGCTATGCTGCTATTTGTAGCTGTGGCATTGATAATTTTGAGTTTTAATGTATCTTTAAAGGAGATAAATAAGGAGGGATAGAGCTCATGGAAGAAGAACGCGTTCAACAAGAAGTAGTGAGTAATCGCAGACCAAGTAGTGAGGACAAGGTTTTCGCAGCACTGTCATATGTGTCGATTCTCTTTTTAGTGCCACTTATCCTGCGCAGAGATAGTCGCTTTGTTTATTTTCATGCTCGACAAGGGATGGCACTATTTGTCTTAGAGATTTTTGCTTGGATAGTGCTCTCGGTTTTGGGTTCACTTTTGACTGCTATTACACCGTATGGCGCTTGGGCTTTCATTTCGTTTTTGAATACTTTGATAGGGTGGGCTTTTGTGGTAATTTCGGTGATAGGTATTTACTATGCTTGGACGGGTAGCGAATGGGAGATGCCGGTTCTGGGTAAGTACGCCAAGAAGCTACGCGTATAAAAATAGTCGAGGGCCGTTGGCTCAGCCCCAAAGGGGACCCCTTGGGTTTGGTAGAGCAATTGACGATAGAGCTCTGGTGTTTTAAATTATTGGGGACAAAAGTATGGGCCGTTGGCTCAGTTGGTAGAGCGCCTCCATGGCATGGAGGAGGTCACCGGTTCGAATCCGGTACGGTCCACCAGTCTTCGTTCCGGCTTACCGGAACTTCGCCTGGCTCGGCCGACAACCCCTAGGGGAGCCGTTTTGATATAATAGAAATGGCAAAAAGTCAGGGTTGCACCTTGAGGCGCGAATCATACCCTGCAAAGGAGGTGACGGAGGGAATGCCAAGGCGACATTTGCTCATTTTTTTCATACCTGGTCAGCTGAGCGAGGCACTGGAGGTGGACCTCGAACATGTTGACCAGATGGCCTTGATCATTGGCCGTAAGCGTATTCAAGAGCTGGGTTCTGATGGCCACGAAATCTTTCAGCTGAAAAGGAGTGAGACGGAGGCCGATTTGGTGGCAAGGATCTTTAAGATACCTAAGCACCAAGTCAAGGAAGGGAATCCGGGCAAGATTCTTCTGCGGCTGAAGGAGGCCAGACGGCCGGTACGGTGAACCATGCTGTAGGGAGTGAAATATGATTACGGATCCAATCAATTACTATGTCAGAGATGTGCATAGTCGATAAGAGCCCTTTTGTGAACAGAAGCAAGAGGGCTTTCCGCTTTTTGGGGTATGATAGTGCTATGGCAAAGGCAAAATTCAACCACCAGAAGATTGAGAAAAAATGGCAAAAGTTTTGGGAGGCGGAAGGCATTTTCAAGGCGAATGAAAAAGCCAGGGAGCCATTTTATGTATTAGATATGTTTGCTTATCCTTCGGGTGAGGGTATGCATGTGGGGCATCCTCGTGGCTATACGGCTAGTGATATTTTAGCTAAGTATTATATGATGCAAGGCAAAAATGTGCTTCATCCTTTTGGCTGGGATGCTTTTGGATTGCCAGCGGAAAACTATGCGGTCAAAGTGGGTGTACCCCCAGCGCAAACTACCAAGAAAAATATCGCCAACTTCAAACGTCAATTGAAGTCTTTCGGAATGGGATACGATTGGGATCGGGAAATCAACACCTCTGACCCGAATTATTACAAATGGACACAGTGGATTTTTAAGGTGCTCTTTGACAACGGCTATGCCTACCAAAAGGAGGCCTATGCCAACTGGTGTCCAAAATGTCAGACGGTATTGGCCAATGAACAAGTGGTGGCCGGTCAATGTGAGCGCTGTGATAGCGCCGTTGAGCAAAAGAAAATGAAGCAATGGTTTTTTAAGTTTACTGCTTTTGCTCAGGAGCTGATTGATGGGTTAGCTCAATTGGACTGGCCAGAGTCGACTAAGGAAATGCAAAAAAATTGGATCGGTCGGAGCGAAGGTGCCGAGCTTGAGTTTGCGATTGATGGTGGTCGGGACAAGATCAAAGTTTTCACTACCCGCCCGGATACGCTTTTCGGAGTAACGTACATGGTACTGGCGCCCGAGCATGAATTGGTTGAAAAAATTGTAACCAGTGAGCAGAAAAAAGCAGTCGAACGATATGTGGCCAATGCTCGGAAGAAAAGCGCTCTGGACCGCACGGCGGCGAAAGAGAAGACCGGAGTTTTTACAGGTGCTTATGTCGTCAACCCAGCTAACCACGAGAGGGTCCCGGTTTGGGTAGCCGATTATGTGTTGGCTGACTATGGTTTTGGGGCGGTGATGGCGGTGCCAGCTCATGATGAGCGGGACAATGAGTTCGCCAAGAAGTATGATTTGCGAATTGTACGGGTGATTGAGAGCGACGAAGATTTTTATGCTGGTTATGGCAAGCTGATAAATAGCAGTGAATTTGATGGGCAGGAAAGTGAGAAAGTTATTCCGGCTATCACCAAAAAAGTTGGCGGTAAATTGACTGTGCAATATAAGCTACATGATTGGCTGATCTCGCGTCAGAGGTATTGGGGGGCACCAATTCCAATTATTTATGTTCCTAAAGGTAGCCCCTCGGTGCCTCGGGGGGGCAAAAAATCTGTTGCTCCGACGTACGGAGGAGATTCCTTTGTCCCGGTCTCAATGGATGAAAAAGATTTACCAGTCATACTCCCCAATGATGTTGATTTTAAGCCAACCGGAGAATCACCATTAGCTAGTTCTAAAAAATTTCAGGATGGTGTGGAGGCAAGATATGGCAAAGGAGCACGGCGTGAAGTGGATACGATGGATACTTTTGTATGTTCGTCGTGGTATTTCTTACGCTATTGCGATCCGCACAACACAAAAGAGTTCGCTGGGAAGGATTCACTTAAATATTGGATGCCAGTTGATTTCTATGTAGGTGGCGCTGAGCACACTAATGGGCATTTGTTGTATGCACGGTTCATGGTAAAGGTGCTGCATAAGTTGGGCTATTTGGATTTTGATGAGCCATTCTTAAAACTGCGCCATCAGGGGATGATCCAGGGTGAGGATGGCGAAAAAATGAGTAAGAGCCGAGGCAACGTAGTAAATCCAGACGAGGTGGTGGAACACTATGGCGCCGATACGATGCGGATGTACGAGATGTTTATGGGGCCGTTCGCCATGTCGATGCCGTGGAGCACGCAGGGGATGGTAGGGGTAAGACGATTTTTGGACAAGGTGTGGGGGAAGGTACAGGGTGCCGATAAAAAACAAGAAACGCCTCACGCACTAGTGGCCAAGGTGACTGAAGACATGGAAGGCCAGAAGTTTAATACGGTTGTTAGTACTATGATGGAATTTATTAACGAGGCCCAAGGTACGAGCTGGGTACGTGATTTCACGCTCCTGTTAGCACCTTTTGCTCCGCATTTGGCTGAAGAGATTTGGCAGAATGTCTTAGGTGAGAAGGCAAGTGTATTTGAAGACCGGTGGCCTAGGTTTGATACCAAGCGTGCTCAAGCCGCAAGTGTAGTGATAGCCGTGCAGGAAATGGGGAAACTACGAGGGACGGTTGAGATTGCAAGGGATGCGAGCGAGCGGGATGTCTTAGCTGCGGTGGAGCAAAATGATAAACTAACTAGGTTGGTACAAAACTCCAAGAAGCATGTTTTTGTACCAAATAAGATTATTAACTTCATAAATTAGATGGGTGAAGAGAGCACACGTGAAGTAACAGATTTTGATGTGGAGGCAGAGTGGAAGGGTGTGGAGAAATTACTTGCCCAAAAAGCTTCTGCAGCCTGGGGTATGGCCGTAGTGGAGGCACACAAAATATTCCGACAGACGTTGATGGAGGTTAGTTTTGGCGATGATGTCGAAGAGCAAATTCACAATGCGGCAGAGCTGTTCAGCGATATGACTAAGTTGATGCAGGCACATGAGTTATATTTGCAAGTTAGGGACGAGATAAACTACATGCCGACCAAGGATGATGCTCAAAAAGCCACTGACATTTTTTTAAAGGCGATTTTAGACATGACGGGTCGTGATTTTATAGTTCAGGGCGTGTGGCATCGTTTAAATAATAACTTGAATTTTTTCTGGGGTAATCATCCAAAATTTTTAGTTTATGTGCTCTCGGGCATTTTAGGATTTGTGGCGACAGTTTGGATTTTGGACAAAAGCCCGGTTGGCCGATGGTTTGGCGATCTAGCAATTGGCTTTTCCGAGTTTGTGGTAGGTAACGAGCCACTTTTGATAGGTCTCCTAGTAGCGTGGTTTATCGCACTGGTCTTAAGCTTGGTTTATTTTCGCAAAAAATAGGCCACGAGTGGGCCTGTGCTACAATTGATGTACGCTAACTTGTAAGGAGGATCGGTGGAGTTTGTGCATCTACATGTGCATACCCATTACAGCTTGCTGGATGGTTTGTCGAAGGTGGGGGGCCTTGTAGAAAAAGCCAAAGCACAGGGTGCTAAGGCCTTGGCAATCACGGATCATGGCGTGATGTATGGCGCGGTTGAATTTTACAAGACCTGTAAAAAGGAGGGGATCAAACCCATTATCGGCTGCGAGATGTATGTTGTACCGGGTTCGATGGAGACCAAAGAGCTGAAGCGGGGGGAGAGAAATTATTTTCATCTTACGCTGTTGGCCAAGAACCACACTGGCTATGTAAATTTGATGAAAATGGTAACTGAGGCGCATCTCAAGGGCTTTTATTACAAGCCTCGGATTGACTTTGAATTGTTGCAGAAACATGCTGAAGGCCTGGTGTGCCTGTCTGGGTGCTTGAGCGGTCAGGTTGCGCAGACCTTGTTGAGGGGCGAACGGGAAGAGGCGAAGGCGTTGGCGCTAAAATACCGACAACTCTTTGGGGAGGATTATTATTTAGAGGTCCAGCATTTTCCGAATATCCCGGACAGCCAAAAGGTGAATGATGGCCTGATCGGCCTATCGCAGGAGATTGGGGTGCCACTAGTGGCCACGGCCGATTCACATTATTTAGATCCAGAGGATGCTGATGCTCAGGATGTTTTGTTGTGTGTTCAAACTGGCTCCACGATTACGGATGAAAACCGTTTTACCATGAAGGGTGAGCTGTTCGATCTTAAAAGCCCCGAGGTTATGGCGGAGGCATTTAAGCATGTGCCCGAAGCTATCGAAAATACCGTCAAAATCGCCGAGAAGTGCGATTTAGAAATTCCGATGGGGACATATATCCTGCCGCCATTTGACTTGCCAGAGGGCGAAAATATGGAATCAGTGTTCGATCATAAAGTAGAGGCAGGTTTAAAAAAACGATTTGGTGAACCGTTGTCTCAAGCAGTTCGCGAGAGAGCTGATTATGAGATGGAGATGATTAAGCGGATGGGTTATATTAGCTACTTTTTGATTGTGGCTGATTTTGTGAACTGGTCTCAAGATAATGGTATTTTGGTTGGCCCAGGCCGAGGTAGTGGTGCAAGTAGCATTGTGGCGTATGCCTTGCGGATTACCAATGTAGATCCGCTGAAACACAATTTATTGTTTGAAAGATTTTTAAATCCAGAACGGATTTCAATGCCAGATTTTGATATTGATTTTGCCGATGACAGGCGTCATGAGGTGGTGGAGTATGTTATGCAAAAGTACGGGCGAGATAGGGTGGCCAACATTATTACATTTGGGACTATGGCCAGTCGTGCAGCGGTACGAGATGTTGGCCGGACGCTGGGTATGAGTTATGGCGAAGTGGACAGGATAGCGAAGATGATCCCACCACCGCAACAAGGGAAGTACACTCCGCTCAAGCAACATATTGAAGAGGTACAAGAGTTGAAGGCGGAGTACGAAGGTGATGAGAAAATAAGGCGGCTTTTGGATTTATCAATAAAGTTGGAGGGGACGATTCGGCATGCTTCTACCCATGCAGCTGGGGTGGTGATTGCAGACAAGCCATTAACCAACTATGTCCCGCTACAATACGCTCCCAATGATGAGACCGTTTTAGTAACGCAGTATTCCATGTTCCCCTTGGAAGATATCGGACTTTTAAAGATGGACTTTCTGGGCTTAAAAAACCTTACGATTATCAAGAACACTACTAGGATTATTCGCAAAACTAAAGGCGTGGAGATAAATGTCGATGATTTGCCTTTTGATGATGAAGAAACATTTAAGCTTTTGCGAGCCGCAGATACTACTGGCGTATTTCAGTTAGAAAGTGACGGTATGAAGCGCTATATCAAAGAGTTGGCCCCCACAGTTTTTAGTGATATCGCGGCCATGGTAGCGCTATACCGGCCGGGGCCGATTCAGTTTGTGGAGGATTTCATCGCTCGTAAACATGGCCGTAAAACCAATTCGTATTTGCATCCTAAGCTCCAGCCGATTTTGGAAGAGACCTATGGCATTGCTGTGTTTCAGGAACAGGTTTTACAGATCGCTCGGGATGTCTGTGGCTTTACACTGGGTGAGGCGGATGTTTTGCGCAAGGCCATCGGCAAGAAAATCCCAAAACTTTTGGCAGAGCAGAAAACTAAGTTTTTTGAAGGCGCAGTTAAAAATGGTGTGAGCAAATCGGTAGCAGAACAGCTGTTCCATTTTGTGGAGCCATTTGCTTTGTACGGTTTTAATCGGGCGCACAGCACGAGCTACGCAGTCATTGCTTACTGGACGGCGTATCTGAAAGCGCATTACCGGAGTGCGTTTATGGCAGCTTCGATGACGTCTGACCAAAACGATCTAGACAGGATTGCAAAGTATATCGGTGAATGTGAGCAAGTTGGCTTAAAGGTTCTAGCGCCTTCGGTTAACAAAAGCTTTACAGATTTTGCCGTAGTGAAAGAGACGGATGAAATCATCTTTGGACTAAATGCGATCAAAAATGTTGGTCGCAAGGTTTCTGATGCGATTGTGGACGAGCGTAGTCGGGGAGGTGAATATCAGGACTTATCCGATTTTATTAAGCGGGTTGGCAAAGAAGTGATCAATCGGAAAACTTTGGAGAGTCTGATTTTGGCAGGGGCTGTGGATGCTTTTGGAGACAGGAAGGTAATGTTTAATAACATTGATAATATCTTGTCTTTCGCTGGTGAATATTATCGTCGGCAGGAATCAAATCAGGCGGGGATGTTCGCAGATGCAGAAATTGGCGGAACCGAAACAGTCCAACTGCAGGTTTCGGAGACAGCAACCGATAAAGAGAAGTTGGCTTGGGAAAGGGAATATCTGGGTACGTTTGTATCTCGACACCCTTTGAAGGAACTCACTCCGCTATTGGATGGACTGGTCAAGCCGATTGGTAATCTAAGTAATTTAGATGATGGCAAAAAAGTGAAGGTGGCTGGTATCGCGACTCGGATCCAAAAAATCTTTACAAAAAAGGGTGACGCCATGTTGTTTGTGAACTTGGAGGATTTAAGCGGTCAAGCCGAGGTAGTGGTGTTTGCTAGTGTATTGGAGAAAACCAAGGAGCTTTGGGAGCGGGATAATATTTTGCTGATATCCGGTAAGGTAAATGTAAAAGAGACAGCTGAAAATCGTGGCGAAGGGATTGTGTTAGTGTCAGAAGCCAAAATCGTAGCAGAAGGGGTCGAGCTGATAGATGACAATATAGAAGAGCTTAAGGCACAGTTCAAAAAATCGGACATGATAGATGACTTGCCGCCAGTGCATAGCATTAAGGAGCCTGCGCCGCGCCATGTTGAATATTTGCCAGATCGGGTGGTGATAAAACTGCCACGTAATTTTACAAACGAAAAGCTACATATATTAAAAGATGTCTTGGCAAAATATGAGGGGACAAGAAAAGTTGAGTTGGAGCTCTTTGCCCAGGGTAAGTGGCAACGAGTGCCAACCAGTGCCAAGACCGATAAATCGGAGGCACTAGAGAAGGAACTAGCGACGATTTTTTAACGGCTCAAAATATGAGCCGTTAAATTTTGGATATTAACGATGCTGTTTAAAAACTTGAAGGGAGGTTTGGCCCATGCCCAGATGGACCAGAGTCGGTTTTTTGATTTTGGCTTGGAGTTGGCTAGCAAGCTGGCCTCTAGGCGCTGTCTCTGGCTGCAATCAGCAGGGCAGTAAGTCATCCCAGGAGTTGGTTCCCATTACAATTGCCGAAGCACCGGACTGCGAGCTTTACCTGGTGAAAGCCGGGACAAGCCATCAAGCATTGGTATGCATTGGTGGTTGGCAGAACAATCAGTGGCTAACACTGGAACGGGCGCAATTGGTTTTTGACGTGGCTTTGTCTAACTTCGCCAGCATTGATGCTAACCAGACGATCCCTCGATGGGGAGAGATTAGCATCTATATGTTGGCGTATGATACGTCGAAGGGAGCTGATGTGTTGGCCGAACAGTTCGTACGTCTATTCAGGGCTGATAAAATGTTAGCCAAGAATGGCACCAGATGTGTGTTTTTATGCCACAGCTATGGTGGGCTGGTGGGCAGTGAACTGGAGGCACGGGATCGGGAGCAGGTATTGGGGTCACTCAATGCTGGAACGCCATGGAATGGGACGGGACTTTTAGACGAAGGAGCTCTTACTCAAGCGGCTGAGAATCTCTATACCCAAATTGGCCAGAGCGTAGTGGCCCAAGGATGGACTTCGCTAGTGGATTTTCGGACTGATAGTGTGGCGTGGATGGCGCCCGATAGTCAGATGCGTGAGCAGGCACGGTTACGGACTGATTGTGCCAATAAGTTCTTTTATGTTGGCGCAGTGGCTCCAGCTGGCGATGATATCTTGTCACGCAATTTAAACTTGGCGGGTCTGTTCGACGCCAATGTTTGGCACAACACCGAAATCCAAAATCGTCAGTTGTATGCGTTGGGTGCGCGACTAATTCAGGAGATCAATGGAGAAGCCAGTGATGGTATGGTGATGAAATCGTCAGCCAGTGCACAAGGTTGGTTAGGAGCTGAGCAGGTACGAGTGGTAGGCGAAAGAAACCACGTGCAAGTGATTACTGGCAGCCAAGGCGACATGTGGCTGCATCAGCAGATGTACCAAGATATAATGGCTCTCTTTTGGTCAGACCCCAAGCTGAACGCGCCACATTTCGATGTGGTAATGCCGCAGGTACCGATGATAGATCTACCAGCGGATTGGGTAAGTCATATCAAGCGTGGTGACATAGTTTTCATTCGCGACCAGCAACTGTATGTTGCAAGCGCAGACGGGAAGAATGAGTACAAGCTGTCGGTCGAGGGACTGAAATGCAAGTGGCCACAGTGGTTGGATACGGATTCGGTTATCTTCACAGGCGTGGACAACCAAGGCCAGAGCGATATTTATCTCTTGAGCGATAATCGAGCTGTTTTGCGCCTGACTCAAACTGGTCAAAGTCAGATGGCAGTGCCACTGGGGTTTGGGATGGTTTTTGAGGAAGGCGACACGCTGGTCTATCGCTCGATGGGCGGTTTGGCCAAGATCCTAGTTACCGACGGAGTGCATCTAACGAATCCTCCGGCTGTCTTGGGTGAGCAGATTTATTTTGCGCATCAAGCAGACGATGGCATGAATCGGCTGTACTGCATTTCGTTAGATGATGCCAGTCGACGGCTCGGTGTTTTGCCAGCGGTAGCTCAAGGTACGCGAACGCCGATTCGTCTTGGCAATGCGATTCTGGCAGTAGGTGTAAATGGGGACCAAACATCCCTGACTGTAGTAGCTGGTAGTGTCGGTCAACCAATAATGGTGGCCACACAATACCTCAACCAGCACAATCTGGTTAACCTAGAGTCAATCAAGGTTAACGGTCAGTGCTCCCGTCTTTATGTAGTTATGGACGAAGTAATTCGGACCATAACTATCAGTGAGTTTCTCTCAGTGGTAGGGGCAAAGTATGACTGGAGCCAAATGCTTCAGGACCAAACGGTCACCTTGCCGCGAATCGAGAGTTTGTTGGCTACCCAGATTCAGGGTAGTGAACTGGACACAAAGTAAGATTTACCCTGCTTCCATGATAAGGGAGGTTATGGAAGCAGGGGCTCTACTTAGAAAACCCTTGCCCTGATAAGGGGGTTTTGCTATCATGCGAAAGTTATGAATCCCGTTAGAAGTTTGTTTGATTTGTAATTTCTAATGGGTTCCGTCAATATAGGTAATTAGTAGATTAGTTAATTAAGAGGTTTAGAAAAAATTTAGTTTAAATTTTTTCGCTAAGAACTTCTAAATGGGATGAATTTAGCTCAACCTATACTTAGTAGATTTCAGAAGAAGCAAGCCCCCAAAATTGAAGTTGGGGATGTGGTTCGGGTCCATCAAAAAATTTCTGAAGGTGGCAAAGAACGTATCCAGGTTTTTGAAGGTATTGTGATTGCGTGCCATGAAAAAAGCTCTCTGGATGCGACCTTTACCGTGCGCAAAATAGCTTCTGGTGTGGGCGTGGAAAGAACGTATTTGGTACATTCACCGAATGTGGTCAAAATTGAATTCAAGCGCAGTTCCAAAGTGCGTCGGTCTAAACTCTATTATCTACGGAGTTTGGTGGGTAAGGCCTTAAGAATGAAGGACAAGAAAGGCGTGGTGAAAGAAAACTGGGAGTTGGTAGCCGAGGACACGGCCGTGGCGGAACCGACGGAAGCAGATATTGCCGAGGCGGTGGAAGCTGCCGAGAAGGCCAAGCAAGAGGAAGCTCAAGTAGCCGAGACAGAAGCTCCTGAGGATGGTAAAGTAGAAGAGGTTGGGGGAGAAAGCGCCCCTTCTGTTGAGGAAGGTACTAAGGCGGAGGAATCTAATCATGATGAACAAGCAAGCGATGAATCAGCCACCGACCAAGAGCAGTCCAATAGCGATACCGAGGCCACTAACCCAGATGCCGACTCTGGAAGCGGAACAGGAGATCAAGAAGAGCCAACCGCATAGTGTTGTAGCGGGTATTGATGAAGCGGGTCGAGGGGCGTGGGCTGGTCCGGTAGTGGCCAGCGCTGTTGTGTTGCCTGATGATTTGGCAGACGATTTAGGGATTAATGATTCTAAACAGTTGACTCCAATCCAACGGGAAGAGATTTTTGAAGTGGTTAATGGGATAGCCAAAGATATTGGAGTGGGTATCGCTGAGGTTGATGAAGTAGATAAATTGGGAGTGGCGCAGGCTACCTATGTGGCTATGCAGCGTGCAGTAGAGGGGTTAAAGCGGCCTCCGACTCACATTTTGGTGGATGGCTTTAAAGTAAATTTTAAGGACATCCAATCTATTGGGATAATTGATGGTGATGCAAAATCGTTATCGATCGCGGCGGCCTCAGTGGTAGCAAAAGTTATCCGTGACAAGCTGATGGTAGAAGCACATAAACGATATCCCAGGTTTGGCTTCGCTATTCATAAGGGGTATGGGACCAAGCTGCACCAAGAACGTATTCAAAAACACGGAATTTGTGGGCTGCATCGCAAAAGCTTTGAGCCGGTGCGCCAATTCCTTAAGGGTGAACCATTAACTAAAACAATTTTTGATGACTAAAATACTAGGCGACAAGGGTGAGGCGAAGGCGATCGATTTTCTTACTGGCGAAGGTTATCGGGTTTTAGCGAGAAATTATCGTAATCGTTTCGGCGAAGTGGATATTATTGCTCCATATGGCGATGAGAGTGAGTTCATTGAGGTAAAGACGCGCACGGGAGATAGTT